>CBDTTM010000116.1:0-7794 GCA_965363355.1 uncultured Selenomonadaceae bacterium | reverse complement strand
TGGAAGACGATCAAAGACCAAATATGTCACAGGTTCGCATCAATAGCAAAAAATTCATCAAAGTCTTTTTTATGGAAACAAAAAAATAAGAAAACAAGAGGCATTGTACTTTATTGGGTACAATGCCTCTTATTTTCTTATTTAAGCAGCAAAAAGCCCCGCCAAATGACGGGGCTTTTTACTATCTATCAAGACAGATTGCTCTGCCTTCTGCCAGTATTATTTATCAGCGAGTTTTTTGTAGCTCTCACGTCTTGCTTTAGCGTCAGCTTCCGTCTTAGCAAACAAAGCGTCTGCTGTATCTGGGAAGGAACGTTTCAAGGACGAATAACGAACTTCGCCAAGGATGAATTCCTGGAAGTCGCCCGTTGGTTCTTTGGAATCGAGTACGAACGGGTTCTTTTCCGTGCCGACGAGTTCCGGATTGTAACGGTACATATCCCAGTAACCGCATTCAACTGCACGTTTGGTTTCAAGCTGGCTGTTGCCCATGCCCGCACGCAAACCGTGGTTGATACAAGGCGAGTATGCAATGATCAGCGATGGACCTTTGTAGGCTTCTGCTTCAGCGATTGCTTTGATCGTCTGGTTCTTATCCGCACCCATAGCAATCTGCGCTACATATACATAGCCATAGCTCATCGCCATCATGCCAAGATCCTTTTTCTTCGTCTTCTTACCAGTTGCGGCAAACTGTGCGATTGCTGCTGCTGGTGTAGATTTGGAGGACTGTCCGCCTGTATTGGAGTAAACTTCCGTATCGAATACGAGAACGTTGACATCTTCGCCAGATGCGAGAACATGATCAAGTCCGCCGTAACCGATATCATATGCCCAGCCGTCTCCGCCGAAGATCCACTGCGAACGTTTTACAAAGTAGTCTTTGTTTTCATAGATTTTATTCAAAAGAGCATTGGAGCCCTTTTCTGCTTCGAGCAAGGCAATGATCTGATCTGCTCTATCGCGCGTACCAGCACCTTCGCTGAAGTTTGCAATCCAGTCTGCAAATGCTGCTTTGAGTTCTTCGCTGATGCCGTCAGCGTCAATCGCTGCCTGTATTTCTTCAGCCAAAGTTTCACGAACAGCTCTCGTACCGAGGAACATACCCAAGCCAAATTCAGCATTGTCTTCAAACAAGGAATTTGCCCAAGCAGGACCATGACCACGATGGTTCGTCGTATAAGGAATAGCCGGAGCAGATGCACCCCAGATAGAAGAGCAGCCTGTAGCATTGGCAATCATCATGCGTTCGCCAAAGAGCTGTGTTACGAGCTTAGCATATGGTGTTTCACCACAACCAGCACAAGCGCCGGAGAATTCTAAGAGCGGCTGTTCAAACTGGCTGCCCTTTACTGTTGTTTTATTAAGAGGGTTCGCTTTAGGCGCAACCGTTCCTGTAGCATAGTCGAACTGTGCTTGTTTTTCGATCTGCGTAGCCAAAGGTTTCATGACCAAAGCCTTTTCCTTAGCAGGGCAAACCTGTGCGCAGTTACCGCAACCTGTGCAGTCTGATGGTGAAATCGTAATTGCATACTGCATGTCTTTAACGCCTACAGCTGCTTTTGATTTCATGCCGCCTGGAGCATTTGCTGCTTCATCAGCCGTCATCAATACTGGACGGATAACAGCGTGCGGACATACATACGAGCACTGGTTACACTGGATGCAGTTATCAACCTGCCATTCAGGCACGTTGATTGCAATACCGCGTTTTTCATATGCAGCAGTTCCCGATGGGAAAGTTCCATCTTCCATTCCTTTGAATGCGCTTACTGGGAGGCTTTCACCTTCCTGGCGATTCATTGGATTTTGGATGTCACGGATAAATGCAGGAAGATCAGCAGCTGCGCTGTTAGCATCGACTGCATCAGCCCAGTCAGCTGGAATGTTGACTTTGACGACTGCTTCCAAACCTTTATCAATAGCACCGTTGTTCATATCAACGATTTTTTGACCTTTTTTACCATAAGAAGTGACGACTGCATCTTTAAGATATTTAACAGCTGTATCGATTTCGATGATGTCAGCAAGCTTAAAGAACGCAGACTGCATAACCATGTTGAAACGTCCGCCAAGACCAAGGCCCTGAGCGATTTTAACTGCATTTACAATATAGAAGTTGATATTGTTTTTGGCAATGTAGCGTTTCATCGAAGCTGGCAGGTTATGGGCCAATTCTTCTTCTGTCCAGATGGTATTGAGAAGGAACGTACCGTTCTTCTTAAGTCCAGCCAAAAGATCATATTTTGTTACATAAGATTCCTGCGAACAGGAAATGAAATCTGCTTTGTTGATCAAATATGGAGATTTGATCGGTGATTTACCAAAGCGCAGATGAGACATCGTGATACCGCCGGATTTTTTGGAATCATAGGCAAAATAAGCCTGTGCGTACATATCCGTTTTATCCCCGATGATCTTGATCGCACTCTTGTTAGCGCCGACTGTACCATCAGAACCAAGGCCCCAGAACTTGCAAGCTCTTGTTCCAGCTGGTGTCATATCAACATCTTTTTCATATTTTGGCAAGGAAGTAAACGTTACGTCATCTTCGATACCAATCGTAAAACCAGATTTTGGCTGGTCTGCCTTGAGGTTTTCATAGACAGCAAGAACCTGATCCGGGGTTACGTCTTTACCGCCTAGACCATAACGTCCACCAACGATGACAGGATGCTGATCTGACGTATAATAAGCTGCTTTGACATCCAAATAAAGAGGATCGCCAAGCGCGCCTGGTTCTTTTGTACGGTCAAGAACCGCTACTTTTTTAATAGTCTTTGGCAAGTATTTAAAGAAATGTTCAATGGAGAAAGGTCTGTACAAGTGAACGGTCAGAACACCTGTCTTTTCGCCATTGGCATTGAGATAATCTACAGCTTCGATAGCGGCTTCGCAAATCGAACCCATGGAAATGATGATGCGGTCAGCATCTTTTGCTCCATGATAATCAAATAAATGATATTCACGGCCCGTAACTTTGGCAAGATCTGCCATTGCTTCTTCTACGAGCTGAGGAAGTGCATCATAATATTTATTGACGGATTCGCGTTCCTGGAAATAGATATCAGGATTCTGCGCGGTACCGCGAATGACCGGATGATCCGGATTGAGTGCATTGCGACGGAACGCTTTGACAGCATCCCAGTCAAGGATTTTGCCAAGATCATCAAAGTCGATGACTTCGATTTTCTGGATTTCATGAGAAGTTCTGAAACCATCAAAGAAATTGATGAACGGAACTTTCCCTTTGATTGCGACCAAATGAGCTACAGCACTCAAATCCATGACCTGCTGTACGCTGCTTTCAGCCAGCATAGCACACCCAGTCTGGCGAGCAGCCATGACATCTTGATGATCTCCGAATATATTCAAGGAAGACGCTGCCAAAGCACGCGCACTTACATGAAAAACACCCGGTAAAAGTTCGCCGGCAATCTTATACATATTAGGAATCATCAGTAAAAGACCCTGGGATGCCGTATACGTCGTAGTAAGGGCACCTGCCTGCAAAGAACCATGTACTGCACCTGCAGCACCTGCTTCGGATTGCAGCTCGATTACTCTTACCTTTTGTCCGAACAGGTTCTTTATACCTTTGGCAGCCATTTCATCGACGTCTTCTGCCATCGGCGAAGACGGCGTGATTGGATAGATCGCCGCTACATCCGTAAACGCATATGATATATACGCCGCTGCTGCATTGCCATCCATCGTTTTCATTTTTTTGCTCATGTTTGTGAATCTCCCCTCTTAATTTTAAGTCTGTTTTCTTAAAAACGTTTAGGTTATAGAGATGACGGTTACGCTTTTTATCATGCCGTCATGTGCTATCATTAATGCATGATTATGTGCATGATTATAAATAAATGTATATCGTATTTATAATATCCATCGTCATACAGGCATATTATACACCGTTAATATAGCAATGTAAATAAACTCCAATCCCTTTTAGAAAAGAAAACTTTCACAAGCAACTGCCGCAATTTTCACTTTATAATCTTCGTTAATTATAACATAAATCCACGTTGTATACTTGTGTATATTTATACATCAATATACTTTTTATTCTTTATCGGCCAAAGCACTATGCCGATACCCATAGGCGAAATATAAAACAATTCCCAAAATGCTCCAAATGAAAAAGCGTTCCCATGTCATCTCCGATAAATTATACATCACATAAGAACAACTCAAAACAGCAAGGACTGCAATAGTCCTTGCCCAAGGGCAGCGAAACGGGCGCTCTGCCTCCGGGTATTTATAGCGCATCACGATAACCCCTATTGATGAAACGATAAATGCAAACAATGTTCCAATACTGCACATTTCTGCAACAATATGGATCGGCGTAAAACCACTGATGAGTGCAACTGCCGTTCCGACCAAAAGAGTAATACGATGCGGCGTAGCATAATGCGGATGAATTTTGCAAATGCCTTTTGGAATGAGTCCATCTCTAGACATCGAAAAAAAGGCTCTGGTCTGGGCGTAGATCATGACGAGAAGAACCGTCGTAAGTCCCGCAATCGCCCCAGTACCGACAAGTGCCGAGCCAAAATTGTAACCGAGTGAACGAAGTACATAAGCAACCGGTTCTGCATTATCGAGCTGTGCATATGGTACATTTCCGGTCATGACGCCCGTCACTGCAATATAAAGGATCGTGCAAATAATCATCGATCCAATGATCCCGATCGGCATATCACGCGATGGATTCTTGGTTTCCTCTGCGGCTGTCGATATCGCATCGAAGCCAAGATACGCAAAAAAGATGAACGCAGCTCCAGCTGAAACCCCAGCAAACCCAAAAGGCATGAAAGGTTCCCAGTTCATCGTATCTACGCTTGGTCCCGCCAAAAACAAAAACAAGAAAATAGCCAGCAATTTGACTCCGACCAAAATTTTATTTGCTTTCGTACTTTCACGAATCCCACGAACCAATAAGAAAGTCAAAAACAAGGTAATCAATACAGCGGGCAGATTTACGATACCACCCTCGGATGGAACGCTCGTCCAGGTTTTCGACAGTTCAATGCCTGCCGATTTGAGCAAGCCTACTACATAAGCAGACCAGCCGCCAGCTACTGCACTTGCTCCTACAGTGTACTCTAAAATGATGTTCCAACCGACCAGCCAGGCGATGAATTCACCGACAGAGGTATAAGCGTAGGCATACGAACTGCCTGCTACCGGCACCATTGCCGCTAATTCAGAATAGGCCAAGCTGACAAATGCGCAAGTGATACTGGCAATGACAAATGACAGCATCAACGCCGGACCAGCGTATCTTGCAGCTGCTACTCCTGTCAGTACAAAAATCCCCGTACCGACAATAACTCCCACTCCGAGCAAGATGACATCCAAAGCGCCAAGCGACCGTCTAAGCTGCGTACGCGACGCATCGCCTCGGTATGCTTCAATGGATTTTGTGCGAAAAATGTTCAAAACGATTCCCTCCTGATATTTGCTCTAAAGTCCTACAAGTACTGATTATATCATATTTTTTCCCGGCTTTATACGCCTTGTCCATTTGATTGAATATTGTATACAAAGATTCCCTCTTGCCAAACAAAAAAATTATTGATATGATAAATTCATAGTTACAAAGAGCTACTATGAATTCCATTGTAAGTATTGCATATGTAGTTTGGTATCTACTGGAAAAACAAATATGTACGTTAAGCATAGAAGCTGTTTGAACCTTTTTCATGGTTTACGGCTTCTTTTTGTTTTTTCGACATAAGAAAGAAGGGACTGCACTTTGATTCAATTAGAAAACATCCATAAGTATTTTGGCAAGCTCCACGTTTTGCAGGGAATCAATCTTCGTGTAGCCGAAGGCGAGAAAGTCGTCATCATCGGCCCGAGCGGTTCCGGGAAAAGCACTCTGGTCCGTTGCATCAATTTATTGGAGAAACCTGAAGAAGGAAACGTCATCGTCGATGATGTCAACCTCTTGGAAAATCCAGCGATGGTCGCCAAAGTCCGCCAATCCATGGGAATGGTTTTTCAGCAATTCAATCTCTATCCCCATATGAACGTTCTCGAAAACCTGATTTTAGCACCAATGAAGCTAAAAGGCGAAAGCCGTAAAGAAGCCACTGAATCTGCACTTGTCTACTTGAATCGCGTCGGTCTGCAAGACAAAGCAAATGCATATCCAGCGCAGCTTTCCGGTGGACAGCAGCAGCGTGTCGCCATAGCCCGGGCTCTTACCATGCGGCCTAAAATCATGCTATTTGACGAACCTACTTCCGCACTTGATCCCGAAATGATCCAGGAAGTGCTCGATGTAATGATTGCCTTGGCTGACGATGGTATCACGATGGTCGTTGTCACCCATGAAATGGGCTTTGCCCGCCGCGTGGCCGATCGCGTCATCTTTATGGCCGACGGCTCCATCATTGAAGAAAATACTCCCGAAGAATTCTTTAAACGACCTCAGCAAGAAAGAGCTCAACAATTCTTAAGCAAAATCGCACATGCAGTGTAAAAAAACGAAGGGTGGATTTATCATGAAAAAATCATTTGCTATTGTATTATCCTTGTTATTTGCTTTCAGCCTCTTTGCTGCCGGCTGCGGATCTTCTACAACACCTGCCCCGTCATCTGGCTCTGCCGCAAGCGGTGAAGCCCCTGACATAAAAGCGGTCAAAGATCGCGGCACCTTAAAGGTCGGCGTAAAAGTCGACGTGCCTAAATTCGGCTTCAAAGACCCAAATACCGGCAAAGTTGACGGAATGGAAATCGATCTTGCCCGTGCCATCGCCAAAAAAGTTCTGGGTGATGAAAACAAAATCGAAGTGCAACCGGTCACTGCCAAAACTCGTGGACCTCTTCTTGATAACGGTGAAGTAGATTTTGTCATTGCTACCTTTACGATCACAGATGAACGCAAACAAAGCTATAACTTCTCCGATCCTTATTTTGAAGACGGCGTCGCTTTGATGGTCAAAAAAGATTCCGGAATTACAGATCTTGCTGGACTCAATGGCAAAAAAATCGGCGTAGCCCAAAGTGCAACGAGCAAACAGTCTATCATTGCTGAAATGAAGAAAGACAATCTCAAAATAGATTTCTTGGAATTTGGTACCTATCCTGAAATCAAAGCCGCTCTCGATTCTGGGCGCATTGACTGCTTCTCGGTCGATGGTGCGATCCTTGCTGGTTATCTCGATGATTCCACAGTAATCTTGCCAGCACGTTATGCACCACAGCTCTATGGCATTGCCTCCAAAAAAGGCAACGAAGGTTTGACCAAAGCTGCAAACGATACCATTGCAGAAATGAAAGCTTCCGGCGAAATGGACAAACTCCTCGTAAAATGGGGACTCAAGTAAATGCCGGGTCCTTTCGCGCTATTTAAATGGGAGGCTGTACTGCGGGATTGGCAGGTATTCGCCGAAGGTTTCGGTATGACCATTCTCGTAGCCATCCTTGCCTTAGCGCTCGCGCTTGTTCTTGGTGTGTTGTTCGGCATGATGGGCACTGCCCATAGCAAACCACTTCGCCTTTTGAATCGCATCTATGTTGAATTCATTCAAAACACACCACTCGTCATCCAGATTTTCTTCCTATATAATGGACTCCCCTATGCCGGTATCATGATGCCGGTTTTCTGGGTCGGGATGCTCGGCATTGGAGTTTACCACGGTGCCTATGTTGCCGAAGTAGTTCGCGCTGGCATCTTGTCTATCCCGAAAGGTCAGTTCGAAGCAGCATACGCGCAAGGCTTTTCCTATTGGCCAGCAATGCGGTTCGTCATTTTGCCGCAAGCAAAGCGGCTTG
>CBDTTM010000115.1:0-7800 GCA_965363355.1 uncultured Selenomonadaceae bacterium | reverse complement strand
AGAACTCAAGCGGGCTCTTAATGAAATCGCTGTTACGGGAATGACAGTAAGCAATGTTTTTGGTTGTGGATTGTCTAAAGGGCATAAAGAGGTTTATCGAGGAAAGCAAGTGGAAATTAGTCTGCAGCCTAAAATCAAAGTGGAGATCGTCATTTGTGAAGTTCCCGTAGAAACGGTTATTAAAGCGATAAAAAGCGTTTGCTGTACAGGGCATATCGGAGATGGAAAGATTTTTCTCTATGATGTTGAAGATGCAGTGAAGATTCGAACTGGTGAACGTGGAAAAGACGCTATCATTGATAATCAGGCATAAAATAATAAAAGAGAGATTGCAGCTCGATGCAATCTCTCTTTTATTATTTATCATAGTTTAGGCATTAAGATCTTTTGTTAAAACGGCGGTTAGTTTTTCCGCATCTGGGGTTTGGTAAAGAGTTTTTTGATTGGTGAAAATAACGAATCCAGGTTTTGCCCCCGCTGGTTTTTTTACATAACGGCATCGCGTGTAGTCAACGGGGATTTTTGATGAACCTTGTGCTTTGCTGAAATGGGCGGCTATATCAGCTGCCAATCGTAAGGTTTCTTCACTTACGGGTTCGTTTTCACAGCGAATGATGACATGCGATCCCGGAATATCTTTTGTGTGGAGCCAAATATCATTGTGATGCGCTGTTTTGAAGGTGAGTTTATCATTTTGCAGATTGTTTTTCCCAACTAAAATAACAGTGTTGTCAGGTGCTGAAAATTTAAAAGGCTTAGAAGGTTTTTCCATGGTTTTTTTCTTGACGCGTTCATTTAAGTAGCCGGTGCTGATGAGTTCGGTTTTGATCTCATTGAGTTCGGCAAGCTTTGTTGAAGATTCCAATGAGTTTTCAATACTATCGAGATAGGCTAGATTGTCCGCGCAGTTTTTGATTTGGATTAGAAGTAATGCCTGGGCTCGTTTGAACTTGTCATATTTATGGTAATAAGCTTGCATGTTCTGAATGGTCGTAAGGCGTTTGTTCAGCTTGATCTTTATGGATGCTCCAGTTTCTGAATAGATATCAGGAAGTTCGACTTCAGCAAGTTCGTGGTCTGTCAATTGGTATTGATACGTCATCAAAATATCACCGCGGATTTTATACTCTTCAGCATTATGAGCCTGAGCAAGTTCTTCTTGTAAAACTTGCGCTTTATTTTGTGCACGGACCAATTCGGTATGGATTAGTTTTTTGAAACGTTCTTTGTCTGGCAATGTCGTCTGACCGGAAAGCTTGCCGGAAAACTCAAGCAGCTCACTCATCGATGCGAATGTTTGCATGATTTTATCAGGATAAATATGCAGAGGAAAGGCTGCTGCTGCGATCAGTTTTTTATTTTCATCGAGGACCAAGGTCGGTTTAATGGATTCCTTTTTACAAGAGAGGACGATTTCCTTTAAAGAAGAAGCCAAGGCAGTAAAGTCTGCCTGATCTAAATTGGAAATCAAAATAGCCGGGTCAAGTCCTGCGCCAAAAGCAATTTCTTTTGCGCTGACTGGACCGAGCCCAAGGCAGGTATTGATGATTGCTTTAGAAAGAGCAAGTTCGGGGAGTGCTTTTAAGGCTTCGATACATTCATTTGATGGAATAGAAAAAATGTCGAGCTTGTCTTGATTTGGCGGTAAAGTATATTCATAGCCTGGTAAAACTAAACGGACGCGGCTATTGCTGTGGCCGACTTTACGCAGTGCATCAATGATTTTGCCTTCTTGCAGCAAAATCATATTGCTGTATTTTCCCATTAATTCGACGATGAGCGATTTGGTGACAATAAGTCCGCCGGAACCAATCACGTCGATATCTATGATTACTAAACGATCAAGACTGTGCTGCCTGATTTGGGCGATGCGGCCGCCTTCGATTTGTTTGCGCAAAACCATACAAAATACAGGTGGTTCCGGAAGGTTTTCCATTGGTTTATGAATGATATGGATGACCGGGTTTTGGGCATTGATCGATATATGCAAATTATATGTTTGACCGGGCTGGCGTAGGCTCAATAAAATAGATTGTTTATTGAGCTGCGTTATTTTGTCTACACGGCTGCCGGATAAATGCTGATTGAGTTCAGCGATTAAAGGTGACATAGAAAAACCGTCTAAGCTCATGCAATCAACTCCATTCTTTAGTGATATCAAATCAGTATATCATTAGAAAATTGAACGGTCAAACAAGCAGAGACCGGGTAAATTTTCAAGGAATCTTGCATATATCGGCGTAAACAAGTAAAATGAATAGATAGATGCAGCAATGGCAATAGGATGAGGGGTCGATTATATGGAGTTTAAATTTACAAAATGGCAAGGTTGCGGCAATGATTTTGTGCTGGTAGATTGTTTCAGCGAAGAAATTGCCGATTATCCAAATCTTGCTGTCAAGGTTTGTGACAGACACTATGGAATTGGAGCCGATGGGCTCATTTTAATCCTATCTTCCCAAAAGGCGGATTTTAAAATGAGAATATTCAATGCCGACGGCAGTGAAGCAGAAATGTGTGGCAATGGTATTCGTTGTTTTGCCCGTTATGTCTATGAGGCCAAACACACGACAAAAAAAATATTTACGATAGAGACGGGTGCGGGAATACTCACTCCGGAAATCATCTTAAATGATGATGGTTCGGTAAAACTGGTCCGCGTGAACATGGGGCAGCCAATCTTAGCGGCAGAAGATATTCCAGTAGCTGGATTTGCTCGTAGGACAGTCGTAGCGGAGCCAATCACTGTTTTAGGACAAGAGTATAAGATGACCTGTGTTTCGATGGGGAATCCGCATTGTGTCGTGTTTGTCGAGGACCTTGCTAAAGTGGATCTTGAAAAAATCGGGCCTCTGTTTGAAAAACATGAATATTTCCCTAAAAAAACAAATACGGAATTTGTTGAAATCAAGGATTCAACACATATAAAAATGAGGGTCTGGGAACGTGGTGCAGCGATTACACTGGCGTGCGGAACCGGTTCGTGTGCTACATTGGTTGCGGCAGTGCTCAATGAAAAAACGGACAGAAAAGCTGAAATCGAATTAGATGGCGGCATTTTGGTTGTCGAATGGGCAGCCGATGAAAACGTATATATGGCAGGTCCGGCAGAAAAAGTGTTTGAAGGTCATTTTAAAGCTTAGATGAGATTAAAGGATGCTTGGCAAAAAAATATAAAAAGAAGGGTGTCTTGTTTGTGCTGAAAAGTATGACTGGCTTTGGCCGTGGTGACTATGACAGCGAAGCGTATAAGATACATATAGAAATCAAATCCATCAACAATCGCTATTATGATATAGCTTGTCATATGCCAAGGACGTTGAATGTTTTTGAAGAAGATATAAGAAAGTGTGTCAGTGGCTTTATTGCACGAGGCAAGGTCGATGTATTCATCACATTTAGCGAAACATCGGGTGGACTCAAAAAAATAAAGGTTGACAAAAATCTAGTTATATCTTACCATAAAGCGCTAAACGAAATAAGCGATATACTGCGATTGCCAAGGCCTGATGCGGTGCACCAAATATCAAATTATCCCGATGTATTGACTGTAGAAGAAGATAGTCTGCATCAAGAAGCGTTTAAAGAGCCTTTTCTTTGCGCTTTGCAAGAAGCGGTAGACCATTTATTTAAAATGCGAACCGTAGAGGGACAGCATATCTATGAGGATTTGAAGACTCGATTGCAGGATTTAACCGAGTTGGTCGATTCAATTGAAGCATATGCACCTATGATCGTTGAGGAGTATCGTCAGCGTCTTCGCCAGTTTTTGCTGGCAGAGCTTTCAAATGTCGATGAGACTAGAGTCATCCAAGAAGCTGCTTTATTTGCCGATAAAGTCAATTTTACGGAAGAAATCGTAAGACTTAGGAGTCATTTCAAGCAATTTTCGCAGAGCCTTGAGGAAAAATCTGCTGTTGGTCGTAAGCTTGATTTCATTGTGCAGGAAATGAACAGAGAAACCAATACGATTGCAGCAAAAGCTAATTCAGCAAAAATAGCCAGCTTGGTTGTTGAGTTGAAAAGTGGAATTGAAAAAATTCGCGAACAAATTCAAAATATAGAATAAGCACAGAAATTGTTGTGATGAAGAGGTGTCATGCTATGGATATAAAACTTATCAATATTGGTTTTGGAAATATCGTATCAGCAAATCGAATCGTTTCAATCGTAAGTCCGGAATCTGCGCCAATAAAGAGAATCATTCAAGAGGCGAGAGATCGTGGTATGCTAATTGATGCAACTTATGGACGTCGCACAAGAGCTGTAATCATTGCTGACAGCGATCATGTCATTTTGTCAGCAGTTCAGCCAGAGACGGTTGCGCATCGTGTGTTAGACAATGATGATGCAGACTTAAAATTAAAGGAAGAGTAGGATCGAATGAAACAGGGAAATTTAATCGTCATATCAGGTCCTTCCGGTACAGGCAAAGGAACTGTTTGCAAACATTTGTTGGAACATCATCAAGAGATTGCCTATTCAATTTCGGCAACGACCAGAAAGCCTCGCGCAGGAGAAGTCCATGGGGTGAATTATTGGTTTACAGAAAAAGTGGAGTTTGAGCGAATGATTCAAGCAGAAGAACTTTTGGAGTGGGCCGAGGTTTATGGAAACTATTATGGAACGCCAATTCGGCGCGTGAAAGATATGTTGGCGGAAGGCAAGGATGTATTGCTCGAAATCGACACGCAAGGAGCCATGAATGTAAAAAAGAAGTTCCAAGGTGGAGTGTTTATTTATATCATACCGCCTTCACTCGATGAGCTTGAAAGGCGTATCCGCAGCAGAGGAACAGAAACAGAAGAAAGTATTTGCAGGCGGCTGCATGCTGCCAGTGAAGAAATTCGCATTGGTCTGAATTATGATTATGTCGTGGAGAACGATGTGGTTGAAGTTGCGGCAAAAAAGATAGCAGCTATTGTTGTTGCGGAAAAATGTGCGATTGAACGCAATCGGGACAGATTACAAAAAATAACTGAATAAGAGGAGCAAAAATATATGGATATGGTGAATCCTTCAATGGATACGTTATTAAAAAAAGTTGACAGTAAGTACACGTTGGTTGTTTTAGCGGCTAAGCGTGCTCGTGATATTCTCGATGGCAGTGAAGTGAAAGTAAGCATGAAATCAACGAAAAACGTAACAAATGCTTTGGCTGAAATAGCTGCAGACGAAATTGGTTATGAACGCACAAAACTTGGCATAAAATAAAAAAATTTGGTGATGTATTTATGTTGAACGACAAAAATATCGTTTTAGGCGTTACGGGTGGAATCGCAGCATATAAGGCTGTGGAAATCGCGAGCCGACTGCGAAAAACCGGAGCAAATGTCCGTGTCATCATGACGAGGGCGAGTACTGAGTTTGTGACAGAGCTGACTTTTCGCGAAATTACGGGAAATCCTGTAGTGGTAAGCATGTGGGATAAGGTTACAAATTGGAACGTAGAACATATTGCTTTGGCGAATTTGGCGGATTTAGTGCTGATTGCGCCAGCGACGGCAAATTTTATCAGCAAAGCCGCTGCCGGAATGGCAGATGATATGCTGACGACGACTCTTTTGGCAACCAAAGCGCCTGTCTTTTTCGCGCCTGCAATGAATACGAATATGTATGAAAATCCCTTGACGCAGCAAAATATTGATAAGCTGCAAGCATTAGGCTATCATTTTATTGCACCCGCTAGTGGCCATTTGGCCTGTGGAACTTCAGGCGTTGGCCGTTTGCCAGAGCCGGCAGTTATTGTAGATGCGATTGAGACTTTTTTTGCGCGAAAAGATTCGCTGCGAGGGAAAAAGGTGCTGGTAACGGCAGCCGGAACAATCGAACCGATTGATCCGGTTCGTTACATTGGCAATCGATCCAGTGGGAAAATGGGTTACGCAATAGCGCAAGAGGCAGCAAATCGTGGTGCGGATGTCGTCTTGGTCTCGGGACCTTCGGCACTGAAAATAAACGCGCCAGTTCAGTTGATTCGCATTGAGACAGCAGCGCAAATGCGTGAAGCTGTATTAAAGGAATTCAGTGACACAGATATTGTTATCAAGGCAGCGGCTGTTGCTGATTATCGAGCCAAGGTTGTTGCCGATAATAAGATCAAAAAGAACGATCAAGAGCTTACGCTAACATTGGAAAAGAATCCAGATATTTTATGGGAACTTGGTCAGAAAAAACGAGAAGGTCAGATTCTCGTGGGTTTTGCGGCTGAAACGCAAAATCTGTTAGAATATGCAAAAGGTAAGCTGGCAAAGAAAAACCTAGACTTGATTGTTGCCAATGATGTGACTAAGCAAGATGCTGGTTTCAATACAGAGACGAATCTCATAAAAATCATTGCTCGTGATGGAAAGATAACAGATTTTCCTTTACTGGCCAAAAAAGAGCTAGCCAAAGCTATTTTAAATGAGGTCGAGGGGCTTGTATAGCTTAACGTCGTTTGATTTTGCATTTTTAGGTTGACAGCGTTCTTAAATCAGTGTAGTATTGCACGTGGAAATAGTAAAACTTCATAGTAGGAACAGGTGTCCGCAAGGACTTAATAGGGAAGCCGTTTAAATGCCGGCGCGGTCCCGCCACTGTAATGAGGAGCAGCTTCAGATTGATGTCACTGAAACCATCGGTTTTGGGAAGACTTGAAGTTTGTGATGAATCAAAGCCAGGAGAACTGCCTGTTTAGCGATCACCGTTTATACCCGCGAGCGATGGGGAGGGGATTTGTTCATTTGTGTGAAGAATGGACCTTTCTTTTACGGGGAAAGGTCTTTTTTTGTAAGCTTTTTGTGAGGAGGAAAATACATGAGTGTGGTTTTGTGCAACTTTTTGCTCGGAATCGGTGTACTGTTGCTCTTTTTGCTTTTTTCGACTTCAACCGCTAAGGCAGCTGAAGCAAAAAAGAAGGCGATCATCATAACGAGCTTTGGGACGAGGTTCCAAAAGTCTTTACGTGCAGATATTGGTGGCTTAGAGGCGAAAGCAGAAAAAGAATTCCCCGGGTATACTATTTTCCGGGCGTTCACTTCAAAAATCGTTATGAAGAAGTTGCAAGATGAGGGCGTTATGGTCAATAGTTTGGAAACTACTTTAGATGATTTGAAAAAAAATGGGTTTCATACTGTAATCTTGCAATCGGCTCATTTGACTCCTGGACAGGAATATACGACAAAAATCGTGTCTGTTGCCCAAAAGTACAAAGACGCTTTTTCTGTTTTTACGATTGGCAGGCCAATCATGACTTTGCCGAATAAGCAAAGTGGTGAAAATGTGCCAGATGATTTTGTGATTTTGCGTGAGGCTTTACTGAAAAGGCAAATACCGGCAAAAAAAGCAGGTACCGAAGTCGTTTTAATGGGACATGGGTCGCCACGCCAACATAATCCGGCTTATGAGGCATTGCAAGCTGCATTTGATGAGCAAAACCTTTTGGTGACGATTGGCGTTTTGGAGAAAAACGATTATCCTAACTTGGATGCAGTGCTAGAGCGGCTGCGTTCTAAACCGGAAACCAAAGCAGTTATCTTGATGCCATTGCTGCTTACTGCAGGCGATCATGTGCATAAAGATATGATGGGGGAAGATGCGTCGTCCTGGAAATCGACGCTTGAACGAGCAGGGTATGAAGTCCAAGTGTATTTCCATGGCTTGGGTGAGAATCCAGATGTGCTTGATATTTATATTCAGCATATCAAAGATGCGATTTTGGGACAATACAGCCTTTGCATCGCATCTGTCATAAAATAAGTAAATGGATAGTTCTTTGGTAGTAAGGTTTGTATGCAACATTGTTAAATTATAATTTTA
>CBDTTM010000114.1:0-7927 GCA_965363355.1 uncultured Selenomonadaceae bacterium | reverse complement strand
GTCATCATTTGCAACCGATGTAAAAAATGAATTAGCTCGGTTGATGTATGAGGAAAGCTGTTGCAAAACCGCCGAATTGGCGGCTCTTTTGCGTATGGGTGCCGTTATGACGCTCGGTGGGCAACGCAGCATAGGCCTTAATTTCACAACGGAAAATGCTGCTGTGGCGCGAAAGGTCCTGACATTGCTCAAAGATTGCGGCAATGTGAAGACGGAGGTGCGTGTCAGTCGTTCGCAGCGCTTGAAGAAAAACAATAGTTATTGTATCCGGGTTGCGCCGTCTCTGCAGGTAAAAGAACTACTTGAAAGGCTGGGGCTCATGCATGGCGAAAGCCTCAATGTCGGAAGTGACAGTGCTATTCTTCGCAAGCAGTGTTGTCGAAGAGCTTATTTGCGCGGTGCATTCCTCGGCGGCGGTTCAGTGAATCGTCCAGAGGGAAGCTATCATTTAGAACTTGTTACCGGCAGCCAGACATTTGCTGAGCTGCTACTATCTCTATGTCATCGTTTTCAGCTCTCCGCGGGCCTTACGGATCGAAAAAACGACTATATTGTCTATAGTAAAGAAAGCGATGCGATTATGGACTTTTTGGGCCTGATGGGGGCCGAGGATGCTCTTACCGCCTTTGAAATAGCCAGAAATGTCAAAGAGGTACGCAATCAGGTGAATCGCCTGGTCAATTGTGAGACGGCAAATCTGCAAAAAACAGTCAATGCGGCTGTGCGGCAGACAGAACGAATTCATTTGATCGCCGAAAAAATTGGTCTTAGCGGACTGCCGGATTCACTCAAATTGACAGCGCAGGCTAGGTTGGAAAATCCGGATGCCAGCTTGCAAGAATTGGCTCAAATGATGGGGGTTGGCAAGTCTGGGATGAATCACCGTTTACGTAAATTAGAAAAAATCGCACTAGAATTAACAGAAGGTGAAAAAGCTTGAGGTTGCAAAAATTATGGAAGAAAGTGCTCTTTGTTTGCTTTATCGGTGTTGTTGCTTTGATTGCTTATACCGAGGCATATCCACCAAAAGGAGTACCGATACTCGAATACCATATGGTCAATGATAAAGAAGCGGATACATATGCGGTCCCTACTGCCGAATTTAAAGAACAGCTTGATTATTTGCGGGAACAAGGATATCAGACGATATCAATGCTCGATTTTATGAAGGCAAAAAAAGGAAAGCTTGAATTGCCGGCAAAGCCGATTATTTTGACCTTTGACGATGGCTATGAAGACAATTATACAGATTTGCTGCCAATTCTTGAAAGTTATGACATGAAGGCAACTGTCTTTATGGTCACGAATTTTATTGGTACAGAAGGATATCTTTCTTGGGACCAACTTCGTGATATGCAAACACGGGGCATTGAAATTGGCAGCCATACAGCAAACCATAACCCCGTATCGGAGCTTACGAATGAAGAAATACGTGACGAGCTCAGTTTGTCGAAATTATTGTTAGAGTGGAATGGTATACATACGGTGTATTTCTTTTCCTATCCCAATGGGATATACAATGAAACGGCACTGGATTTACTGCCAAAGGATGATTACTTAGGAGCTGTTACGGGACATGCCGGATTGAATACTTTTGCAACAGACCCGTATTTGCTCCAGCGAACCAATATTCCAAGGCCGCATTTTGGGCTGTTGGAATTTAAGCTGCGCTTACTTAAAACAGAAATTTTTACACGTTTGGGAATTTTGCAGCATACGATCAAATAAAGGGGGAGAGTGGGCAGTCAAAAAAGGTTGTGGCTGCTGTATTGATAATGAATTTTAAGGTACGACGATGGATATGTTTTATATTGCTAGGTGCGATGATGGCATCTTTTGCAACAGCACAAGCTGCACATAAAAAAGATGAAGGGGCAAAGACCACAGTCATCACGCAGCCAGATAAGACGATTGCTGCCGCACCAAAGCCGGCACCAGGGCTCAATACGATGAAACAGTGGAATGTTCAGTCTGCTGAAACAGGCGGTACTTTGCTGTTTTCGGACAGCCCGGAAATCGTTCAGCAAGATGGAATCCTCTACAGTGATACGGTGGAAGGCAAAGCACGAATTCTATACTATCATTTAAATGCGACCAAGGAAGATAAAAAAATCGCGGTGGTATTGGAGAACCTTTCATCGACCGAAACGACGGTTTCTGTCACACGCGGCGGGCTTTCTATCCCAAGTGAAAATTATCTTGATGTTGGGAAGGCGACGCAAACCGAGTATTTTTTTGCACCAAAGCGCAACCAAGTCTATATAGAAGCTTATGGGAAACGCTTACTGGACCCACGCATGGGAACAACGGTTGTAGCACCGGATAAACTGGTATATGGAGTTTTTGACTTTACGACAACTACGCCAGTGAAAGTGACTGTGGTCGCATTGCCGGCAACGGCCAATCCAGTAGATTTCGTTGCTAGAGCCAATGTTTTACCAGCCGATTCGCATCGTTTGCGTGGAACCTTTGCGGGAATGGATCGTTTTATAACGAGTGAACAAGTATATGACCCAGAAAAAGATGGGGCAATTTATTTTTCTTTAGCGGATGATAGCCAAGATTTATATCGTATAGGTGTAGATGCTACCGATGGAAGCATTGTTAAAAACTATGGAAATTATGGTATTTTATATACCATTCATATACCAACTCGCGGAGTAGGCAAGACGAGGTATTACTTAAAACCATCCGGCGGTTCTTATGCCGGAGTGATGACGGCTCGTTTTGGCACCAATGGGAATGAAAATATGATTCCGACGCCAAGCGATAAAGTGTTTTTTGGTGAAGATCCAAAACGCATCGATTTGGCTGATTTAGGAACCTATAACAATATAAACTCGCTTTGGTTCAAATTTTCTCCGCCGGGAGCATCAAATCTGCCGGTACGGATTATTTTGATTCCGGCGAAATAGCAGGTACTTGCTTAGTTTGGTCAAAAAGGCTAAAATAGATGGAGTAAGTATTATTATGCAATGAGGAGGACTGCGATATGAAACACATTAAGACGGTTAATAAACCTTCCTTACAGAGTACGGTTCAAACAGGCGGTTGCGGCGAATGCCAGGCATCCTGCCAGTCAGCTTGCAAGACATCTTGCACAGTTGGAAACCAAGCTTGCGCAAAATAATCAGCGGCAAAAGAGGGCTGTAGATGCAGCCCTTTTTTCATGCCAACAAAATGCAATAAAGGCAATTCCTTTGTTGATAAAAATAAAAGCAAAAGAAGTATGAAGGAGAAAAAATGAAAGTTAGAATACATAAATTTGAGCAAAACGGCATGTATATCCTCCTCGATATCAATAGTGGAGCTGTACATGTCATCGATAAGATGATCTATGACATGATGGATGTCTTTGACGGAACCAACGATAAAGAAACCATCGAAAAATTTTCGGGGAGTTATGATGCTGCGGAAGTGACGGAGGCGGTAGGTGAGCTTCATAAACTAATCGACATGCAGCAGCTCTTTGCTCCAGATATCGATATTCCACCGACATTCAAAGAAGAAGGTCTTGTCAAATCCTTATGTCTGATGGTAGCGCATGACTGTAAGCTTCGCTGTAAGTACTGCTTTGCCGGAACAGGTGATTTTGGCCATGACCGCGGTTTGATGACCAATGAAGTCGGCGAAGCAGCCGTTGACTACATCATCAGTCACAGCGGTTCGCGCAAACATTGTGAAATTGACTTTTTTGGCGGCGAACCATTGATGAATATGCCTGTTGTAAAACATGTAGTTTCTTATGTTCGCAAACGTGAAAAAGAAACTGGCAAGGTATTTAAGCTGACTTTGACGACAAATGGCATATTGCTAAGTGATGATAACATAAAATATCTTAACGATAACAACATCAGTTTGGTATTGAGCCTTGATGGCCGAAAAAGCGTCCATGACAACATGCGCCCGAATGCCGGTGGGCAGGGAAGCTATGATGCGTCTTTGAAAAATTTCAAAAAAATCGTAGAAGCTCGCAATGGCAGCGATTATTATCTGCGTGGAACTTTTACGGCGAGCAACCCGGACTTTACCGAAGATGTTCTCGATATGGCAGACCAAGGCTTTGACATCCTTTCGGTTGAACCAGTCGTTCTTAAGGACTCTCCATATGGGTTTACGGAAAAAGACTTGCCGCAGCTTTCGGCAGAATACGATAAGCTGACAAAAGCTTATTTGAAACGCCGTGAAGAAGGAAAAGGGTTCTTCTTCTTTCACTTTAATATGGATCTTAGCAATGGTCCTTGCGTAGCCAAACGTCTAAGCGGCTGCGGTGCAGGTCATGAGTATTATGCGGTTGCCGCCAATGGCGATCTCTATCCTTGCCATCAATTTGTCGGTAGGGAAAAGTATCTTATGGGCACTATATTCAATGGTATCGAAAAGAAAGAAATGCCGAGATATTTCCGTGAATCCCATGTTCTTAACAAAGAAAAATGCACGGACTGTTGGGCAAGATTTTTCTGCAGCGGCGGCTGTCATGCTAACGCAGATTTATTCCATGATGATATTCGTAAGCCGTATGAACTTGGCTGTGAATTGCAGAAAAAACGTTTGGAATGCGCATTGGTCGTTCAGGCGACGATGGCACTTGAAAAAATGTAATAAGATAAATAAAAAGAGTATTGCCCTTCGAAGCAATACTCTTTTTATTTATGAAAAACAAGCAGGAATTTCAAATTTTTTGCGGAAGATAAGCAAAATAAACATAATATTCTCCAATGCTTCCATAATTATAATATATGATAAAATTGCCCGTCATAAGCCATATTTCTAGTAATGAAAAAGACTGAAAATTTACCAGGAAAGCATTGACAATCGAGGCAAATCTATTGTATTATAAGCAACGGGATAAGAAATAAACCAGTGGGATATAAAAAAGCCAGGGGCAGTGAACTGTGAAGACATTAGAGTATATTATTGGGCTACAACAGAAGATTGTACCGGAAATGAGCAGTCTTGCTGAAAAACGTTATGAACTTCTGACCTATATCCGCTATCATCAACCAATTGGTCGAAGAGCTTTGGCAACTCAGATGAATTTATCTGAATCTGCTGTGCGAACGGATATAAAGGTTTTGAAGGATGCGGGTTTGGTTGAGCTTTCAGGTCTTGGCGTCACGGCTACACAAGAAGGCTGGAAGGCCGTTGACCAATTAAGAGAGTATGTAAAAATATTGCATGGCTTTTTGGTGACGGAGCGTTACTTGGAAAAAGAACTTGGTGTCAATATGGTTAAGATTGTTCCAGGAGACAGCACCAGCGATGGTTGTGTCTTTAAAGAACTGGGACGAGCTGCAGCCGAAGTGCTAGCAGAGGTGCTCAAAGATAAGATGGTCGTTGCTGTCAGTGGCGGTTCGACTATGGCATCTGTTGCGGCAGCGGTCAGTGGATATTTACCAGACACTTTGATTGTACCGACACGTGGTGGTCTTGGAGAGAATGTAGAGCGCCAGGCAAATTCCGTGGCTGCGGTCATGGCGAGGAATCTTGGTGGCCAGTACAGGCTCTTGCATATCCCGGAGGGACTCAATGATGAAGCGCTTGAAGCGATAAAAAATACCGATTCGACAGTCAGTGAAATTGAGGAACTCATTCAAAAGGCGGATGTTATGATCCATAGCATCGGCCGAGCAGATGTCATGGCCCATAGACGGACCCATGCGCCTAAGGTTGCTGAAAATATTTGCAAACTTGGCGTAGGTGAGGCTCTTGGACATTATTTTTCGCAAGATGGCAAATGCATATATACATATTCAACAAATGGATTTCGTCTGAATAACCTAGTGGGAGTAGGCAGAACTATTGCGGTAGCTGGTGGCGTCAACAAAGCTGAAGCTATCCTTGCAGTCATCCGGGCCGGCAGCAATGATGTGCTGGTCATCGATGAGGCTGCCGCTGGAGCTATTCAGTTGATAATAAAAGCTGAGAAATCTCAGAAAACTTTTTAAAAAAATTAGGGGGTATTTTCACAATGGCAGTAAAAGTAGCTATCAATGGATTTGGCCGTATCGGTCGTCTTGCATTCAGACAAATGTTTGGTGCAGAAGGGTATGATGTCGTTGCAATCAACGATTTGACTAGCCCTAAAATGCTCGCACACTTATTGAAATATGACTCTACACAAGGAAAATATGCTTTATGCGATACTGTATCGGCAAGCGAAGATTCCATTACAGTAAACGGCAAAACAATCAGAATCTATGCAGAAAAAGATGCTGCAGATTTACCTTGGGGCAAACTTGATGTAGATGTTGTTCTCGAATGCACAGGTTTCTACACTTCCAAAGAAAAAGCTTCAGCTCATATCAAAGCTGGCGCTAAGAAAGTTGTTATCTCTGCACCTGCAGGCAACGACCTTCCTACAATCGTATTTGGTACAAACCATAACGTTCTTAAAGCTAGTGACACAGTTATCTCGGCAGCTTCTTGCACAACAAACTGCTTAGCTCCAATGGCTGATGCTCTTAATAAATTAGCTCCAATCCAGACTGGTATCATGGCTACGATCCATGCATACACTGGTGACCAGATGACTCTTGATGGCCCACAGAGAAATGGCGATTTGAGAAGATCCCGTGCTGCAGCTGTCAACATCGTTCCTAACACGACTGGTGCTGCTAAAGCTGTTGGTTTGGTTCTTCCAGAACTTCAGGGCAAATTGATCGGTGCTGCACAGCGCGTTCCGACTCCTACTGGTTCCACAACTCTTCTTTTCGCTGTAGTAAAAGGCGAAGTTACTGTAGATCAGATCAATGCAGCAATGAAAGCAGCTGCTACTGAATCTTATGGCTACAATGAAGATTATATCGTATCGAGCGACATCATCGGTATGAAATTCGGTTCATTGTTCGATGCTACGCAGACTTTGGTATCCCCAATCGGCGATGGCAATACACAGGTACAGGTTGTATCTTGGTATGACAATGAAAACAGCTATACAAGCCAAATGGTTCGCACAATCAAATATTTTGCTGAACTTGCATAACGTTTAGATCTCTAGAGGTCCGGCCTTGTTTGGGCCGGGCCTATTTTAATACGGGAGGCGTTTGATTATGAATAAGAAAACGATTGAAGACATTGCCGTAGACGGCAAAAAAGTATTTGTCCGTGTTGATTTTAACGTACCAATGGATGAAAACCTCAATATCACAAATGACACTAGAATTCGTGCAACATTGCCTACGATAAAATATTTGCTCGATCACAATGCGGCAGTAATTCTTGCTTGCCATTTAGGCCGTCCAAAAGGCGAACGCGTAGCGAAATTTTCCGTTAAACCAGTAGCTGTCCGCTTGGCTGAACTTCTCGGTCATGAAGTGAAATTTGCGGAAGACTGCATCGGCGAACCAGCTGAAAAAGCTGCTGCTGCTTTAAAATCAGGCGAAGTTCTCTTGCTTGAAAATCTTCGTTACCATAATGAAGAAGAAAAAAACGATCCGGAATTCTCCAAGAAACTTGCATCGCTTGCTGATGTTGCTGTAAATGATGCATTTGGTGTGTCTCACCGTGCCCATGCTTCGGTTGAAGGCATCACGAAATACATCGAAACCGTTGCTGGTTATTTGATGGAAAAAGAAATCAAATTCATTGGCCAGACCTTGGCTAATCCACAGCGTCCATTTGTTGCAATCATCGGTGGCGCTAAAGTATCCGATAAGATCGGCGTTATCTCAAACATGATCGATAAAGTAGACACCATCATCATCGGTGGCGGCATGGCACATACTTTCAATGCTGCTAAAGGCTATGAAGCACAATTAAACAAAGGATCTAAAATGTTAGTTTCTCTTGCAGGTGCTATGAGTACTGCAGAAATAGGGAAAATATTTGCAGAAATGATCCGTCAGGACAAATTGCAAATAATTTCTTGTACTGGCGCCAATTTAGAGGAGGATGTAATGAATCTTGTTGCTCATTCTCACTACAA
>CBDTTM010000113.1:0-7984 GCA_965363355.1 uncultured Selenomonadaceae bacterium | reverse complement strand
ACCTACATCTTTTTTATGCAGATGCTTGCAGTTTGGGTACAAGGCGTGTATTTGACTGCAGTGAAGAATTATAAAGGGTTATTTTTCAGCTATCTTTTTGGCATAACGGTGACGATTTTGCTGACGTTTATGTTTTTGCAGACAGGCTTACTGGATCCTGTTCAAGGTGCTTTGCTGGCAATGGATATTGGCAGTGCCATCATTATGATGATGTTTTTTGTCCATGTCGTCCGTTATTTTGGTTACCCTGAAAAAGGCTTGAACTTTTCATTTTTGTTGTATTTTGAAAAATACAGTGTGCTTTTTTTCATTGCGTTTCTTTATTCTTTAGCACTTTATGTGCCAAATCTGCTTATTTGGCAAGGCCCGCTTGCGGTTTGGACAGCAGACAGCTATGTGTATGCGCCAGCCTATGATGTAGCGACATTTTATGGATTTTTATCGATTGTGCCAATCATGGTGATGTTTGTAGTGTCTATGGAATTACATTTTTATGAAAAATATGCGGTTTATTTTACTTACATCACGAAAAAAGGTGACTTTAGAGATATAGATGATGCCAAAAAGGAACTTTTGCACGTCCTGTGGGATGAGCTTCGCAATATCTTAGAGTTTCAACTCGTATTTACCTTGATTTTTTTAGCTTTGGGCAATTATTTTTTACCACGACTCGGGATGGTTTATTATTCGGTCGATATGTATAATTTAATTGTCTTAGGTGCATTTTTTACGGGATCGATGCAAGTCATTTATACCCTGCTGCTTTACTTGGAGGATTATAAGGGCGTTTTGTTCATTGTAGGCAGCTTTTTTGCCTTGAACCTAGTGCTGGGCTGTATCGGTCTTAAACTCGGTGAAAACAGCTATGGATTCACGTTCTTCTTGGCAGCAGCCATTAGCTTTTTGCTAGCCTTGCAACGCTTATCCTATTTTGGCAAACATTTGAATTACTATGTGTTTTGTTCGAGACCGGTTTTTTTCCGGGAACAAAATGGCTTTTTCTCTAAAATAGTTCATAAACTATATGAAAAAGAAGAATTTTAGTGGGGGTGATCAAATGTTGTTGAAAAAGAAATGCCAGATGTTTTTGTCGTTAGCCACGGTGCTTGTCTATCCTGCAGTTGCGACAGAAGCGGCTTCTACCGATGTTTTGCACGATGTCCGTTCGAATTTCCAATCGATGCGCGACGAAGCAGAATCGGTAGAAGCATATCATACGGCTCAAAAAGATATGCAGATGGCCAAGCAGGACCTGGAAGATGCAAAAAAAGATTTGCTGGAGGCAAAAGAATACAAAGAAACCGCCGACCTTAATTTCATTGAGGCACAAAAAGCAGTTAAAGAAGCCCAGTATTTGCTGCAAAGCAATGAAAAAAATATAATGGAATTGAAGGCGGAGGCTGCGGCGAAGACAAAAAAGGCGATAGCCAGCCAGCAAGCTGTAGCTGATTTTTTGCCTAATATCGAGTCTGTGCAGAGCCAATTGGATCAATTGCAAAAACAGTTGTCTGAAATGGAAGCGGAAGCCCAAAAAGAAAAACTGTCCGCAGGGACAGCATCAAATAATGGAACTGCGGCAACCGGGCAGAACCGAAGCGAGCAAATTGCAGCAGCGCTCAATCGCATTGATTATGCAGAGGAATATCTGAGCCAGGTGGAACAAGAATTCGGTGAGGCGGATGCTGGCACCGGGCAAGCTGGCGATGTGGATGCATCCACAGATGCTGCTGACAAAGTAGATGAGTTAAATGATGCGGTGGATTCGACACAAGATGAACTTATCGATATGAACGATCAACTGGCCGATTTGCAAGAGGAAAAAAGCGATGCTGAGCAAGAGGAAACCGATGCAAGGCAGTCTTTGGCTGAAGCAAAGCAGGAGCAGAAAACTTATGAGGAAGATTTAAAGAGTGCGCAAGAGGATTTGAAAGACGCAGCGCTAAATAAGAAAGAAGTCAAAGCGAATCTGGAAATCGCTGTAGATACAGAAAAATCAGCAGAGCTTTCCTATAAGAGTGCAGTGGATACTTTGACTTATTTTGGTGAGGGGGAATCTGCGCAGACCGGCCTTGAAATGTATACTTGGAGAGGCAGAGAACGCGGCCATCAAACGTATTTACCGGTTGAGTTCAATTCGGCAGACCGCCATAAAAATATCGATATATCGCTGAGCTCAGGGTATGTTTCTTCGGATACAGGACTTGATCAGGGGAGCTTTTCTGGTTGGACCGACGCGCAGCTTGGAATCAGTCGGCTCAATGCCCATAAAAAATATGACGTTCGCTATCGTATGGATGTCAATTTGCCAACAGGAAAATCAGCGATATACAACAATGCTGTTGTGCCGGATGATCTCGCTCGGTTTACCCGTTTTGGCGAGGGTTGGAACTGGGCACCGGGGATTACGGTCACAAAGCATATCACAGATGTAGACAGCTTGATATGGGATGCTTCTTATGCCGTAAGAGGCAGTTATGAATACACAAAAAATATTCCGGGAGCAAGAATCGATCCAGGGAATCTTTTGACGCAAAACCTCACGTATCTCCATGCGGAGCAAAACAAAAAATTCATGGGTCGATTGTTTTTTACGGATACAGGCCGGACCGATGAAAATGGCCTACAGTATACGGAAGGGCGACAAATTGGTTTTGAGTCATATTATGAAAAATCTTTTTCGAAAAAGAATGCTTTTGAGGGCTATGCTGGATTTTCCTTTACGGGGGCGACCGATTATCTAAGTGGAACGCTAGAACCAAACAGCGATGTTCGTCGCCAATATTTTGGCCTTGGCATGTCACATCAGATTACGCCGGAGCGCACCTTGCGTATCTTAGGAAATTATGCGCGTTCGGATGGATACAGCTATAATCCGCTGACCAATATGTATTCGGACAATCGCCATCGCGTTTCTTTGCTTGTCGGTTATGAAGAAAAGATAAATGAGAAAAACAGCATTTCATTATATTTGGAGCGTTATGTCATTAAGGATAATATCGCTGACAATTATAATGGCTGGGGTGCCAATCTGTTATGGAACAGAAATTTTTAAGGAATCGGGGCGTTGTATGAAAAAGAGAATGGTCTTGATCTTAATGATCTTAGTATGCTTGACGACGGGCGTTTTTCAATTTCATAAAGTAATGGCTCTGGCAGACAGGCGCAGTATCAACTATAAAGCCGAAATGGTCAATCTTATTGATGGAATGCATTCTTATGCAAAAAAAGAAAATCCGGATTTTTTATTTATCAGCAACAATGGGCTTGGGATCTTTTCGGCGGGGGATGGACTAGAGAGTTCTTGTGCAGATCGGGCGCTGGCTTCAATTGATGGCATTCTTATGGAAGACTATTTTTATGGCTGGGACATGCGTGATAATAACCCGACGCCTAAGGATGAACAAAATTACAGACTGGAATTATTGCAACGTCCTAAAGAAAAAAATTTGCCGATTTTCAATATAGATTATTGTTCGACGCGGGAATATAGAGAGCGTTCCTATAAAAAAAATCGTGAAGCGGGTTTTGTTGGTTTTGTTGCAGAACATCGCCAGTTGGATTCAATTCCAGGGCAAATCAAAGATGAGAATGCGGCAGATTGTCGTACGCTGCAAGATGTAAAGAATTATCTTGTGTTATTGAATCCAGAACAATTCAAAAGCAAAGAAGCATATTTGTCGGCTTTGAAGAATACGAATTATGATTTGCTCATCATTGACATGATGTATAATGGAGAGCCGCTTAGCCCACAAGATGTTCTTTCATTGAAGATCAAAGGAAACGGAGCCAAGCGTCTAGTCGTGTCTTATATGAGTGTGGGTGAGGCTGAAAATTATCGCTCTTACTGGAAGCCGGAATGGGACAAGGCGCATCCGGACTGGATCGATGCCGAAAACGGGGACTGGGAAGGCAATTTTAAAGTGAAGTACTGGATGCAGCAATGGCATCAAATCCTCTATGGGACAAAGGATTCGTACCTCGATCAATTGTTGCAGCAAGGTTTTGATGGGGCATTTTTGGATGTCGTGGATGCCTATGAGTATTTTGCAGCGAAATGAGACGAGAAAATCAGACGCGAAATGTGATGGAAAATATATTTTAGCAAACAAAAAGCAGGATGTTCAATCGAACATCCTGCTTTTTGTTAAAATCATCAGCTGTGTATAGGGGCTGATGTGGGTTCATTTATCGGCGTCAAGACAACATCGATGCTGTCCCCGTTTTTCACGGGAGCCGTGAATTCAGCTGGGGCGCCGTTGACTAGAATTTGGAAAGTCACTTTGCTCAGGGCCGAAGGCGGCTGGAATTCAGCTGCCAAAAGTACATCGCTCACAATTGTTGCCTTGTTATCAGAACGGCTATAGGTGATGTCGCTGCCATCGCGAATAATGGTATTCGTATTGGCTGCATGTCCGTTGACTTTGACTTCACAACTAGCGCAAGGAATCTTGCATTCTGTCTTGTTAAACAAAATGAGCATATGTGTTTCTAGCTCGGATATATCGAGGACTTCGCCAAGTTTCGGTGGTTTGGCCTCGATGAAGTCAATTTCATCGTGTTCTTCAAGCGGGGTGGACAAGGTGATGTTTTCTCCATTGCGCTGTATTTCTGGTGTGCTGTTATAGTGCGAAGGTTTGCCATTGATCGTGTAATTGAATCTGCGACCGGCAGGTTCGTATTTTGCACTGCGGAGAATTTCTCCGGCATTTTTGGTTTCGCGATACGTGATTTCATCATTGTCTTTGAGTTCATAGGATAAATCACAAGGCTGATTGTTGACTAGAAGCTGTGGTGTGATTTCGAAGCTCTCACCATTGATATAAAGTGACTTTGCCGGTGGCAAGGATACGTAATCGCGCAAAAAGACTTTTGGTGCACAACCGTCAATTCCGGGAGTTACGCTTATTTTACTGCCGCTTTTAATCGGTGCATCCAAAGTTGTAGTTTCACCATCGAGTGTCAGTTGCGCTGGTGTGCCCATCGTTCCGCGAATCGATTTGCTTTCACCGTTGATCGTGACCATGATGCCAAGGCCTGGTTTGCCATTGAGCTTCTTTAGGTGAAGACCGCTGGTGAGCAGCGCATCCGATACGGTCAGATCACGGAAGTTGAAGAGACTGTATTCTTTATCATTGACGTATACGGATAAGAAATGCAGCGTGTTCAGGGAGGCTATTTTGAGGATACCTAAAGGAGTCACGGCATCCGGTGCTTTGAGCTCTTTAGGTATGGATACGATACCATCTATGGTATCTGGGCGCCTAACTGCAACGCGAGGTGCTGGCAGGGATAAGGCTTCTGCTACGTATTCCGGCAGATGAGGAGTCAAGGATCCACCGCCGACGAGCAAGACAGCTTGCGGGGCTTCCCCGTTGAGTTCAATGATTTGTTTGGCGATGGCATCTGCCAGATTAGCGATGTTTGGCTGGATGCTTTGGATGATTTCATCTGGAGTCAATTCGTAATCGATTGCCAAAATATCACGGAATTTGATTTTTTCACTGGTGTTGTTAGCTACACTGCGTTTTACGTGTTCGGCGACATTGAAATCAAGCAGATAATTTTGTGAGATGGCTTCGGTGATTTCATCACCGGCTAGTGGAACCATGCCGTAAGCGATGACAGCGCCGTCTTTTGTAATCGCGACATCGGAGGTTCCGGCGCCGATATCGACGAGTACTAGATTCAGATGACGCATCGTCGGTGGAATCAAGACGTTGATGGCAGCAATCGGCTCTAAGGTCAAGGCTTTCATTTCGAGCGAGCAGGCTTGCAGTGCTGACTGCATGGAGTCGATGACCTGTCGAGGCAGGAACGTCGCGATGACAGTGGCAGAAGCTAGTTTGCCGCGCTGTCCAATCAAGGACTTGAGCTGCGTTCCGTCAAGTTCGAACTTAACGGTGCTGTAACCGACGCAGTAGTAAAGCGTCGGGTCTTCAATGGTCTTTGAAAGTGCCAGTTTGTGCTGGGCTGCTTGCACACCAGCAAATTCCAAGGCCCGTTCTTGTTCTGCTGTAATGGTTTCGAGGACTTCTTGTTCAACTTCGGCGGTCATCGTATAAAGGGCACGTCCAGCAGCTGCTACGGCTACATGTTTTAGTGGGCCAGTTTTCTTTTCGAGTTCACTTTTAACGCTTTCTAAGACGGCAGCTACTTGCGGAACATCATGGATTTGACCGTCAAGCATAGCTCTTGTCTTATGTTCTTGACGATGTGTCGCAATGATGTGCAGTTCATTGTCTTTGTTTTCGGCTACAATACCGATGACGCTGCGAGTGCCGATGTCGAGGGAGAAGAGCAGGTCTTTGTTTTCGGCAATGGCGGCTACTGGAACTTGCGGCTGTACTTCTGTTTTTGCAGGAACCGCTGGATGATTTCTATTTTTTCTTACTTGGTTTCGCTGGAAAGAATTTCTATTTGTTTTTGCAGACATAGTACGTCTCCTTATCCTGGCAAATTAATCTTATACATACTTCTTATAGTTCGCGGATTTTAGTGGAGATTCCTTTCTGCTGCAGGAAAAAAAGTCAAAGAGAGTGCAAGCAAGAACGGGGAAAGGTGGATTTATGATGGGAAATTTAGTACAATGAAACTGTATCATAAAAAGGAAATGATTGGGTGTGATAGAGATGACTGGCAATAAAGAAGTGATCACAGGCGGCGATTTTAGGCGAATGATAACAGGCGCATACAGCGAGTTTCTGTTGGAATATGAAAATCTGAATCAGCTGGATGCGGCATCTTTGTCAGATAATGGTGCTGTTGGCACGAATATTTTACGGACGATGGGGGCGGCTGCGGCTGCGCTGGTCGATGCCAAAGATGAAGGAATCGGCGGATTGTCCAAACGGATTGCCAATGCGGCTATTTTAGGTGCCAGAGGCAATGCCGGAGTAGTTTTGGCGCAGATGCTGCGCGGAATAGCCAAGGGGCTTGCTGGAAAGCATGATGCGACATCGTCTGTATTTGGTAAAGCGTTTCAATATGGCATACTTTACGCGCAAAGAGCGATCCCTGATGAAAAAGAACGGCCGATTATCACAATTGCTAGAGCCGTAGCCAAGGGGGCTTATCAAGCCGTGCGTTCTGACTTGCCGATTTCAGAAATCTTGGCGGCTGCTATTAAGGCGGGGACGGTTTCCATCGAGAAAGTCAAAACGGAAACAGCCACCGATGATGTCGGCGGCAAGGCAGTGATGGTTTTTTTACAGGGCTGTATCAAAGGTCTGGATGGAAATTTTGTTTCGCCGTCGCTGAGCTTTTCGACGGGATTCAAAAAAACATATGAAGTGCCAGACCCGAAAAACGATCTCATAAGGGCGTATTGCCTGACGGTTTCGCTCGATGAATCCAAGGCAGATGCCTATGACGTAGAGCGCGTTTTAAATGGTTTTGGCAGTTTGGTCATTGTAAAGAAAAAGGCAAATCACCTAAGGATTCATCTGCATACGGATCATCCCGGACTTGTAATTGAACAAACGCTTGGCTGGGGGCGTATTCATTCGGTCGTGATTGATAATATAGCTGAGAGCCATGTTTCAGAGCCGCTTGATGAAGTGAGCGAACCCGTTGCCGTATTGGCAGTAGCTGGTAGCGAGGCAGTCGCTGAAGAATTGCAAGAACTCGGTGCGACGGTCATCATTGAAAGCGATGCAGGTTCGAGTCCGTCCGTTGGCGATTTTGTCAATGCGGTGCATAGTGATTTAGCTGATAAATATATATTCTTGCCCAATAGTAAGTCCCTAAACCTAGTTTTGCGTCAGGTGAAGCGGATTCTTGGCGATCGTATTGCAGTTTTGGATGTGGGGTCAGCGGCAGAGCAGGTCAAAGCGCTGTCTGTTTATCAAAGAGGAGCTGAGTTCACTGACTTAGCCAAAAAAATGCAGTCGGTCCTGTCTGAATAAATATATATGGATAGATAAAAGAGCAGGCTCTTTGTCAAATGTTGTGGTCTAGTCCGGATGAGAAAACTCATCCGGACTTT
>CBDTTM010000112.1:0-8107 GCA_965363355.1 uncultured Selenomonadaceae bacterium | reverse complement strand
ATCTTGTCCAAACTCGAATCGTTCATTGTATGTAGATAAAATGCTGTTGCAAATTCATTTGCCCATTGCATGCAAATAGCTTCCAACACCGCTTCTTTTGTTGGAAAATAATAAAAAAACGTTCCTTTCGCCACACCTGCTCGCTTAACAATATCAACAACCATGGTTTTTTCATAACCAACCGATGAAAAAAGTTCCAAAGCTGCATCCAATAATTCTTTTTTCCGAATTTCCGGATCCTTTCTAATACGCATTCTCTATCTCCTTACAAATAGATTCAACTTCACGGTCTATCCTTCATGAGTTTTTATTATATATCTATTACTGACCTCGGTCAATATAAAGTTTATCATAAGTAAATTTTCCTAATGAAACGAAAATGCCCTTTATCACCAGTAGCGATAAAGGGCATTTGTTATTTCATTTAGCGGCTGCGATATTCGTCCGCTTTGGTTTTGCTATTATAGTCGTTGCCTCTTACCTGCGGAGTCACGTCAATGATTTCTTCGCGGCGTGAAGCCTGCATCGGCGCAGATGGCTGCGACTGGCTCTGATACGGATTGGCAGACTGGTTGGATCTACCTTTGAATTTATTCCAAAGCATGCGCGCAATCATGATGACTACACCGATCATCACTACATTGAGCAATAATCCCATGATATCGGAGAACAGACCAGCTGAACCCATGCCAAACAGATGGCTGAGCATGCCGCCGAGGAACATACCACCGGCAAACAAGCCGATGTTTCGCATCATGCCGCCCCAAGGGGAGCTGCTAGATGTTGCGGCTGCCGGAGATTTCGCCGTTGCAGCTGCTGGTGCATTTTTATCGATGGATTTGGCATCTTGTGAAGGTTTGTATTCTTTTGTCGTAGATGCCGCCGGAGTTTTTTGCTGTGTCGACATACTCGGTGCCGCCTTTGGCGCCGATACCTTAGCTCCACCCTTCGCGGCAAAAGCCAGCGAGGACATTGCAAATACACAAATCACCACAAGAGCGATTATTTTCTTCGAATTCATTTTTATTCCTCCTTATAGGACTTTATATCTTCAGGGAATGCATAGATTTCACCTAAAGTATCAAGTTCTCCTGACAGGTAACGATCGATATCATGTACATCGATATAAAGCTTGCATTCGATATCCAAATAGCCTTGTTCTTTAGCCTGGCTCACATCGCGAATCGCCACGAGCTTTTCACGAAGTTTCAAGCATTCTGTACGCGTAGCATGAATGTCGAGTTTGATTTCCGGTACGCCGTACTCTTTGAGCACTTCCTGTATAGTTAATCTTTCTGACATTTCCATCCTCCTAATTGTTTGACTGATTCTGAGATAGTTCCCATTATATATCATTCTATATCACCGGGGAATACTCCTCTATCACCTTTTTTAGGCAAAAGTCCGAATGATATTGAAGTTGCAGTCACATTCAGCTGGAATCCGCCCTGCCTCTTTGATTTTCTCAATGAGGACTTCTTTGCTCAGGGAGCGGCTCGTCTTTGCTCCGGCAGCGTGCATGATTTTTTCTTCTTGAATAGTTCCGTCGATGTCGTTGGCACCAAAGCCAAGCGCGAGTTGCGCAATCGGCAAGGTCAACATGACCCAGTAAGCTTTGACGTTATGGAAATTATCGAGCATCAAGCGTGAAATCGCCATGGTCTTGAGGTCATCCCAAACAGAAGTACGCGTAATCGAAGCTTCGAGTTCTGTATTGCCCGGTAAAAATGGAAAACAGACAAAGGTCTGGAAGCCACCGGTTTCATCCTGCAAATCACGCAAAGCCAATAAATGGTCGATGCGTTCTTCATAGGTTTCAATGTGCCCATAGAGCATGCTGGCGTTGGTCTTGATGCCAAGTTTATGTGCCGCCCGCGCGACATCGAGCCACTGCTTTGCGGTCGCTTTATTCGGGCAAAGCTTCTCGCGAATGCGATCTGACAGGATTTCTGCGCCACCAGCTGGCATTGCCTCGAGCCCTGCATCTTTCAAGATCTGCAAGACTTCCTCGATAGATTTCCCCGAAATCTTCGCAAAATGCGTGATTTCAACACCAGTGAAACCTTTGAGATGAAGCTTAGGAAATTCTTGTTTGAGCATCTTGATGATGTCCACATAATAGCTGAACGGCCAGCTCGGATGAAGACCGCTGACGATATGGAGCCCGCTTAGATCTGGGTCCTTCATTGCCTGCTGCACGGTCTCGCGCACTTTCTGCATATCCATCTCATAGGCGTTCTTGCTGCCCTCGTCACAACCAAACGCGCAAAACGAGCAACGCGATGTACAGATATTCGTCAAATTGATATGACGATTGACATTATAATATACGTAGTCTCCGCTGATGCGCTGACGAACCATATCCGCCAAAGCACCGAGCTCGGACAAGTCATTGCAATCGTATAAGGCGAGTCCGTCCGCCTTCGTGAGTCGTTCCCCGTTCATGATTTTATTCTTTATTTCTTGCAAAATAGCCATTCTTCTTACACCTTTCCGTTGTATACAATACACACAAATGATATCTATCATTCTACTACAATTTGCGGATTGAAACAATAAACACCTGCGGGAAAAGGCCTTAAGAAAAATCTCTTTTCCTATAAAGTAGACGAATCGAATTGAGTACACAGATCAAAGCAATGCCGGTATCGGCAAAAATCGCCAGCCATAAGGATGCAAAGCCCCATAAACCCAAAATAAGAATCGCGACCTTCGTGCCGATTGCCAAAACGATATTTTGCCAAGCAATGCTCGTAGCAGCCTTAGCGATGCCAATAGCCTGCCCAACCGCACTGACTTGGTTCGTGACAAAAACAATATCAGCAGCCTCTACTGCCATGGCCGACCCGCTGCCCATCGATGCCGAGCAATCTGCACCTGCGAGCACCGGAGCATCGTTGATGCCATCGCCGACAAACAGTGCCGGGCCATGTTCTTCGCGCAAGGCTTGCAGCCTTGCGAGCTTGTCTTCTGGCAAAAGTCCGGCATACACAGAAGAAATCCCCAGCTTTGCCGCAGCGGCTGCCGCACCAGCTTCACTATCGCCGGTCAACATCGCCAATTTCTTGCCGGATGCCTGCAAGCGGCGAAGTGCTGCCGGAGCTTCTTCTTTTACAGCATCCGCCACGATGAGCAGCCCCTCTAATTTTCCATTAAGAGCTATATAGATCTTCGATCCATATTCTACGCCAGAAATCGGTGAGACCTCCACTCCGTGGCTTTCCATCAATTTTTCATTGCCGCAAAGGAGTTCCCCTTCAGCAAGAGAAACGCGTACACCATGTCCGGCAATCTCTTCTGCTGCCAAAACTGGTTTGACCACAGTGCCTGCAGCTTCCGCAGCTGCCAAAACACAGGCGGCCAAGGGATGACTGGAATTTTGTTCTGCCGTCGCCGCTAATTGCAGCAATGCTTGTTCATTTGTCTTTTCCGAATCGAAACAAATGACCTGCCGCAAGGAAAAGTCCCCTTTGGTAAGTGTCCCTGTTTTATCAAATACAATTTGTTTAACCTTGGCTAAAGCCTCGAGTGCCGCTCCGCCTTTAAATAATATTCCTCGCTTGGATCCGACCCCGATTGCCGCAAAAAATGCCAACGGCACGCTGAGCACCAATGCACATGGACAGCTAATGACCAGAAACGTCAAGGCCGCATAGATCCAATATTCCCATTGTCCGGTAAAAAGAGGCGGTACGATTGCTGTAACTACAGCGGCACCAACGACAATCGGCGTATAGACTTTGGCAAAGCGCGAAATGAATTTTTCGATATGCGGCTTTGACGCCGCAGCGGATTCAACGGCTGCCAAAATGCGTGCTGCCATCGAAGATGCTGCCGGACGCAATACTCGCATTTCCAAAACCCCCGACATATTGAGATATCCCGAGAACACTTCAAGTCCTGGCGTTGCCCGGATTGGCAGTGGTTCCCCGGTCAATGCTGCCGTATCGATACGACTTTCACCTTTGACGACCTCGCCATCTGCTGGAATCCTCTCACCCGGACGAATGATCAAAGTATCGCCTTCTACTGCATCTGCTGCCAGCACATCTTCCACTTGATCACCTTTTATCCGATGAATGATATTCGGCTGCAAATCCGCAGCCGCCATAATTGCCTGGCGGCTTTTATTGACGGCACGTTCTTCAAAAAATTCGCCGATGCGATAAAAGAGCATGACGCCAACGCCTTCTGGCTGTTCACCGATAAAAAATGCGCCGAGCGTTGCCACTGCCATCAGAAAATTCTCATCAAGCGCACGCCCATGCCGAATATTTTGCCAAGCATGTACCAAAACGGTACGACCTAAAATAATATATGCTACCAGGCAGAGTCCTACCTGCAAAACGCTTTTTTCCATATAAGAAACCAATGCCAACATGACCGCCCCGAAAATAAGTTCAATCCATTCTTTCTTGCTGTTATCAGGTTCTTGCTGTACTGCCTCATCTTTGGGAACAACTTTAACATCCGCTTCAATGCCCTGACAGATCTGACGGATTGCCGGAATCTGCGCCGAAGGCTCTTTGGCAAGCAAACGCAATTCCTTGCTCGCGAATACGATGACTGCTTCTGCCACATCGGGCAAGCTGCGAATTTTTTCTTCCATCAGAGAAGCGCAATGCGCACACCCTAGATTTTCTAGTATATAGACTTCTTTCTGCCATTTTTCTTTATCCAATTTCCGTCACGTCCTCCCAATATATGAATACATGTTCATATATTGTTTTAGCATAAATCATCAGGATTTGTCAAGAGGAAACCTTCTTTTTCAGACAAAAAAAAGCTGCCCGCCAGAAGCTGCAGCATTCGACGGGCAGCTTTTGCTGCCGCTGAACTCATATCGTTTTTTCTTCATTCGCTTTATCCAGTACCCGCTGCAAATCCCGCATCATATGTAAATGCGTCTCATAATCGAGATCGTTTGCATCATAACGCATGCGCTTTTTCAAATTATCAATTTGAAGCTGGATTTTTTCTCTTACCTCTGGTTTCAAACTCATTGCAACTGCGCCCGCTCAAGGGAAATCTGCAATTCCAAAGTGCTGTTCCAACCTTCAGCCTTGATTTGTTCTGGACCTTTTGCCAACCGACGCAGCAACTCCTGCGTCTCGAGCTCTATTGCTTCGACGTCCAACCCTTTTACCACCTTTTTTTCTAGCGTTATTCTTTTTATCCGATAAGAGAACTCTGTTTTCGCCAAAATATACCACATCTCTCTGCTGTAGACTGGAACCATCTCCATTTTGATTATCGATGTAATTGTTTTCACCGCACCGATGCCAACAGCAAATTGTATTTTGATTTTAATTTGATATTCATCATAATAGCACATTCATATGAGCCTGTCCATATATCTTGGTCCCAGCTTTTATCCATCTGAAGTGCACAAAAACAAAAGCATTTAATGTCCACGCTATGGTATAATGATAGCATATTGATCGATTTGCGTTTAATTGTAAAGAGGTGCGTTTCATGAAAATGGTTTTGCTAGAAGAACGGCTAAAGACAGTTGAAACCGCTGAGCAATCGGCCCGGCGACACAGCAATCGCATTGTTTTTTATCGCTTTGCGGCCTTTTGCTTGGTTATCGTTTTTTTTGGCGTTGGCTACGACTCCAACCCACTGTTTTACATTGCCTCAGCAGCAATGGTCCTACTATTCGCCCGGCTATTACAGATTCACAAAAAGATTCGCCAGCAACTCATCTTGCTCGCAAGCCGAAAAGAAGTCTTCCTTCAGTATCAAGCTAGGCTTGATGGAAGTTGGTCGCAATTTCCGGAAGACGGCCTGCAATTTCTGCAGGAAGACCATCCGCAGGGCAACGACCTCGATTTGTTCGGTCCATCTTCGCTTTATCAATACACGTGTGTTGCCCAGACTGCCTGGGGTCGGAAAAAATTAGCACAGGCACTGTCACCCAAGCCACCTGTTTTACCTGAAGACATCGGACTTCGCCAAAAAGCTATCGCTGAGCTTCTCCAATCCGAGGATCTCTGCCTTGAAATACAGACATTAAGCCGTCTTCTGCCAGATAATCACGATGTAAAAAAGATTTTATTGGATTTGGTTGAAAAAATCAGCCTGCCATTTTCCTTTCTCCGTGTCAGTGCCATTGCACTGCCGCTTTTGACTTTTGCCATGCTCATCCTTGCCGCTCTAGGCTGGATTTCCTGGGAAATAACCACGATTCCCATGCTCGTGCAATTTGCTTTATCCGGTGTTTTTTTTACGCGCACCGAAACTTTCCTCCTGCCGCTCTTTGAGTTTTATCGTGGCCTCAAGCCCTATGAACAACTTTTTTTGCTGCTGGAAAAACAAGAGTTCCATAGCCCTGAATTACATGAACTGCAACAAAAGCTCCGAATCGACCACGGTGCTGCCCATGCCATCTTGAATTTGCGCCGCATCGGCGAATGCACAAACGTTCGGCGCAATATCTTTTTTTATTTTATCGCCAACACCCTCCTATTATGGGATTTTCATTGCATTTTGCTATTTGACCGCTGGAAAAATTCGGTTGGAAAAAATGCTGCCACGTGGCTTGAAGCCTTCGCCAAACTAGAAATGCTATTGAGCCTTGCCGTTGTCGGGCAAGTCAAAGAACAGTACTGTTTCCCTCAAATTCTGCCGACAAATGAGCCTGAGCTCCACGCAACCGACGTCAAGCACGTCCTAATCGATGAAAAAATAGCCGTTGCCAATTCAATAACTGCTTTGGCAGGCACCTGCATCCTGACCGGCTCGAACATGTCGGGAAAAACCACCTTTATGCGCACCCTCGGCACAACGGCAGTCTTGGCCTATGCCGGAGCCCCTGTCTGCGCGGAAAGCTTCACGCTATCGCGCATGCACATCTTCACATCCATGCGTGTACACGACGATATAAGCCGTGGCCTGTCTACCTTTTATGCAGAACTTTTGCGCATCAAGGCTATGGTTGAATACAACAAAAAAGAACTGCCCATGCTCATTCTGATCGATGAAATCTTCAAGGGCACCAACTCAGCTGATCGCATCATCGGTGCACAAGAAGCCATCCGCAAGCTCACGCGAAAATGGAATCTCACGTTTGTTTCCACACACGATTTCGAGCTTTGCGACCTGATCAACGAGCAAGCCCTGCCGATTACCAACTATCATTTTGCCGAATATTATACCGATGACGAAATTCATTTTGATTATAAATTAAAAGATGGACGCTGCCAAAGTACCAATGCAAAATATCTGTTAAAACTTGCAGGTATTTTATAAAACATAATTACAAAGGGGTCTGATAATCATGAAATACGCTTCACAAATCACAGCAATCGGTGACTTAGCTCAGAATCTATTAGACAGCAACCGCAGTATTATTCTAATCAATGACCAATTTGCGCAAAATCTCATCAACAACTTGGCAATTCAACACGCCTCAGCGACACTCGACGATGAGATACAGGCTGGTGATACTCTATCTTGGGGGAATCTTAGCTTCACAGTCGTCGAAGTCGGCGAAGAAGCCAATCAATCCTTTCGCGAAAGCGGGCATTGCACCTTGCTTTTCAACGAGAAACTCGAAATGCCCGGGCAAATTGCTTTACAGGGAAACAGCCTGCCTTCTTTGAAGCTCGGCGAGAAATTAGAAATTCGTTAAAAAGAGGCTTTTATCATTCTTTTCTGTCCCTTTTTATAAAAATTGCATTTTATTTCCAATCATCTGTTATAATTAAGATATAAATTCAATTATAAGGGAGCCTGCGAAAATGAAATATGCATCGAACATTACCGCTATTGGAAATCTCGCTCGAAAATTCTTAAACAACAACAACAGCGTTATTTTACTGAATCACGGTCTCCGCCCTAATCTGGCTGACATGGTCGTTGAACATGCCGAAGCCGAATTAAAAGGCGATATCACGGTAGGTGATACGTTACTTTGGGGCAGCACTTCCTTCAAGATCATCTCCGTCGGTGAAACAGTAAACGAAAACCTACGCTTAGAAGGCCATTGCACGATTATCTTCAATGCTGAAGGAAGCCTTCCAGGACAAATCATCGTCCGCGGCAACGGCTTACCAAACCTGGCTGTTGGAACACCCATTGAAATTGGTTGATGCTCCGCAAC
>CBDTTM010000111.1:0-8192 GCA_965363355.1 uncultured Selenomonadaceae bacterium | reverse complement strand
ACCCAAATGGGTTATTTACAAGGATACTGTATTAGCATACGATGTAAGAAGATTGTATATTCAAGCAAAAGACGATGGAGTTTGTTATGGTCTTATTTCAATGCCGCTTTGTTCAATGATGCTTCGAATGGATATGGCAGATTTTTTGTCGAAAAATTGCAAGAGTGTTTGTAGATATTCTTCTGTTAGTAAGACTTGTTTGGCAACTTCATTTGCCTTACTGATATTTCCGGATTGATGAAGGGCGCATGTGTATAAAAGAAGTTCCAGGGGATGGTTCTCTGATATGCAAAAATTTTCTTCAAGGAATCGCGTGGCTTTTTCATATTTTTTCAATAGGAAAAATATCATTCCGATAGAAAATAGATTGTTCCCTTTGTATTTGTAATCTGGACATAGCGATAGGGTGTAGGCAAGCTTTTTTTCCGCTTCAGGGATATTTTGCAGCAAGGTGTAAAGCTGTGCGAGTATCAAATGACTTCCTTGAAAGGAGTCGTCTATGGTAAGCGATTTTTCGAACATGTGGATGCCTTCAGGGACGTTCTTTTGAAGCAATAAGTATAGTCCGCGAATATAATAAGATCTTGCATGGTTACGGCATAACTGTGTGGATTTTTTGCAATACATGGCAATTGTTGCCAAATCATCATCTGGGTTTTGGCTGTTGTTCGTGATGATGCTCAGATAGCTTGCAATACAGCGGTTGTATAGAGCAACTATGCAATTGGGTGAAATGCGCAGCAATTCATCGAGTGTCGTTTTGGCAAGTTGGATGGATTCCGGGGTAGACTGGTTTAGCAAATGGAAAGATAAGATCAGCTTTTGATATAATGTTTTGTCTGCCGGGGTCATCACTACATTGTGGATTTCTCGTTCGATTAGTTGATAGGTCAAGGAAGAGACGATTTGTGAAGCGAGAAGTTGAACAGCTTTGATTTTTTTCTTGGCGCTGAAATGGCCCTTCCAGATATATTGTTTTTGCGGGTAGGTTTCAAGCGATACAGAGATGGCAAATGTATTGATTTCATTTGTTATATGCCAGCGAATGAAATAACCTTCCATGTCAGGCTCGGCAGTTGCGCGAATCGTGAATAGCTCTTTGGCGGAGAGCATGTCTGCTATTTTGGATTGCAGCTGTATTAAAAAATCTTTTGTGGAGGGATCCTGGCTGTCTTGTATGAGTTGTTCAAAAGAATCATCGAGAATCAAGTCGGGATAGGCAAAGGATATTTCCGCTAAGGCTGCGTTTTGCCACCAGATGGCAGCCTCGGTACGATTGCTGACATCAAGTTTTTGGTAGATGTGTTGTGTATGTGCTTTCACTGTATTGATAGAAAGTTTTAGTATACGGCTTATATCGGTATTGGTGTAGCCGTTACATATAAAAGCGAGAATATCTTTTTCGCGACTGCTGAGCTTTTTGTGGTCATGCATGATAGGACATCCTCCTTGGATTTGATGCGTTGTTGAAATGAGCTGAAATAGTGTTGGTTCTTTTGTAAATAAACAAATAGCTTTATAAAAAAATATAACATGGATGAAAAAATAATGATAGATGTAAAAATGTAAATGCAGATAGACGCAAAGATTTTAAGTTATTGTTGAAAAGCAGAATTGCTGAGATAAAGCCTGCGGCATGTTGTGCCTAAAAGGGCTTAAACAAGATGAGGACTTTGGGATTGGAGGCAAATACATGGAAAAGACAGAGGCAGTATTGCTTGACTCGTTAAATGAAAGGCAGCGCTATATTTTGAAACTGGTCGCAGGTGGTAAACCGTATCGGGAAATTGGGGCGGGACTGGGGATCAGTGAAGGTGGTGTGAAATATCATATGCAAAAAATCTTGAACACTTTGGATTTAGAAAATAAGACACAAGCAATTATAATGTTAGTGAAATACAGTAAGATCGGATGAAGGCTGTTTGAATTTATATAAATGGAAAGAGGACAAATCGCAGGTGCGGTTGTCCTCTTTTTTTATGCCAGCAAGGCAGTGTTTGCCTCTTTTGCCGGATTATAAGCGATGATTTTCAGATCGGAACGTTGGTTGAGGTCAAGGACCTTATTGGATTCATATAGGCTGATCAAAGGTGCAGCCTTGTAGTTTTCCTGGGCATAGTAGGCAATCTTTCCTTTGCTGTTATCCGATAGAACGACTTCAGATCCGATTAGGGATGTTTTGAGGTTGTGGATCAAGGCAATACAAGCTTTTGTATCAAGCGTTGAAAACATTTTTTGCGTAATGGCATCAAGTGCAGCAAAAGGTGTTTGCGTGCTTGATTCAGCTGAAGCAGTGATGCCATCGTATTTATTCATGATGGCAATGATCTTGGCGTAAGGATGGATACGGTCACTTAACAATCGCCCGGGGTAACCGCTGCAATCCGTGTGTTCATGATGCTCGAGAATGGATAAACGAACATTTTCCGATACATTCGGGTTATATTTGAGCAGCTCATAGCCGAGCTTGCTGTGGTTTTCATAGAGCACTTTTTCCCTTGCGGACCGTTTGCTGGAATTTTTGGCGAGGAGCTCCGGCGGAAGTTTTGTCTTGCCGATGTCGTGCAAAAGCCCGGCAAGCATGATTTCAGCCGTAGAGTTTTCATCGTAATGCAGCCATTTTGCCAAGACTCCGGATAATATCGAAACGTTCATGGCGTGTTGGTATTCATAGGGGTTGTTGCCTCTCGCTTGGTAGAGAAAATCGATGGTGCCGCTTTGCCTAAGCATGGGCTGCAATGAACCCTTGACGAATTGTTCGGCACTTTTTATGGGAACAGAACCAGTTTCTGCAGTTTCTTGGAAAATACTTTCGGTAATAAAAAGTTGGTGCTGATATTTTGCCAAAAAATCTTTTTGGCGAGTTAAGGCAGAATCCTCAACATAAATTTCAGCTATGTTTCGATATTTCAGCTTATCAATGATGCGGTTTGTCAATACAGTTCCTTCTGCCAATTCGACAACACCCATATGGTTATTTACGTCTTTTGCTAATGTCATTCCCGCTTCAAGGTCATCCAGTCCCAATGCGATCATTTTAAACAGGCACTCCTTTGTCTTTTATAATGAAAATCTAGGAAATTATACTTACACTATGAGTATTATATACTATTCATCGTACACTTTCTATAAAAATAATAAATCTTCCCATAATTCATTTTGTTTAGGTAACTTATGATTTTAATTGCAGTATCTTTGGTAAAACCTCACATTGAGGGCATGTAGATGATGGAAGGGGGGATTTTGATGAAGATCGTTGTAAATGGAGGTCATTGTCCGGACGCTGATTCGGGAGCACTGGGCAGTAAGTCTGAGGAAGCTGTGATTTGCCGTGGACTCATGGAACTTACTTCGCAGTATTTATTGAATATTGGCTTTGAGGTTCTTTGCGTGCAGAAAAACGAACTGGCAGAAATTGTGGCGGCGACCGATGCTTTTGGTGCAGATCTTTTTGTTTCAATCCACTGCAATGCTGCCGAAAATAAGGCTGCACGAGGAACCGAAGTGTTTTTTGCCAGTGCAGAGGGAATGCGTCTAGCCGTTTGCCTGCAAAAACAGATTACCCTGTCGCTTGGAACCGTGAATCGCGGCGTAAAAGACGGAAGCTGGCTTTATGTCTTGAAAAACACAGAAGCGATAGGCGTTTTGGTGGAGACGGCCTTTATTTCTAATCCTGAGGATGAAGAACTTTTGCTTGGGCAAGCCGATGGTTTTGCCCGGGCAATCGCACGTGGTTTTACTGACTACTTGGCGGAATGCATGGGCTGATAAAAATTTTGCCGAGGCGTTGTAAAAAAATCATATGGTGGCATGTATAAGATTGAAAGGGGGTGAATATCATGAGCGTAAAAAAAGATCAGACGAGCAAGATGATCTTAAAAGTGCAGACGGGGACGAATGCAATAGGAGCAGCGGTGTACAGCCAGCGGACTTTTGCCAATATCGACCCGGCACTCAGCGATGATGATTTTTTGGCGATAGCCAAGGGACTGAGCTCGCTGCAATCGCAGCCAGTCGAGTCAATCCATCGTCAGGATGCAGCCTCACTGATTCAGGGGTGATGAATGGACCTATTTTTACTAGAAAGGAGGAGTTCTTATGATCCAGAAATTACAGATGACGTTCGCACTTGCCAATGGCAAAACGTTTACGTACAGCCTAGCGGATCCTAAGCCTGGTTTGACCAAAGCCGAAGCCGCGGCGGTCATGACGCAGATGATCGACAAGAAAGCAGTTGTCGTTCATGGCGGTTATCCGGTAAGCATCAAGGAGACTTTGATCAGAAGCACGGATGAAACCGCTTTGGCATAAGGGCGATAAGAAGGCCGGAAACAGAAGAAATCGCTGTTTCCGGTCTTCTTTTTTTGTATGGGAAAAATATTCTTTACTATCTTCTATTTTCAAAAAATAAACTATTGTAATTTTATGAAAGTTCTGCTATGTTTAGGTAATGTAGAGCTCATAGTCTATAAACAAGGAGGATTATTGATGAAGAGTCTGATAGCGGACAGGGAGATTGCGGCAATTATTCCGGAGTATACTGCACAGGGGGATTTTACGGTATTGTATTTGCGGGATGGTTCTTGTGAGCGTCTGCCCGTGAAAGTGGAGACGGTAGTACGTTTTTTGTCGGAGCGCAGACGAGAGGATATACGTTTGCTGCGGCTTTGGGCTGGAGAAATCACGCATGCCAAGCTCTGGATGCCGCTGGGAATCAGCTGGGAACTTGTTCTGGTGCCTCTTAAGGTGCGGGTACCGAGAGTCGAAGGGGATTCAACGATAGGGTATTTCAATTTCACGCAGATTGAACAATCGTATTCGCAAGATGAGTCAGTGGCGTCTATCTATCTACGAGGAGGACAACGAATCGATTTGTTGTGGACGCATCAGACAATTAGTAAGCACTTACAGAATGCTTGGCTCATTCGGGCAATGATAACGAAAGATCTAGATGATGCTTTGCTCCACAGATTGAAAATTTAAGGCTTTTTGAGTACTTGTTTCAAAAATTGAAGGCCGCGTTTTTGCCTTGCAGCAATAGCTTGTTGTGAGGTTTTTAACTGCATAGCAGTTTTGGCCTGTGTATAGCCACGGAAAAAGCGATGGAAGAGTACAGCTTTTTGCTCAAGTGGAAGCTCTTTCAAAACGGCAGCGAGCGTCATTTTATCGACGCTTTGTGTTTCAAAAGAGGCAACGGCAAACGTGTCCTGGAGTTGACTGTTTTCAGATATGGCGCAATTGGCAGAGGTTTCTCTTTGCCAATTGCGCCTTTCGCGTTTGAATAGCGTGCGAAGATCGCCGTGTACTTTAGCGTGGGCATAACCGGCAAAAGGAATGAGCAGGTTTTCTTGGTAACTGTGGATGGCTTCGAGGAAGCTGAGGCTGGCCGTGGCAAAAGCGTCTTCATAAATGCAGCGAATATGTGCCTGAGAGGCAGCGGATCTTAGCAGAGGAATAAAGCGTTCATACAGGGCTTCGGCAGCGCAGGCATCGCCAGACTGCGCTTTTTTTACTAAGTTTTCAATGTCCATGGTTTCACCTTTAGGGAAAACCGGTTTTCCATGAATTAGCGCTTGGACTTATCGTAAAGCAGCAGCCTGATCTAGGCAAAACTCGACTTAACAGCAGGTCGGTATTTGTAATTTGTTTGGATCAGGGCATGTAAAACATGAAGGGGGTGATTGCCATGGATCAGTTGTTGATGTATGCCAGCAATTATGGGTTTCCAATGGTGGTAGCCGGTTTTTTGCTCGTGCGTATTGAAGCCAAACTGGATAAACTTGATGATAGTATCCAGCTTCTGCTGCGCGCTGTCGAAAAGCATATTTGAGGAAGGGGCCGTAAGGCCCTTTTTCTTGGGGAGAGGGACGTGGTAGTGCTTATGCTGATGAAATTATGATATAATAAGGCAGGTTAAAGAGGGGGAGATGCGATGTGATTACTTCAGAACAGAAGGTTTTGGCTGTCCTGGCACATGTTTCTTATCTTATGGCTGGCATCGGCTTTATTTTTGTGCCGTTGGGGTTGATGCTTTGGAAAAAAGATGATGCGTTTGTGCATGAACATGCTAAACAGGCGTTGTGCCTACATTTGCTCGTGGTTATTTGTACGACGCTTTCTTTTGTATTGACGATGCTATTGGTGGGCGTTCTGCTTTTACCGGTATTTTTTGCCTTGGCATTGTTTTGGTTCTTTGCATCGATTTATGCTTGCTGGAAAGTCGTCAATGGGGAATATTATGAATATCCTTTGATCCAGTGGCTTGTGCGCCGGATTTGATTTAGTGAAAAGGGAGAAGTTATCGATGAAGATTCTAGTTACGGGCTGCAGCGGGCAGCTTGGCTTTGATGTAATAAAAGTGTTGCAGCGCCGCAGTATAGAGTGCTATGGTGCATCGAGACAGGATTTTGATTTACTGGATTTTCCTGCGTCTCGCCAATTTTTGGAAGAATATAAACCAGACGTATTGATTCATTGTTCGGCGTATACTGCTGTCGATAAAGCCGAGGATGAACCGGAACTTTGCCGTATGGTAAATGCCGGGGCTTCACGGAATTTGGCGGAAGTCTGCCGAGATATCAAAGCAAAAATGATTTATATCAGTACGGATTATGTCTTTGCTGGTGAGGGTGAAGATTTTTATGAAACGGATGCACCCAAACTGCCGAAAAATGTGTATGGGCAGACGAAGCTAGCAGGGGAACTCGCCGTGCAATCGATTTTGCCGGAGCATTTCATTGTGCGGATTTCCTGGGTTTTTGGCATAAATGGTCGCAATTTTGTCAAGACAATGCTGCAACTGGGAAAAACGCATGCAGAACTTACTGTTGTAAAGGATCAGATTGGCTCGCCAACCTATACGGCTGATTTGGCTGAGCTTTTAGCCGACATGGCTATGACTGAAAAATATGGGGTATATCATGCGACAAATGAAGGTGTGTGTTCTTGGGCAGAATTTGCCTCGGAAATATTTCGGCAAGCACAGCTTGAAGTGAAGGTCATGCCGGTCGGTTCGAGTGCTTATCCGACGAAAGCTTCACGCCCGCATAACTCCCGGATGAGCAAGCAAAGCCTGAAAGTGTCTGGATTTAAGTGTTTGCCGGTATGGCAGGATGCTGTAGGGCGTTATTTGAAGGAATTGCAGGTGGAGTCCTAAGCTATAACTTAGGGTTTATGATATAATGGAGCTATTGAATTTATAAAACTATATTGAGGTGAAAGTATGAAGATATTAGTTACTGGCGGAGCGGGTTTTATCGGTTCTCATCTAGTACGCAAACTGCAGTCTGAAGACTGTGAAGTGGTTGTTTTGGATAATTTGAGCACGGGCCTCCGTGAAAATCTTCCAGAAGGCTGTGAATTTGTTGAGCTTGATGTGAAGGACACTGATTTGTCGGCGGTCTTTGCTGAACATACGCCGGATATGGTCGTCCATTTGGCTGGACAGACAATGGTCGATGTATCGATCAAAGATCCTCAGCTCGACGCGATGAACAATATTGGTGGAACGATCAATGTCCTTGAGGCTGCGCGCAAAAATGGCGTTAAGCGAGTCGTGTTTTCATCTACGGCAGCAGCTTATGGTGACGTTTCCGATTTACCTATTAAAGAGATGACTGAACTTAAACCGCAGTCATTTTATGGGCAGAGCAAAGTTACGGCTGAGACATATCTGGAGCTTTATCATAAATTTTTTGGCCTTGATTATGTGGTCTTGCGTTTTGCCAATGTATATGGCGAACGGCAGGGCGATGGTGGTGAAGGCGGCGTCATCAGTATTTTCACGAAACGTCTGGCGGCAGGCGATGGAATAACGATTTACGGGGATGGCGAGCAGACAAGGGACTTTATTTATGCCGGCGATGTCGCTGCTGGAATTTATGGAGCCTTGTGCACCGAAACTGTGAATCGGGTCTATAATATCAGTACGCAAACAGAAGTGAGCTTAAAAGAACTTGTTGGTGTATTGAGCAATGTTGCACAAAAGAAAATCACGCCGCTTTATGGCCCGGCAAGAGATGGCGATATATATCGTTCGATGCTGGCCAATGGGCAGGCCAAAAAATATTTGGCCTGGGAGCCGCATATTTCTCTGGAAGAGGGATTGCGCCGAACATATGGTTATTTCGCCAAATAAAAGGAGCTGTCGCATGAAGTGATTTTTTACTTCTTCGGCGGCTCTTTTTTTCGGA
>CBDTTM010000110.1:0-8197 GCA_965363355.1 uncultured Selenomonadaceae bacterium | reverse complement strand
TGTGATGTAGAGAAATATATAGCAGGTGGTATTACGGAGGCTGTTGCAAACTGTATTTTATTGCAACAGCCTCTTCTTACGGACCTTATCGAAAAAAGTTTTATTATATGGAGGAAAAAATTGGATATTTTTGAAGGATTGAATCCGGCGCAGGAAGCGGCGGTTAAACATACGAATGGCCCTTTGCTTATTATGGCAGGTGCCGGATCGGGAAAAACAAAGGTTTTGACCTGTAAAATTGCAAAATTACTAGATGATGGCGTAGCGCCATATAATATTTTGGCTATCACTTTTACCAATAAGGCCGCCACGGAAATGCGGGAACGCGTTGACCGTATGATTGGGGCAAAGGCAAAAGATGTATGGCTCAGCACATTCCATTCTTTTTGTGCACGTTTTTTGCGTCGTGAAATTGAGGTCTTGGAAAAATATAAGAAGAACTTTGTCATCTATGATTCAGGCGATACACAGGTTGTTATAAAATCCTGTTTAAAAGCACTTAATCTTGATGAAAAACAATATACGCCAGGCAGTGTGCAGGCAGCTATATCCAATGCAAAAAATATGCTGCAAGGTCCGCGTACGTTTATGCGCGACGCCAATACGTTTTTCTCACAAAAAATTGGTGAAGTCTATCAAATGTATCAACAAAAATTAGTTGCGAACAATGCTTTGGATTTTGATGATTTATTGATGCTCGCCGTCGGTGTTTTAGAAGAAAATGAAGAAGTGCGTCAAAAGTATCAAGGACGCTTTAAATATATTTTAGTCGATGAGTATCAAGATACCAACGGAGCGCAGTATCAGCTGACCAAGATTTTGGCAGCTCGCCATCACAATCTTTGCGTCGTAGGGGATGCCGATCAGTCGATTTATGGCTGGCGCGGCGCTGATATCAGCAATATCATGGGCTTTGAAAAAGATTATCCGGATGCTCAGTCCATCAAGCTTGAACAGAACTACCGCTCGACGAAAAATATTCTTGCGGCAGCGAATGCGGTCATTGAAAACAATGAAAATCGAAAGCCAAAAGAGCTTTGGACGGAAAATCAGACGGGCGAAAAGATAACATCGTATTTGGCTAGTGATGAACGAGATGAGGCGCAGTTCATCGCAACGACGGTGATGAAACAAAAGACGATCTTTAATTCATCATTTGGCGATATTGCGATTTTGTACCGTACCAATGCCCAGTCCCGTTCTTTAGAAGAAGGGTTCATGCGCGCAGGTATTCCGTATACGATGGTGGGCGGTTTGAAGTTTTATGATCGCAAGGAAATCAAAGATATTTTGGCATATCTGCGCGTGGTTTTCAATCCGGCAGATGCCGTAAGCCTTATGCGTATCATCAATGTGCCAAAACGTGGTTTGGGAGAGGCGACGATTGCCAAACTCAATGAGTTTGCTATGGAAAATGATATGACCTTGTTCGATGTTGTTTCAAACCCATCTTTGGTTCCTGGAATAACGGCAAGAGTAAAACGGCCCTTGGAACTCTTCGCAGAATTTGTCTTTAAGGTGATGGCATATCAAGATAATCTTTCTTTGCATGATGTAGTAGATCATGTGATGACAGAATCTGGCTATATCGCTGAACTAGAAGCATCGACAAAACCAGAAGACGAAGCAAGACTTGAAAACTTGAAAGAATTTTTAAGTGTTGCCAAAGACTTCGAAAAGAGCGGTGAAGTACCAAATCTTGAGAATTTCTTAAGCCAGGTTGCGTTGGTTTCTGATATAGACAATGCAGATTTAGAAGAAGAAAAAGTCACTTTGATGACGCTTCATTCAGCAAAAGGACTGGAATTTCCAATCGTCTTTATGACAGGAATGGAAGAAGGACTCTTCCCGCATTCACGAACGTTGATGAACGAGAGCGAAATTGAAGAGGAACGCCGTACTTGCTATGTTGGTATTACAAGAGCGCAGCGCAAACTCTACATGACAAATGCACGCAGCCGAATGATTTTTGGCAGAACGGTGACGTATCCACAGTCGCGCTTTTTGGCGGAAATTCCAGAAGAATATATGGAACGACTGATTGTAAGACAAAATGCGTATGGTTTTGCAAATTCCAATGTTGTACAGCAGCGTGGTTATGGCAGTGCTTTCCGGCCATCGATTCAGCAAAATTCCGGGACCAATAATTTTAAGGCAGCTCCGGTTGCTGCTGGTGCTGGCGTGCAGCCAGATCTTAATGTCAGCTGGCATGTTGGCGATAAGGCCCAACACGGAAAATGGGGTGTCGGTACGGTCGTATCGGTCCGCGGCACGGGCGAAGAAGTTGAACTTAAAATCGCGTTTCCTGGACAAGGCGTCAAGGGTCTTATGCAAAAATATGCACCGATAACAAAAGCCTAATCGAGTATTGAAAAACGAATGGGGGCATGGCGTAGTGGGTACGGAAAAAGAAATACAAGAGCTGCGCGAAAAGATCCTATATCATAGTAATCGTTATTATAATGAAGATCATCCGGAAATATCCGATTATGAATATGATCAGCTCATGCAACGGCTCAAAAAAATGGAACAAGATCATCCCGAATTTTTGACCAAAGATTCACCGACACAAATTGTCGGTGGCAAGGCGAAGCGTGAGGCTGGTGTCTTAGTTAAGCACGACGTGCCGATGTTAAGTTTGCAGGATGTTTTTTCGCGTGAGGCAGTAGAAGATTTTGTAACATCTTTGCAAGAAAGTCTCGAAAATCCAGAATTTGTCGTTGAGGAAAAAATCGATGGATTATCCTTGGCCCTTCGCTATGAAAATGGACTGCTGACAACTGCTGTGACCCGGGGCGATGGCATTGTCCAAGGCGAGGATGTCACGGAAAATGCCAAGGCGATCCAAGATGTCAAGAAAAAACTCAAAGAGCCGCTGCCTTATTTTGAAATTCGCGGTGAAGTTTATATGAGCAAAGCTGCTTTTGCCGCAGTCAATGAGCAGCAAGAAGTTCTCGGCAAGAAGCTTTTTGCTAATCCGCGCAATTGTGCGGCAGGAACTTTGCGCCAACTTGACAGCAAGGTTACCAAAGAGCGGAATTTATCACTTTTTGTCTTTAATCTGCAAAAAGTACAAGGTATTGCTTTTGAAAAGCATACCGATGCCTATGATTTTATGAAAAAACAAGGCATCAAGGTCATCGCCAACTATAAGGTTTGTCATACGGCAGAAGAAGTTTGGCAGGCAATCGAGTCAATCGGCGAAAACCGCGGCAATCTTGCCTATGATATAGATGGAGCCGTGGTAAAGCTCAATGATTTATCCGATCGCGATAAGCTTGGTGCTACAGCTAAGGTGCCACGTTGGGCCATTGCCTATAAATACCCGCCAGAAGAAAAAGAAACCGTATTGCGCCAAATCGAGCTCTCTGTTGGCAGGACCGGCAGGATTACGCCAACGGCAGTATTCGATCCGGTACGTCTTTGCGGGACGAGCGTAGAGCGAGCAACCCTTCATAACCAGGACTTTATCGACCAGCTTGATGTAAGATTAGGTGACACCGTCATCGTCTATAAATCAGGTGAAATCATCCCGAAAATACGATCGGTCAATAAAGAAAAACGCCCCGCAGAAGCGATTGCCTTTAAGATAGAGCCGGTTTGTCCAGTTTGCGGCGCGTCTGCTGTGCGCGAGGAAAACAGTGCGGACATCAAATGCACGAACATCAATTGCCCGGCCCAGCTTGAACAGCATATTGTCAATTTTGTCAGTCGAAGTGCAATGGACATCAAAGGTTTTGGCCTGGCCTATGTCAAAGCTTTGATTGCAGGGGGCTTCGTCAAAAATATAGCCGATATTTATCAGCTCTTTGAACATCGCGATATGCTTATTGAAAAGGGAATCATCGGCAAGGAGAAAAACACAGACAAGCTCTTGCAGGCAATAGAGAAATCAAAAGAAAACGATCCACAGATGCTTCTGACGGGTCTTGGTATTGCCAATATCGGCAAGGGCGGCGCTAGAGAACTCATGCTGCACTTTAAGAGCATCGGCAGGTTAGCAGAGGCTTCAGTTGACGAAATCCTTGAAGTTCGTGATATCGGAAGTATCAGTGCGGAGGCTATTCGTGATTATTTTGCGGCAGAAGAAAATAAAACTATTTTGCAAAAACTTCAAGCTGCAGGGGTCAATATGGAGTTGTCCGGATCCGCAGCCATCGACGAGAAACTGCAAGATAAGACCTTTGTCATCACAGGCACGATGCCGACCCTCGGCAGAAGTGAAGCTGCCGCGATCATTGAAGCTCACGGCGGACGAGTGGCCGGAAGTGTTTCTAAAAAGACGGACTATCTGCTCGCTGGTGAAGCTGCCGGCAGTAAGTTAGTAAAGGCTCAGAAACTGGGGATTACCATACTTTCCGAAGAGGAGTTTAGACAGTTGCTGCTTTAAGCTAGTGAAAATCGAAGGTCTTTTGCCTTGGATAGATATATTTAAAAATTTCTTAAATGTGGTATAATAAACTTTGTATTGTTTGTTGATATAAAAGAAAATATCTGCCTTATAAATACGATAGGCAGAGTTATGTATGCAAAATTACAAGAGCTTCTAGAGCATACTATGTATAAATAAATTGCAATGGATGGTGAAATGATGAAAGTTACCAGTAAAGATGTGGAAAATGTAGCGGTCTTGTCTCGTTTGGCGATACCGTCTGATGAAGTTGAAAAATATACCGGGCATCTGAATGCATTTCTTGAATATGTAGATGGGATAAGCGTGCTTGATACCGAAGCTGTTGTTGCAACAGCTCACGTGCTTCCGCTGAAAAATGTTTTCAGAGAAGATGCTGTAAAACCATCGCTTGATAGAGATTTGGCCTTGTCAAATGCTCCAGAAAAAGAAGATGGCTATTTCAAAGTACCGAAAATCCTGGAAGATTGATCAGATAAGGAGGACCTATCGTGAAATTATTTGCTAAACCAGCGCATGTCCTGCATGACATGCTTGTTAAAAAAGAAATTACCGCGGTTGAACTCGCTAAGGATCTTCTGGCGCGAATCGAAGCCGTTGACGGTGAAGTCAAGGCCTATTTAACGGTCACTAAAGAAGCTGCCCTTTTACAGGCTGCAGCGGTTGATGAAAAAATTGCGCGCGGTGAAACCATCGGCTTTTTAGAAGGGATCCCAGGGGCAATCAAAGACAATATCTGTACAAAGGGAATCAAGACGACCTGTGCGTCAAAAATGCTGGAAAACTTTGTACCTCCATATAATGCGACGGTTATGGAAAAAATCCAGGCGGAAAATCCAGTTGTTTTGGGTAAAGTGAACATGGATGAATTTGCCATGGGCGGTTCTACAGAAAACTCGGCGTATTTCCCTACGCATAATCCTTGGAACCTTGACTGTGTACCGGGTGGCAGCAGCGGCGGTTCGGCAGCAGCTGTGGCGGCTGGCACAGCAATTTGGGCTGTGGGTTCAGACACCGGTGGATCGATTCGTCAGCCGGCATCTTTTTGCGGTGTAGTTGGCATGAAGCCTACGTATGGTCGTGTGTCTCGTTATGGCCTAGTTGCGTTTGCATCTTCCTTGGACCAAATCGGACCGTTGACTAGAGACGTTACCGATTGTGCACACTTACTCAATATCATCAGCGGTTATGACGAAAAAGATTCTACTTCGAGCAAAACAGAAGTGCCTGATTTCACCAAATCTTTGGTTCAGGATGTAAAAGGATTGAAAATCGGCATGCCGAAAGAATATTTCAAGGGCATGGACGCAGATGTCGAAAAAGCGGTAAGAGATGCAATCAAAGAGCTTGAGGCTCTCGGCGCTGAAGTGAAGGAAATCTCTTTGCCACACACCGATTATGCGATTTCGGCTTATTATTTGATTGCACCGGCAGAAGCGAGCTCCAATTTGGCCCGTTATGATGGCGTAAGTTATGGCGAACGTGTCGATGGCGTTGATATTGTCGATATGATGACAAAAACACGCAGCGAAAAATTCGGCGAAGAAGTAAAACGCCGCATCATGATCGGCAGTTATGCTTTAAGTGCTGGCTACTATGATGCGTATTACCTCAAGGCTCTTAAAGTCCGTACACTTGTCAAACAGGATTTTGACAAGGCATTTGAAGAGGTGGATGTCATCGTAGCGCCAACGGCTCCGACAGCGGCCTATGAAATCGGTTCGCTCTCTAGTGACCCATTGAAGATGTACATGCAGGATGTTTACACTGTGCCGCTTAATCTAGCTGGACTTCCAGGCATATCTGTACCTTGCGGTTTCAATAAAACGGGAATGCCAATTGGTTTACAGATCATCGGCAAGGCTTTGGCAGAAGATACTTTGATTCGTACGGCTTATACATACGAACAAAGCCAAACATTCCATAACAGCATTGCCGGTCTTGGAGGGGAAAAAGAATGAGTTATGAAGCAGTCATTGGACTTGAGGTCCACAGTGAGTTAAAGACGAATACAAAGATTTTTTGCGGCTGTGCAACATCGTTCGGCGCTGACCAAAACACCCATGTATGCCCGGTTTGCCTCGGATTGCCTGGTGTTTTGCCTGTTATCAATAAACGTGTTGTCGAATTTGCCATTAAAGCTGGACTTGCGCTCAATTGCACAATCAATAAATTCAGTAAATTTGACCGTAAAAATTATTATTATCCGGATTTGCCAAAAAACTTCCAGACTTCGCAATATGATTTGCCGATTGCGGAGCATGGTTATGTTGATATCGATGTAGAAGGCAAGACCAAAAGAATCCGCATCACGAGAATCCATATGGAAGAAGATGCAGGAAAGCTCGTTCATTCCGGCAATACGATAAAAGATTCAGCAAGTTCCAATGTCGATTATAATCGTACAGGCGTGCCTTTGATTGAAATCGTATCAGAACCAGATATTTCCTCAGCGGCAGAAGCCAAAGCTTATATGGAAAAAATCAAGTCCGTACTCGAATACATCGATGTGTCGAACTGCAAGATGGAAGAAGGCAATCTGCGCGCCGATGTCAACGTGTCCTTGCGTCCAACGGGAACTATTCCACTTGGGACAAAAGCCGAAATGAAAAACATCAACTCCTTCAAAGCGATTGAAGGCGCTATAGAGTATGAAATCGAACGCCAAGAAGAAATTCTCGAAGATGGCGGACATATCGTTCAGGAAACGAGAACCTGGGATGATGCCAAGGGCATCACGCTTTCGATGAGAACAAAAGAAGCGGCACATGACTATCGTTATTTGCCAGAACCGGATCTTGTGCCGATCATCACGACCGATGAAGAAATCGAAGCATATCAAAAGAATCTTCCAGAACTTCCGGATGCTCGCAAGGAAAGATTGATGGCAGATTGTGGGCTTTCTTCTTATGATGCAGCTATTTTGACGGCTTCTCGTCAGACCGCAGAATACTTTGATGCGGTGGTTAGCGGCGGGGCGGATGCCAAACTTGCAGCGAACTGGATTATGGGCGATTTGTCCAAAAACCTCAATGCAGAAGGCAAAGTGATTACGCAAAGTCCAGTTTCAGCAGGAAACTTGGCAAAAATGATCGCTCTGATCAATAAAGGCACGATTTCTTCTAAAATCGCTAAAACGGTTTTCGAAGAAATGTGGGCTAGCGGCGATGAACCGGAAAAAATCGTCAAAGAAAAGGGTCTTGTGCAGATTACCGATACAAAAGCGATTGAAGAAATCGTTGACGCGGTGATTGCGGCAAATCCTAAGCCAGTTGAAGATTATAAAGGCGGCAATGAAAAATCCATCGGATTCCTTGTTGGACAAGTCATGAAACAAAGCAAGGGCAAAGCAAACCCTGGCGTTGTAAACGAGTTGCTCAAAGGGAAATTGCAATAAAAAAACAGAGCTGTACATGGAACTATTCTCCAAAGTTAGATACATAAATCTAACTTTGGAGACCAAGTTCACATGGAGCTCTGTTTTTGTTTGCCGCAAAAATAGGTTCATTGTTTACCATTTTAATGCTTAGCGGTGCTCTGATGGAAAATAAAAGCGTTATTTTCCTGGGCATAGGTTTTGATCGCCTCAAATTTCTTTTCGCCGAGGCTATCTGGCGCGATATCAGCAAAATCTGTAGTATCGTCAGTTGCTTGTTCAATGAGCTGATTACCATCTTTATCGTAAACTTTACTCGATAACATCTTGAACTTTCTAGCGGTTACATCGTATTCATATTTGCTGATGATCGATTTGGCATCCGGGGCGGCAGTATTTGGTGTTTTATA
>CBDTTM010000109.1:0-8220 GCA_965363355.1 uncultured Selenomonadaceae bacterium | reverse complement strand
GTCCCAATCAGACCCCCAGCAAATCCTTCAATTGTCTTGTTCGGACTGATTTCAGGACAAAGCTTATGGCGCCCCAAAAAAGAACCCGTAAAAAAAGCAAACGTATCGCTTGCCCATGTTCCAATAAAAGCTAACCAAAGCAAAGCTTCACCAACGGGCAATGACATCGCCCCAGAAGCAGTAAAGGCATCGGATCCGGTGAATCTCAACAACAACAAATGAGAAAACGCCATCCCTACATACATTATGCCTGCAATAGAAAGGCAGGCCTGCTCTACTGAAAAAAAACGATGCCGAAAAATCATCTGCATCAATACCCATAAAGTAGCAGCTGTTATCACTGCAACAGACTCTTCTGCATTGCCTAGCCACGCACAGCCAAGAATAAAAACAATCGCAACCATACCTGTTACATAGGCTAGCTTTTCTCCTTTATTGGCAAAAGCTCGTGAAAATTCATGCCAGCCAATCAACGCCAGTAAAAAAACTGCTGCACCAAATACATAACTACCAAAATGAACAACGAACACCGTCAAAGCCATTCCTACTAATCCGCTCACAATTCGCGTAATCAAAAAAAAACCACCCACTATAGTTATTTTCCTATTTCAATCCACCAAAGCGACGTTCTCTGCTTTGAAAATCCAGCAAAGCCTCTATGAAACACTCCGGTGTAAAATCCGGCCAGTTGACATCGGTAAACCAAAATTCAGCATAGGCAGTCTGCCATAGCAAAAAATTACTCAAACGCAAATCCCCGCTGGTACGAATGACTAGATCTACAGCCGGAAGACCTGCCGTATACAAATTATTTTCAATTGTTTCTCCATTGATATCTTCAACCGACAGATTTCCTGCCGCAATTTCTTTTGCTATTATCTTAACAGAACGCGTAATTTCATCTTGACCACCATAATTCACGGCAATATTGAACTTAACGCCCGTATTATTGGCTGTACGGCTCTGAGCATTTTCCATCTGATTTTGCAGTCCTGGCGATAATTCTTCAACACGCCCAATAAACTGCATTTTTACATTATCTCGATCCATTTCATCAATTTCTTTTGCCAGATATTCTGAAAAAAGATGCATCAAAAAATCCACTTCACCATGAGGCCTCTTCCAATTTTCCGTAGAAAACGCATATACGGTCAAAGCTTCCATTTTCAAGGCTGTTGCAGTCTGCACAATTTTTTTTAGAGTTTTAACGCCAGCGGTATGCCCTGCTGTACGTAAAAGACCTTTCCCATTTGCCCAACGACCATTTCCGTCCATAATAACAGCCACATGCCGTGGCAAACGATCTCGGTTGATTGCACTATATTGAGATTTTTCTTCTCTCGGCTGTTTTTTCCCATCGCCAAATATCTTTGTCCACATAATATACCCCTCTATTTAAACTGCAAGAAACAAAGCCCCTCTTGTTGCAAAGAGGGGCTTTTCCCAATCACGGTGCCGAAATTGCAGATACCGGACATACTGCAGCGCAAGCGCCACATTCTACACATTTTTCCGAATCAATTTCATACTGTGCTTCGCCTTCAGCGATAGCAGCGACTGGACATGTGCCTGCGCAAGAACCGCAGGAAATACAATCTTCGCCTATTTTATAAGCCATGGTTACACCTCCTTTCGCATTTTAGCAGCGACAACCAGCTGAAGTTCGCCTGTCGGCATAAGCTTTTGACGAACAACATACAACTGATCATCATCCACTTTAAAAAAATCGCGTGTAGGAACTGTTTTTTCAATTGTATATCTTATCTGCTCTGTCTGCAACCATTTTTCTGCAACAGACAGCAGGCAGCCTACAACATCTATATTCATCATACTTCCATGATTTCTTTTTCTTTTACCGCTTTAATCGAGTCAATATCTTTTACATATTTATCGACAAGTTTTTGCATATCATCTTGTGCTTTTTTTGCATCATCTTCGGTAACTTCTTTGCTTTTTTCAAGCTTTTTGACTGCATCATTCGCATCACGGCGAATATTGCGCACAGCGATTTTCGCTTCTTCTGCCTTTTTATTGACTGATTTCACGAGCTCAGCACGACGGTCTTGCGTAAGCTGTGGAATTGATAAACGAATCGCCGTTCCATCACTATTTGGATTTAAGCCAAGATCCGACTTCATGATGGATTTTTCTATATCATGAAGCAATGTTTTTTCCCATGGCTGAATTAAAATCATTCGTGGTTCTGGAACCGAAATATTGGCAACCTGTGTAAGCGGCGTTGGTGCACCATAGTAATCAATCATGACCTTGTCTAGAAGTGCCGGAGTAGCACGTCCAGCTCGCAAAGCAGCATATTCTCGTTTGAGGGATTCCATTGACTTTTTCATACGATCTTCATGTGAAGCAAATATTTCTTTGATCATGCTTTTTTCCCTCCTACCGTCGTACCAATATTTTCCCCTAAAGAAACCTTTAAGATATTTTCATGGTGATCGATATTAAACACCACAATTGGTATTTGGTTGTCCATGCAAAGGCTTGTCGCCGTAGAATCCATAACAGCTAAACCACGCTGCAGGACTTCTATGTATTCAAGGCTTTCAAACTTCTTAGCGTTTGGATTATGATTTGGATCACAATCATAAACTCCATCGGTATTCTTTTTCGCCATAAGGATTACATCAGCTTCTATTTCCGCCGCGCGCAAAGCTGCTGTAGTATCCGTTGAAAAATATGGATTTCCCGTACCCGCGGCAAAAATTACAACTCTGCCTTTTTCTAAATGACGAATTGCTTTACGTCTTATATAAGGTTCTGCTACCTGGCGCATTTCAATTGCACTTTGAACGCGAGTCGTCACATCTAATTTTTCCAACGCATCTTGCAATGCCAAGGAGTTCATTACCGTTGCAAGCATCCCCATATAGTCAGCCGTTGCTCGGTCCATGCCTTTAGCACTGCCAGCAAGCCCACGCCAAATATTTCCGCCTCCAACAACAGCAGCAACATCTATACCGTGCTTTCTGATTTCCTTTATCTGCAATGCGATTGACTCAACAACCTCTGGATTAATTCCAAAGCCTTGATTTCCAGCCAACGACTCACCGCTCAATTTTAGAACCACACGTTTATATTTCGCTGTTTCCAAAGATAAAACCTCCATCCAGTCTTGTACACATATCTTCTTTTGCTTCGACAGAAACTTATAATATTCCTGTTTTTATTTTTAAAAAAGAGAACACAAAGTGTTCTCTCTTTTATTTAACTGCAGCCATTACTTCCGCAGCAAAATCATCTACTCTTTTTTCAATGCCTTCACCCAATTGGTATCTGACAAATCTTCTAATCGAAATGTTTTCACCGATTTTGGCAATCTTAGATTTCACTAAATCTGCAATTGTCTGATCTGGGTCTTTAATGAAAGGTTGTTCCATCAAGCAAACTTCTTTATAATATTTTTCGATACGGCCTTCAACCATTTTTTCAACGATTTTTTCTGGTTTGCCTTCTTGAAGAGCCTGTTCACGCAAAACTTCACGTTCATGATCAAGTTCTTTTGTATCAACTTCTTCGCGTCTTACACATGCAGGATTTGCGGCTGCAATCTGCATAGCGATTTCACGTGCGAAAGATTTGAATTCATCTGTGTTAGCAACAAAATCAGTTTCACAGTTGATTTCAACGAGAACCCCAATCTTACCACCAGCATGGATATAGGATGTGACAGCGCCTTCAGCAGCTACGCGGCCAGCTTTTTTCGCAGCAGCAGCTAAACCCTTTTCACGTAAAAAGTCGATCGCTTTTTCTTGATCGCCTTCTGTATGTGTCAATGCTTTTTTACAATCCATCATTCCTGCGCCAGTAATCTCACGCAATTCTTTTACCATTGCAGCTGTAATATTTGCCATTTGAATCCTCCTATTATAAAAGAAAGGTAAGGGATAATCCCCTTACCCCCTTTTTATCTATTATTTTTTACTTTTATTCAGCGTCTTCTGTTTGAACAGCTTCTGCGTCTTCGCCATCTTCGCCTTGACGACCTTCAATGACAGCATCTGCCATACGGCCAGTCAAAAGTTTTACTGCACGGATTGCATCGTCATTACCTGGAATTACATAATCGATTTCATCTGGATCGCAGTTTGTATCAACGATCGCAACGATAGGAATACCAAGTTTTTTAGCTTCTGCTACAGCAATTCTTTCTTTGCGAGGATCAACAATGAACAATGCGCCAGGCAATCTGTTCATTTCTTTGATACCGCCTAAGAATTTCTGTAATTTTTCCATTTCATGACGTAAAGAAAGAACTTCTTTTTTCGTCAAAACTTCAAAAGTACCGTCTTCTTCCATAGCTTCCAATTCTTTTAAACGTTTTACACGTTTTTGAATCGTCTGGAAGTTTGTCATCATGCCGCCGAGCCATCTTTCGTTTACAAAATACATGCCGGCTTTGATTGCTTCTTCTTTTACAGCTTCCTGAGCCTGTTTTTTCGTACCAACGAACAATACGGTTTCGCCTGCTTCAGAAACACTACGAAGGAAGTTATAAGCTTCGTCTACTTTTTTAACGGTTTTCTGTAAATCAATGATATAAATACCGTTACGTTCTGTGAAGATGTACGTAGCCATCTTAGGGTTCCATCTTCTCGTTTGATGTCCGAAATGAACACCTGCTTCTAATAATTGTTTCATGGAAATAACTGCCATGTTGGTGCACCTCCTGTTTTTTTTTCCTCCGCATCTCTCATCTTTTGTTTTCACCAAAATGGCACAGTACAAAATCAAAATGCGTGCGTTTTTTACACCGTTTTAAATTATAGCATAAGATTCATCTGATTACAATAAAAATGTAGGAAAAGCAACCGACCATATGTCGATTCCCCTTCCTACATCTTTTATTGAGCTAGGATAAACCCTTGCTCGCTTTATACATTTCACGGATAAGCGTCAAACCGCCCTTGCTTATGCCAGTCTCTTTGCTGATATCGTCTTCTGACACCCCTTGCTCCATCAAAAGGAACACTCTCTTATTTCGTGGTGATATAACTTGGGGAAGTCTTTCTTGTATAGCCACTGTGCTTTCGGGGGCATCTGCAGACCTCAGCGAATCGGTCCACTGCGGTATTTCGTCACTAAGTTGTTTTGCTTTTTCTTCAGCTTTTGACAAAGCCTCCGCAAAATCTGGCAAAATCTCTTCGACCTGTTGTTGTGGAAGATTTTCCGTTGGAGCCGTCGCTTGCTCAATTTGTTCTAAACGCAAAATCTTTTGGTCGAGAACATGAATCCGTTCATCGGCTTTTTCAATCAAAGCTTCTAATCGATCTACATAAGATTCAACCCTATCGATAATCTGATCGCCCGCAGTTTCAAGCTGCTTGCAAAGATCTTCCGATGCATTCTTCAAATCTGCTGGTTCTTTTTTGGTTTTTGCCATGTTCCAACGAAGGAATACATAGAGAATCGCTGCGGCAATAATCAAAAAACCAATCAATTCCGTAACCATATAACACCTCTGTTGCCTCTTACAATTTTATATCAATATTATGTCCACGAATCGAATCAACTGCCATCGGCACATCAGAGGTCTCTTCTTCTTTTTCAGCTTGGTCCTGTTTGCCTGACATCTGCCCCTGATTCTTATTTTGCGAATCGTCCTTTATTTTCCCATCTTCCATTTTATCGCGAGTGCGAACCTGCTTTTGCTTTAGCTCCGCATCTTCTTGAAGTTTTAAAGTTCCCATATCCTGCTGCATATTGACCTCGTGATCGATTTTATGCTGCATCTGGCTGACTTCTGTAGTTTTTGGAATTACGACTTGTAAATTCATCGGACTAAGATCCATCTATCTCACCATCCAAATTCTCTATAATTCTCGCCGCATAAGCATATTATTTTATCAATATGCACCTGTACGAATCAAGGCTTCTTCCTCATCCACATAAAATGTCGAGTGCTGCACTTCCGATTGCATGGTCTTCATAATTGATCCTATAACCAATTTTACACCCGGATAGGCTTTATCGGCAACTTTAATTTTTCCGGTTTTCATGACCTCAAGCATAGATTGCAGCCTAAACACTTCTTTCTCATCGCGTTCAATTTGCCCAGCTAACGTAAACTGCAACCTTGTCATTTGTGCAAATAAATCCAATTTTTCCTGCGAAAAGCGGCTTTTATCCATCGTATTTAAAGTTTGCAGAGTCTTATGTATCTGCTCTAACTTTGTTTTGTTCTTCGTCACGCTGCTTCGCAATTCCGTATAGGTTTTTCTCACCATCGGATTGACACCAACTTCAAGTTTTGTCGAAACATTCATGGAATTACCAACCGATTTAGCTCGAATTTCTTCTCCGGCAACAGCCGCGCCTCCCATGATTTGTCCACGGTGTCCTTCCACAATGATTTTTCGCCCAGCATGGATTTCTGAATGCAAAACAACATCACTTACATAAACATCCCGTTCAGCCATTATATTCGCATTTTCGACAAAGCTGGCACGAATATCCTCTTTTGCTGACAAATGTCCGCGGTTCATTCCCTGAACCCCGCCATTTACAACAATATTACGTGCTTCAACAACTCCGCCACTAACCGTTCCTTTAATTTCCACATCACCGACAGCTTTAACAAAAAAGCCTTGCTGTACGCTGCCCTTTATCTGTACACTGCCATTAAAATCAATATTACCCGTCGACAAATCCACATCGCCTTTAACGAGAAGAACCGGATCTACCGTAATCTTCTTGCCATTTTCAACAACCTGACCATCGATTGCGGCGACAATGGTTTCATCTTCGATTTTTGTGTTTTTACCATTTGGCAATGGCTGTGGTTTACCCGATCTAGCCACTACTGAATCACCAAATATATTGGTTCCAGGAATTCCTGGAGTATGAGGAATTCGCTCGGCTAAAACATCGCCTGCAGAAACAATCACGACTAGATTTAAATTTTTATAATCCACACGACCTGTAGAATTTTCTACTGGCCGTCCTTTATTTGCCAAATCAAACGTTTTCTTTATAATTGCATCCGTTCCATTTTGAGGCAATATTCCCTCAACTACGACCGTGCTATCACCTAAATGCAGCAAAGCTTCTTCAATTTTATCTTGATTTATGCCAAAAGTAATTCCTTTTTTTTGAATTTCTTCCAAAACCATCTTAGCAGTCGGTTTTTTCGAATTTTCATTCACTTCAAAAGAAACCGCAGCCGACATCTTATCGCGGTTGATCTCTATCTTTATTTTAGGTTCTTCTTGGGGCTCTGTCTTTTTTTCCATTGCTATACCACCGGCTAAACGAATCGGTTCGCCGGTTTGTTCACGCATAGCTCTAGCTAATAACTCTATTTCGTAGTCTTTGACACCATGTTCTTTTAAAATATTTTGCATATCTACAAGTTCAAATAATATTGTTGTTTCAGAAGAAGGGTATACCGTCAGAAAAACGCCCTCGTTTTTGAATTCAAATAAATAGCCTGCATCCCTGCCTCCGACCGAAGGCAAAGACATGTCAGCCGTAACCTCAGCCATGAGAAATACCTCCCTTAAAGTTCATACTTTATCAATATATAGCAATCAATTTTTTTGCTAACAATAAAAGAAGATGTGTTAATCCCTTAATTCTCTATAGTAAACTAGATTTTATTCTAGACAAATATCCCCTTAATCGAAAAACTGCCTTCGTGTGAAGCTGTGATATTCTTGCTTCTGAAAGTTTTAAAATCAAACTGATTTCTTTTAAGGTCAATTCTTCATAATAATATAGAGAAATCACTATTTTTTCCTTTTCCGGCAACTTGTCAATTGCCGCTGCTAAACTTTCTTGCAGTTCCTTAAACTCAATATTTTCTGATGGTCCTGGTATTTGATTTGCTGTCGATTCCACTTTAGCATATTCTTCTAGAGGAATAACCGTCGCAATATTCAACCGTCCAAGTAAAGCATTGAGATCATCCATCGATATCCCAAGCTCAGCGGCAATCTCCTTATCAGTAGCTGCTCTGCCAAACTTTGCTTCTAATGCACTTACCGTTTGTTCATATTTACGGATCTTTTGTCGCAACGACACAGGAATCCAATCCTTTGACCGTAAATAATCAAGAATAGATCCACGAATCCTCACACCAGCATAGGTTTCAAACTTATTGCCTCGAGCCGGATCATACCTCTCGATTGCATCAAGCAAGCCAAAAAAGCCGCTGCTGATCAGATCGTCTCGGTCCCCGTCGCTGGCACCTTGATGGTTGAGCCT
>CBDTTM010000108.1:0-8453 GCA_965363355.1 uncultured Selenomonadaceae bacterium | reverse complement strand
CCGAACCTACTGATTAAGAGTCAGTTGCTCTGCCAGTTGAGCTAGTGAGTCATTTAACAATGACCTCGTCATTGACTACGCTAACTATGATAACAAATCTTATTATCCTTGTCAAGAATAAATGCAAAATTTTATTTCAAACCCTTTTCAGCTCTATACTATTGCATGATAGCATGTGAAGCGTTCATGTCTTTCATTTAAAATGCAGCAAACAAATATTTAGTACAAAGGTCGATAGGAAAATGTCCCTATGTTGTCTAATATATAGATTGATATAGTATGTTTTCCCAAGGAGCTGATTTTTATGAAAATTCACAAAAAATTACCTGATATGTCGATTTTCCGTATAAACCTTTTACTTGCATTTTTTACAGTAGCTCTCTCTTTCTCTGCATTTTTTCTAGCTGACACAATGGCTGATCAATATAAACAGACAAAAATCGAAGAAGCCTACGCCGAGGACTTCAATACAACGTTAATTGTTTCAGAGAATGTCCAACAAACCTTGTCTAAAGTAGATACGATCTTACTTTTCATGCAAATGGACATGGAATCACACAATTCTGTTCAAAAAGAGCACAAGGCTTTGCTGGATAAATTCGCAAAAAAATCCTTTATCGATAATATTGTCGTCGTTGATGCACACGGCAATGTTACGTATAGCGCTTTACCTTTGACAAAAAATATCAATCTTGCAGATAACAGACATTTTTTAGCGCAAAAAAATAACAATCTGCCAGAACTCTATATAACAGCAAACTGGGTTGGACTGGCGACGGATAAACCTGAAATTTATTTAAGTCATCGCTTTAATGACAAAAACGGAGATTTTGCTGGTGTTGTATCAATTGCACTCGACCAGGATTATTTGAGCACAATATTGAGCACGATCAATTTAGGCGCAAAAAGAATAACGCTCCTGCGCTATGACGGCGAGTTCTTAGCCCGGGCACCAAAACTGACAGCTGCTGAAACCGTACCAGATTCCTATTTAACCCATACGGTCTTTAAAGACTTTATCGGCCAAGATATTTCTTCCGGCTATTTTAAGGCACCATCGCTGACAGATGGCACTATGCAGTTTGGTTTTTTTCATACTTTATCGACTGATTATCCTTTGGTCATTATAACGACAACACCAGAAGAAAGCGTTCTCGCCCCTATTTTAGAGGTACGACATAATTATCAAATTTTGGCCGGTATTTTTTCATTTTTCTTAGTAATGTTTATGTTGATTATCCGCTGGCAATTCCAACAACAATTCCACATCACCGCTGAAATGAAAAAACAGCATGAACAGCTTGAATATTTAAGCTATCATGATCAATTAACCGGTCTATTCAATCGTTATTTCATCGATCAAATCCTCCAAAATGAAGTTTTGCGAGCAGATCGGTATCACGAAGATTTATCGATGATTATTTTGGACTTAGATCATTTTAAAAAGATAAATGATACGTTCGGCCATCCCATTGGCGATCAGGTACTTAAAGCAACTGCTGAAATTGCAAAAAAACAGATTCGTGAGTCCGACACACTAGCGCGTCTTGGCGGAGAAGAATTCCTCGTCTTACTGCCGCAAACAAAACTTCACGGTGCTTTATTGGTTGCAGAAAAGATTCGACATGCGGTAGAGGGCCAAGCACATCCGATTGCCGGCAGAATAACCGTCAGTGCAGGCGTTGCTGAACGTTTGGAAAAAGAAACGTTTTTACAATGGTATCGACGCGTCGACGATGCTTTATACCATGCCAAAGAAAATGGTCGCAACTGCGTAACCGAAGCAACCGATCGGTGTGCTAAGGTTTTCTCGGGCATGCAAGTCGAATGGCGCCCACAATGGAACTGTGACGTCGCAAACATCGATTTACAGCATCAAAATCTAGTGGCCATCGGCAATCAATTGATCGCACTTCCCCAAGATGCATCCAAAGAATCAATCTTGCTTTTGCTCGATAGCCTTATTGGCCATTTAGTTTATCATTGTACTGCCGAAGAATATATGCTAAAGAAAGTTGGTTACAACGATTTTGAGCAGCATAAACAAATTCATAAAAGTCTCTTGAAAACGACTTTTGAACTCAAACGAAAATATGAAAGCAATCAATTAAAAACAGTACAATTCTTTTCATTTATCATTGACGATCTAATTATCGGCCACATCATAAATGAAGATATTAAATATTTTTCGCTCACGAAAAACAACTAAAAAAGACCTTTGGCTCATATCAATTGATGGAGCCAAAGGTCTTTTTCCGTTTCTCTATTTTATTTTGAACTGACTTTCTTAAAATGAGCCCTTATGATAAAAGCACTTACACTCAAGCCTCAAATACAGCTGCCACTTCTTTTAAATGCTTCGTTATTTCGATATGCTGTGGACAGCTTTTTTCGCAGCGCTTACAGCCGATGCAATCGGATGCTTTGCCATGCTCTTTTGTATAGTTATCATAATACACGCGTTGCGTAGAAAATGCAGCTGGTTTGGATTGCTTTTCTGTATTATACAGAGCAAAATATTTTGGTATATCAATCTGTTTTGGACAATCTTTCACGCAATATTGACAGGCCGTACAGGGAATCGCAATCGATTCATTGATGACCGAAACCGCTTGACAAATGATATCTGCCTCTTCTTTATTCAGTGGTTTAAAGTCTTCCATATAGCTTGTGTTATCGAGCAGTTGCTCCATGTCTGACATACCACTAAGTACCATCATCACCCCGTCATGACTTGCCACAAAGCGAACAGCCCAAGATGGAACTGACAAATCCGGATGACACTCTTTAAAGATTTTTTCTACTTTCTCAGGCACATTTGCCAGATTTCCACCCTTGACTGGCTCCATGACAATCACCGGTTTATTGTGTTTTCTAGCCACCTCATAACATTTTCTCGATTGAATGCTTTCATTGTCCCAGTCGAGATAGTTGATTTGCAGTTGAACAAAATCCACTTCAGGGTGTGCAGTCAAAATTTCATCGAGTAATTTTGCACTGTCATGGAAGGAAAATCCGATATTTTTTATTTTGCCAGCATCTTTTTTCGCTTGAATAAAAGCAAAGCTGTTGAATTTTTGTGCAGTTTTATAATTAGTCACACCTAAATTGTGCAATAAATAATAATCAAAATACTCTACGCCACATTTTTCTAACTGTTCTTCAAAAATTCGTTCTTGATCGCCCTGCTCTTTTAAAAACATGGTCGGAAGTTTTGTCGCTACCGTAAAGCTATTGCGGTCATGCCTTTTTACTAAAGCTTCACGCAGTGCAATCTCACTTTTTTCCATATGATACATATAGGCGGTATCAAAGTAAGTAAAACCTTTGCCGAGAAACGTATCCACCATTTTATTGACAACAGCCATATCGATGCTAGACGAATCCTCTTTTTTAGTTAACGGCAAACGCATAAAACCGAAGCCTAATTTTTTCTTTTCCATGTTCATTTCCCCTTTGCCTTTTGGCTCAAATTATAATTTATTGATCATGCTGGCATTGTAGCCTGCGCCAAAGCCATTGTCTATATTGACTACACTGACACCACTGGCACAGCTGTTGAGCATTGAGAGCAATGCTGATAACCCGCCAAAATTTGCACCATAGCCAATGCTTGTCGGTACCGCAATAACAGGTTTATCGACAAGTCCGCCAACCACGCTGGCTAACGCACCTTCCATACCGGCGACGACAATGACGACTTTAGCATCTCGAATGATTTGTATTTTGTCAAAAAGCCGATGAATCCCAGCAACGCCTACATCTACGATTTTTTCTACACGATTGCCTAAGATCATTGCTGTTTCAGCCGCCTCTTCAACAACGGGCAAGTCTGAGGTTCCTGCGGAAACAATTGCAATATAAGAATCTGTAAGCTTCTTTTGCGTTCTCTGCACAGTAATTGTACGCCCCAGTTCATTGTACTTTGCCTCCGGACAAATCAGCTTCACTGCTTCGTACATCGGTAAGCTTGCCCGTGTTGCCAAAATATCATTACCGCGTGTAAGCATGAATTCAACGATTTTCTGAACTTGTTCGACAGTCTTCCCTTCAGCATAGATGACTTCTGGATAGCCCGTTCGTATCTCCCGATGATTGTCTATTTTAGCAAATCCCAATTCTTTATAGGGCAAGTCCTCAATGATTTTCATCGCATCTTCTATCTGTATTTCGCTTTTTTGCACCTTTTCCAACATTTCTTTGATATCTATCTTATTCATTTTATCCTCCTGTAAGTCTTCGGTCATTTCCCCAGTGCCGCATTAAAGCTCCCGACTCGGTAACCTTCTAAATCAAGACTTACATAGCGAAAGCCAAATTCCTTGAATTTACTTGAAATCTCATCCAATAAATCTTCATGGAACAATTTGGCTCGATCTGTTTTGTTGACTTCAATTCGGGCCAAATCCCCATGGCATCTGACGCGAATTGCCCGAAAGCCCTTTTCCATCATGTAGCGTTCTGCTTTTTCAATCATTACAAAGTCCGATTCCTTGAGCTTATTGCCATAAGGAATTCTCGTCAAAAGGCAAGCATATGGCGGTTTATCCCACGTTTTCAGATGAAGCTGCCGTGAAAAATCCCTTATTTCTTGTTTCGTCAGTTTACAAGCAAGCAAAGGGCTCTTTACATCAAGTTCCTTTAGCGCCTTAAGCCCTGGACGATAGTCACTGATGTCATCAAAATTCGTTCCATCAATGATATGTTCATAGCCACCATCTTCTGCAACCTTTTGAATCAAACCAAATACTGCTTTTTTGCATAAGTAGCAGCGATTTTCCGGATTTTCTCTGATTGCATCAATAATCGGTGCTTCAACAAGCTCCCATTCTACCTCCAATTCTTCGACCAATTGCTTAGCTTCCTCAATTTCCCATTTAGGAATATATGGGGACTGAATCGTTACTGCCTTAAAATTTTTACCTAGTGCTTCTTTGGCTGCCCGCAATAAAAAAGTACTATCGACGCCACCTGAAAAAGCTAATACGACTTTTTTCAACGAACGTAAATACGTGATCAATTCTACATATTTTTCATCATTCAACATCTTTTCGTCCACCTGCATTCTTATAGATTTCCTGATAGACCTTTGCTATCGGTATATTATTTTCATCAGCTATCTGTTTACATTCTTCATACTCTGCTTTATATTTTACTTTTTCACCATGATAATATGCATTTTTAATGGTCACATCACCATAACAGGTACTGACTTTTTCAAAATCACGCTGCATCATGATTTTTTCAACCTTGAATTTCCGAACCCCCAAGGAGGTCGTCTCACGGAAAATCACCGCCAAAACGGCTTCTTCTTGCTTTTTATTGACCAAAACGCTTAGTTTCGTCGCCATCCGTCCTTTTTTCATCGAAATAGCCGTCTTAAACACATCGAGCGCACCACTTTTAAAAAGTCTTTCTTCAACGTATCCATAAAGCTCTGGATTCATATCATCGATATTGGATTCTAAAATATACTGTTCTTCTTTAATATTATCCTTTGACGCGGACTGTCCGATATAGACCCTTAAAACATTCGGGATGTCTAGATCGCGGTGGCCGATGCCATAGCCGATTTTTTCGACCGAAAGGTTCATTTCATCGCTGAATTCGACTACATTTGCAGCCAATATCGCCGCACCAGTAGGCGTCGTGGTTTCAAAGGGAACAACGCCAGACTTTACCGGAAGATTTCTTAAAATTTCTACGGTTGCCGGTGCCGGCACAGGAATGGTCCCATGTGAACATTTTACGAAACCACCGCCTAGCTGTACCGTAGACGAAACAATTTTATCGACCTGCAAATAATCTAGGCAAATAGCTGCTCCGACAATATCGATGATTGAGTCGATTGCCCCCACTTCATGGAAATGCACTTCATATAGATCCTTTCCATGTACTTTTGCCTCAGCCTTCGCGACCTCCATAAAAATCTTCAGGCTCAAGTTTTTCACGGCATCATGTAAATCACTATTTTGTATGATTGCCTCGATGTCCTTAAGGCTTCTATGTGCATGGTGATGGTGATGCATATGCTGCATCGTCTCCTCGCCATGTTCGTGATGATGATGTCCTGATTCATGAACATATGCATGTTCTTTTACTAAGACATCGACCCTGGTCCCTCCGATTCCATTCTTACTGTCTTTTTTTATGATAAGCTCATATTCTGCCTCTAGACGAAGCTTGCCAAGCTCTTGGCGCAAATACGCCGCATCTACGCCTAAATCAAGCAAAGCCGCTAGATTCATATCGCCGCTGATGCCGCAAAAACAGTCATAATATAATACTCTCATTCTTATAATCTCCATAATCCAAATTTTATACAGCCAAACAGTACGGTTTGCCAATAGTTCTCTACGCTCTATTTAGTACTTAGAGCGGACTATAAGTCAAGTATTTTTTGTTCATTTGAAAAAACATACTTACTATAGTGCGATTTCTTTACACTCACAACTATAGGCAACCGTCAATCTATTATCAGATCGACGGTTGCACCAATTTCATTTTTTGATTTCGACATGATCGATTTGCTCACCTGTCGGCAAATAAGCTTCCAATTTCAAAGAATCCGTCGAAGCCTCCAGTGTCAGATAATTATCCGTTTCCGGCTGCGGTGCGACCACTGCGTCCAATGGATTGTCTTCCCATAGTCCCGGATAACGGACATTGCCCGCAACACCAGTCAGGATATATAACGGTCCTTTCGCATCCGCTTTGAAATCATATAGATTCACTCTTCGTCTGTAGGTATGCAAATGTGCACTCAAGACAAGGTCTACGCCATATTGATCAAAAAGAGGCATAAACGCCTTGCCTATATCAGAAAAACCGGCTTTTCTATCGGTTCTATTCTTAATAGCATAGGTCAACACATCTTTATGCAGCATGACGACCTTCCATTTTTTCGTGGTTTTCGTGATATCCTGTTTGAACCAGGCAAGCTGCGCTTCGAGCAGTCCTGGCTCAAGCGGCTCTATTTCTTCCATCTGCGTATTGAGGACAATGAAATGCACATCCCCATAATCAAAGGAATAGTACTGGTTATGGCGCTTTTCATTGCCATTTGGCGGAAGGGAAAACAAATGCTCATAGGCCACCGGCAACCTGACTTTCCAGTTGAGGTCATAGGTTTCATGGTTACCCTGGAGTGGTGCCACAGGAATGGAATCAATCATACCAGACAGTGCATCAAACCAAGCATTCCATTGGGTATGATCTTCCCCATTATCCACCAAATCTCCCATATTGACAAAAAAACTCATATCAGGATTTTTCTTCCATGCCGATTGAGCCGTGTCTCGCCAAACACCGTAATCATTTGATTGTGAATCAGGGAAAATCAAGGCTTTGAAACTGCCTTCGCCTGCCGTCGAAAAACTCTGCCACTCGCTTCGTTTATCGCCGCTGCCAACGCGGTATTCATACTTTGTCTTTGGCTTTAAATCCGCCAAAAGCGCGGTATGGATATAGGTTGTCGTTTTATCATCGGTAAACACTTCATCGCTTGCTAAAAAAGATTTTATATCCGTACTTCCTTGCTCTCGGTATTCAACCAAAGCATCTGCCTGAGAATAGGAGGATTGCCACATGATCGTCCGAGAAGTCGTACTATCTGCCGTGATGATCTGCCGAATATACATGGCATCCATCGATGAAGTTGGCAAATACTGACAAGCAGCCGCCTTGGTTGAAAGTAGCGTTCGATCAAAAAAGCCTTTGACCGCTGGATGATATACATAACCAGCCAACCCCAGCAGTAAAATAATGAAAACCCCTATTTTCAACCTACGTTTCACGAATCTTCCTCCACTGCGTCATCTGCTTTTTTTAAATCTGGTTCCTGTATAGGAACAGCATTTTCATATCTGCTTATTTTATAATCGAGTCTGTCTAGCGTTTTTTTCATGACTTCCATTTTTTCGACCATTTTTTTTCGTTGGTCAATCAACAATTCTTTTCTTGCCGTTAAAGTCTCATCACCTTGCTGAAAAAGCGCCACATACTCAATCAAAACTTCAATGGGAAGCCCTGCGGCACGCATGCATTTACTGAACTCGACCCAGCGGCAATCCTCATCTGTATAATCTCGGATACCATTTTTTTTGCGGTTTACTCGTGGAACCAACCTCACACGTTCGTAATAACGAAGAGTTTCTGCCGAAAGACCATATTTTTGCGCAACGTCTGCGATTGTCATACCATTCAGCTCCTTTATCTATTATACCAGTTTTCCCGTTTCATATGCGGCCTGCATTACTGGTAAAGCTTCTATTTCCCCTTTATTCCAAGCACCTGTACCATAAATTACATCACGTTCTTTTGCCCCATCGAGACAAGCAGTGAATCCGCGGAACCCTTCTATGGTCCGCTCCATAGCTTCTACATTTGGATCTGCTGCAGTCACGATAAAATAAAATTCTTTATCACAGATTTCGGTGTACCTTGCAAAGGTA
>CBDTTM010000107.1:0-8474 GCA_965363355.1 uncultured Selenomonadaceae bacterium | reverse complement strand
CGCATCGCATAGTCGGCACCATAGGCCGACACATTACCGACACCCGTGACACGTTTGATTTTATCCAAAAGATAAAGATCCGCATAGTTTTTCAAAAAAACACTATCATATGTTCCAGTTGGTGAATACAATGAAATCATCAACGCCATATCAGAAGACGCTTTTTTTGTCGTCACCCCTACGGACTGCACATCCGTCGGCAAACTCGCATTCGCAGTCGCGACATTATTTTGTGTCTTGACCGCATCTAAGTCACCGTCGGTGCCAAGCTTAAAAACGACTTCCAAGCTGTATGAACCAGAGGCATCTGCATTTGAGCTCATATAATCCATGCCTTGGACTCCATTGACTTCAGACTCAATGGTTTGTGCTACCGTTTCATTGACTACTGAAGCATCTGCCCCAGTATAGCTTGTCGATACGGTAACCGTCGGTGGCGATATTTCTGGATACTGTGCAACCGGAAGCTGCGTAGCTGCAATAGCGCCCATAATAACTAAGATCAGTGCGATGACAATCGCAAAAATCGGTCGATTGATAAAAAATCGTGACAAAATAATTCCTCCTTATGATGTTGCCGCCTTGTTTTCACTTACATCTTCCTGAAGCGAAAAGCCCATATCTTCCGGTGTCACAACCGTCACATCGACAGCCATTCCATCTTGTATTTTCACAAGGCCTTCGACGATGATTTGGTCTTGTGCCGTGACACCTTGCTCAATGATATAATAGCTGCCTATTTTATCACCAAGCTTCACTTCTCTCACCCCAGCTTTGCCGTCTTCACGAACGATATTGACAAAAGTCTTATCCAAAAGCTGTTGTACAGCTCGCTGCGGGACCAAGATTGCATTTGGCACAATCGCACCTTTTAACTGTACCCTGGCAAACATCCCCGGCAGTAACCGATTGCCTTCATTGGGAAAGCTAGCTTTAATGCTCAAAGTCCCTGTGTTTTCGGTCAACGATCGATCCACTGCTAAAACCGTCCCACTAAATGGATACGCATCACCATTGCTTAAGGTAAGATTCACGACTCTGCTTGTCTCGCTCTCTTTCCACTGCGAAATCGTTTTTAAATATTCATTTTCACTGATATTGAACTCAACCTCGATTGGATCACTTGAACCAACGGTTGCCAAAGTTGTACTTCCTGCGCTTACGTACGTGCCGATTGCAACATCCTTTAAGTCCACGCGTCCCGAAACTGGTGCGTAAATTACCGTATCGGACAAATCTTCCTCTGCCTTTTTCACAAGTGCCTCATTTGCTGCGACCAATGCCCGGTATTGTTTTACCAAGGATTCCTGCGTCGTCACCTTTTGTTCGGCAACTGCAGCCACTGCCAGCAGTTGCTGATTTCTTGCCAAATCCGTCTCGGCATTTTGAAGCGATGCTTCAGCCTGCGCCAAAGTGGCCCGCGCGCCTAAAAGCGCTGACGCATACTGCCTGGAATCTATTTTATAAAGAGCCTGCCCTTTTGTTACAAGCTGCCCGCCTTCTATATATTTTTCTACAACCGTGCCAGATACGCGGGATTGAATCTTTATTTCGTCTTTTGCCTTGATCGTTCCGACATATTTATATGAAAGATCTACGTCTTGTTGCAAAGGCTGCATGCTTTTAACTTTTGCCTTTTTTTCATCGCTGCTGATCGTATGGCCTTTGCTATAACCAAAAAACATCGCGGCCACACCTAGTAACAGAAAAACACCTATTAGCAAGTGCTGATTTTTCGTGAATTTCCATGCTGACAATTTCTTGTCCTCCTTTAAATCCCTCTTTTTTTAGACTAAAATTCATGATAAACTATCCAGTAACAGGACGGTCAAGAAAGGATTGAAAAATTTGCAAAAAATATATTTATCCACTGGAGAATTCGCTAAGATCTGTAACATCAACAAAAAAACCCTCTTCTATTATGCAGAAGAGGGCATTTTTCAACCAGAAATCATCAAGCCAAATGGTTACCATTATTACGCTTATGATCAATTATATATTTTTTACGTCATCCGAGCCTTGCGCGAAATCGGTTTATCCATCCATGAAATAAAATACCATATCGCCAATCGTACGCCAGAAAATTTCCATGACCTTTTAAAACAACACCAAAAACACCTGCAAGAAGAAATCCTACATAAACAAAGACTGAACCTGCTGATCAAAAACAAGCTGCAACTATTTAAAGAATCACAAAAAATCGAAACAAATAAAATTGAAATAAAAGCCTTGCCCACATCCACATTGCTTTTAAGCGAAGCGCTTCATCCCCCTTGCAGCGAAGCCGAAGAACACCGCATTGTCCAGGAACATATCAATTACTGCCTGCAAAACAACCTCAATATTGGCTATCCTCTAGGAGGTATGCTTCACAAAGAGAATATCCTAGCTGGCAAATTCGAAGACTACAGCTATTGTTTCACTAAGACGCATCTATCAAGCAAAGGCAAAGCCCCAACTTGTGCCAAACCATTTATTCAACCAGCCGGTCTCTATGCCGTCGGCTATTTCTACGGATTTTATTCCAATAATTACAATGGTGCCTATCAAAAACTTCTCGAATTCCTGCAAGAAAATCAATACGAAATAGAAGATTATGCCTACGAAGAAGGTATCATCGACGAACTCAGTTCAAATAACGAAGACAGTTACATCACTCGGATTGCCATAAAAATCAAAGAAAACGAATCCATGCAAGTGCAACTCAGCAGTTTACAAGCAAATAAAAACAAAGTATAATATAAATAGTTTATGCAAGAGAAGATAATTCTGTAGATAAAGGCGTAGCTTCGGCTGCGCTTTTTTATATGATGATAAATGAGGTTGTAATTTTGAAAAAATCAATACCAGTCGTAAAAGGAAAAACTTATATTGTCGACATCATGAGCCTTGGCCACAGCTGTGAAGGCGTTGGTCGATTCGAGGACTTTACCGTCTTCATTCCAGGTGCTTTGGTTGGTGAACAGGTCGAAGCGAGAATCACCGAAGTCAAAAAAAGTTATGCAAAGGGATCCATTGTTAAAATCCTTCGCAAGAGCCCAGATCGTCAAAAGCCAATTTGTGAAATCTATGAAAAGTGCGGCGGCTGCCAATTGCAGCATCTCGGCTATGAAGCGCAGCTGAAAATGAAACATCAACAAGTCGTTGATGCCATTGAACGCATCGGCAAACAAAGAAATGTCGAGATTTATCCAACCATTGGTGCAGAAAATCCATGGAACTATCGCAATAAAATGCAGTTTCCTATCGGTCTGCAAAAAAAACAAGTCGTCATCGGCTGTTTCGCTCAGAATTCCCATGATATCGTCGATACAAAAAATTGCCGCATCCAAGAAGAAGCCAATAACCTGATTGCCAATGCGATGCGTGAAATCGTCCAAAAGCTTTCCATTCATGTATATGATGAAAAAACACAAAAAGGCACGTTGCGCCATGTCATCGGACGCGTGGCTAAGGACGGAATCATGGTCGTGCTCGTTACGGCAACGAAGGTACTGCCACATGCCCAGGAAATCGTAGAGCATTTAAAAGCGCAGGTGCCAAACCTCGTAAGTGTCATGCAAAACTTCAATCCCAAAGCAACCAACATGATTATGGGCGATTTGACCAAACATCTTTGGGGACAAAAAACGATTTTGGCAAATCTTGAAGATTTGACCTTCCATATCTCTGCCCGTTCATTTTTTCAAGTCAATACAAAACAAGCAGCGGTCCTTTACAATAAAGCACTTGAATACGCCGGTCTTACTGGTAAAGAAACCGTTATCGATGCCTATTGCGGTACCGGGACAATCACTTTATTTCTGGCAAAAAAAGCAAAACGCGTCATTGGTATTGAAATCGTCGAGCCAGCCATCCGCGATGCTCGCAAAAATGCCCAAGACAATAAAGTCAGCAATGCTGAATTCATCGTCGGCGATGCGACAACCATCATGCCTCGCCTCTATCAAGAAGGCATGCGCCCGGATGTCATCGTCGTCGATCCGCCAAGAGTTGGTTGCACACCAAGAGTATTACAATCCTTTGCTGCAATGAAACCAAAACGCATCGTTTACGTTTCTTGCTACCCAGCATCTCTTGCCCGCGATTTAGAAATCCTTGGCAGCCTCGGTTATAAAACCATAAAAATACAGCCAGTAGATATGTTCCCTCAAACGAGCCATGTCGAAAGCGTTGCCTTGATTGAACGAAAATAAAAATCAATGGATCTTCACAAAGTCCTTTCGACTAGAAGATCCATTGACTCTTTTCCGGATGGATTATCCCATCCGGATTTTTTTATATAGATTTATACAGTGTTGACTTATACAGGTTTGCACTCATTTTTCAAGAAATAATTTTTCACGCCTCACTTGCCAAAAAGCTGCGCGGCCTGCTTCATTTTATGGATGATTTCTACATTGAACGGACAGTTTTTCATACAGGCACCGCATTCTATGCATTCACTTGCGTGATGTTCCAGTAAAGCATAATGGTCTTTTAGGGTTTCTGGAACCTCATCTTGAATCAAGGCTAAATCCAAATATTTATTGACCATAGCGATATCTATTTTTTTCGAACACGGTGCACAATGTCCACAATACATGCAGTGCCCATTAAATGAACTTCTTGGCGCATTTGCCAAGATTTCGCTGTAGTCTTTTTCTTCATCTACAGCGCTATTATACGCCGTAGCCGCCAATATCTGCTCGGAGTCTGCTACCCCAACCATGACCGCAGCAACGGCGGGCCTGGTCAAACAATAATGTAAACATTGTACAGGAGAAAGGGCTCGCTCAAAAGGAGATTCTTTCGCGCTCAGTAAAACGCCGGCTCCATATCCTTTCATCACAGTTAATGCAACACCGACATTTTCACAGGTATGATATAACTTATCGCGTTTTAGATCAATGCCTTCGTAGGTTCTGTTTTTAAAAGTCTTTTCATCAAACAAAATATTAACATCTTCGCTGGCTGGCAGCATGTCATAGGCAGCATTGATGCTAAACAAAATCACATCGATTACGCCAGTTTCAACGGCTTTAAATGCAATATCGGTATTATGGGTCGATATCCCAATCGACTTGATGATGCCCTTCGCTTTCAGCTCTTTTGCATAGTTTAGTATTTCTCCATCAACGATAGCATCAAAATCTTTTTGATCGTCAACATAATGAATCATGCCTACATCGACATATGCTATCTGCATTCTCGTCAAAAAATCTTCAAAAGCTTGCACAACTTCCTGGATTTCTCTCGTCCTTCGATATTGCCCATTATCCCAGATAGAACATAAATGCCCTTCGATGACAAAGCTGTCTCGAGGGTATTTTTGCAGGGCCTTACCAACATGGCTGCGAACCGCTGGATTTGAGTTGTAAATATCGATGAAATTGATTCCTTCCGCAAATGCCGTGTCTATGATTTCTTCACATTTTTCATCGCTTTTATTTTCAAATCCTTCGCCGCCAATACCAATGGCACTCACTTTGATCCCTGTTCTTCCCAAAATCCTATATTCCATATGTACGCCTCTTCTTTTAGAGCTATTTCCTACCCCTTTGGCAAAACTCTATTAATTTTCTTTTATATTAGCATACCATTTGGAGTTAACTATAAGTCAACCCTAAAGATTCACATTCAGTAAAGCACCTTACTACATAAGATATACTCATCGTAGATGTCTACTGCAATGGACACTTCACAATAATTCTTCGTAAAAATGCATGTTATAATAAGAATTGCTTATAAATATTTTCAAGAAGAGGTTATTGTATGAAAACAACGCATCGCGAAGAATTTCTGATTCAATATCTTTTGAAACAGTCTTCATTCGTTACAGTTGCGAGCCTAACAGAACAAATGGCGATTTCTCCTAAAACAGTGTATCGCATGATAAAAAAATTAAATGACAGCCACAAAAATGGAGAATTGATCCAAACGGAAAAAGGCAAAGGCATTCGACTCAATTATGATGCTTATTTAGAAAGTCGTTTTAATCGCAAAGAATCAACCGAAAAAACACGTTATAATTACTCTCCCATTGAACGCCATATGCACATATTAAAAGAGTTATTATTCCACTCGCCTGCCTCTATTCGAGAATCCGAACTTTTTGGCCGCTATTATTTAAGTCCTTCTGCCATCTATACCGATGAAGATATCCTCCAGCAGCAGCTCCAACAATTGGGCTTGAAACTAGAAAAGAAAGACAACCGTCTCTCTGTCATCGGCTCAGAAAATCTGGTTCGACGTGCTTTGATCAAGCTTCTGATGAAACTGGATATCTTGAATTTTGATGATTTGCAAAGTATTGCTGTTGATTTCAACAAAAATGATCTCCGTTTTGTTATAAGGCAGCTCGAATTCATAGAGGAGCGCATCGGCAGCATTATCCCCGCTCCATACAATATCAATTTACTAACACATCTTTACATCTTGATCTATCGTATACGAAAAGGCAGCTTTGACTACTGTGAACAAGATGATAGCATAACGGATAATATGCAAGATGCCTATTATCCGATTGCCCAGCAAATCAAAGAAAGCATCGAAGGCTATCTTTGTAAAAAATTACCGGCCTCGGAAACGACCAATATCTATTGCTACCTATCCGGCGCTCGAATGGAACCTCAAATAGCAGCCGCTTCGCCTCATATAACATCTGAAGTAGAACAAGTTACCAATTTTTATATCCAAGAATTTTCGCATTTAGCAAAAACACCCATGCAGGCTGGGATCATTCACAATGAACTCGCCAGCCATATCAAACCCATGCTGAATCGTTTGAAATCCGGTTTAATTGTCAAAAATGGTTTGCTCGATAACATTCGCCAAGAATACAATCAACTTTTTACGATTGTACGACAAGTATCCGATGCCGTACCAGCTAAATTTTCCTTACCAAAAATAGATGATGACGAAGCCGGTTTTATCACTCTTTATTTTGCCCGCTATATGGAACTGCATCCGCGCCAAGTACGCGTGCTGATTCTCTGCACTACCGGTATGGGAACCTCTGAACTTTTAAAGGTGAAAATCCAACGTTTTTTCCCCGAAATCGATGTCATCGCGACCTTATCCGCTAGAACCGTAACAAAAGCATATTTAGCAAAGCAAAAAATCGATTTGGTCCTAACCACGATAAAAATAGAGGAAGACTGGTCGCTCCCCATCGTATTGGTAAACACCCTGTTTATTGAAAAAGATAAGGAAAAGGTACGCCATATCCTTAAGGAGCTGACGCAATCATGACCAAACAAAACACTTCATTTATTTCCTTAGATATCCTTCAGGACATCATCAACAAAGAAGATGTTCTAAAAAGGATTCTACACGCAGCAAAAACTGACCACATAGATCAAAACCTCCCAAAAATACTAGCTGCACTTATGGAAAGAGAATCCCTTGGCGACACTTGCATCGCTCCGGGAATTATTTTATCACATGCACAAACCGAAGCCTGTCAAAGCTTTTTTTTAGGCGCTGCCTATCTGCATACGCCGTTTATCTGGAACAGCGATGACCCACCCGTAAAAGTTGTTCTACTCATGCTGCTCCCCTCAGTTACAGATAAAAAAATAGCGCTAACGATCCACGCTTTAATGCATTCTTTAGCAAATGATGCGATCCTCGATCAACTGACAAATGTAGCGGGCTCTGCTCAAATCAAAAACATCCTGTCTCTATAAAATAGCGGTTGCCAAAATCAAGGCAACCGCTATTTTATAGGCAATATATATTTATCTTGCCAGACTTTCCTCTACAAAAAAATTCCTGTACCAGCCTTTTAGGCAAACGGTACAGGAATTTTTATTTGCACTGCTTAAGCGAATTTTTTTCCGGTAGCTTCTTCGAACTCTATCACCATCTTATCCCATGCGCCTTCAATCGTATTCGCTAAGCCAAAAAGCCCGCTGCGACCAATAATATAGATATCAGGTTTGGCATCATGGATGGCTTTCCAGTGTGCCTTATTTGTAGATCCGTCCATCTCGATTACATAGCGATAGGCCTTTTCTTCACGCAGCTTGCGCAGTTCCGTGATTTTATCGAGCATGCTCACTAAAAATCTTTGTCCAGCAAAACCTGGATCGACCGTCATGATCGTCACTTTATCCAAAAGGTCGATATACGGAAGAATCTGGCTCACCGGCGTCTCTGGATTGAGTACAACACCGGCCTTAAGGCCCGCTGCATGAATCTGATCGATCAAACGAAAGGCTATACCGTTCGTATTTTCTGCTGGTATGCAGATCACTTCACATTTTACATTGATAAGCTCTTGTACCCAAAAAGTAGGATCTGTAACCATCAAATGTGCTGACATCTCTTTATTTGTTAATTTACGTGTCTGTTCAACAAACCATGGTGATAAGCTAAGATTTGGTACAAAATGTCCATCCATGATATCGATATGAAAAGAATCTACATGGTCATTTAAAAAGGTAATTTGTTCTTTAAACTGGTCGAGGTCCATCGTCATTAATGATGGA
>CBDTTM010000106.1:0-8499 GCA_965363355.1 uncultured Selenomonadaceae bacterium | reverse complement strand
GGAGTTTCGATGGCTTTTCCTTTTTTTACTTTTGCGAACTTAATTGTACTCTATCGCCACTTACAATACTTATTGCAGAAAACAACCGCCTTAAAATGAATCTTTTCTACAAAACTGAGGAAACTATCCCAAATAACCCCAAAAACAGCTTTATATTTTTTCATAATCCTTTATAATAATGAAGAAGGCTTTTCTCTGATTTAGCAAAAGCCCATGCGTTACATAAAAAAAGCCGCCCGATAATATGGACTGCGAAAGGATTACATAATCTATGACACAAAATGCAAATGAAGAACGTAATATCGATGCTATTATTTCTGAGTTCAAAAAAATAGCGGAACAAGTCCAAGGTTTAGATGCAGAAACAAAAAAGATGATTTTAAATGAATTCTGCAAAATCGCCGATATCGACTTAAAACAACGCGCCCCGCAAAAAACAAAACAAGAAAAATAAGTCCAGATTTTTAATAAACAATCTTACATAAAACAACAAATATTCAAAAAGGAAGAAAGTGCAAACACCTGCACTTTCTTCCTTTTTTATCAAACTTATTTTATTGAACTGGCCCAAAACGCTCCGCAAATGCAGCAGGCGGCATATTACGATAATCTTTGACATATTTCTTAAATAACTTCAGATCATTTTTCCCCAGAGCATTTCCCATGTAGATGCGAGGTATCGAAAAACTTGCATCTGCTCCAAAAAAGCCACGGTCACTTACGGCAAAAGCCGCTTTATAGCCAGCTTGCTGTACTGCTTGCAGCACATGTTCATCATAGTAACCATAAGGAAATGCCATCGTATCACAAGGCTTTCCTGTTATGATTTCAAAATATGCTTTGGCACCAGCAAGTTCTTCTTGTAGAGAAGATCCTGTCAACTGGCGAAGATCCGGGTGGCTCAAGGTATGCGGTTCAATTGCAAAAAGCGGATCCGCACTGATTTTTTTAATTTCATCCATTGTCATATAAGGATATTGCGGCAAAGCATTTCCAATTGCATCTTTGATAATGAAGAAAGCCGCCTTCATCGAACGTTGGCGCAGTTCTGGAACTGCATATGTATATACGCCTTGATACCCATCATCAAATGTAATCAACACACTTTTTGCCGGAAAAGCTCCTTGCTGAAGACACTTCGTAAATTCATCCATAGATAATGTTTGGTAGCCATTTGCCTGCAGCCAGTCAAGCTGCTTTTGAAAATCGAGGACGGAAACATCAAAACCATTGACTTCCTTCAATTTTATGTCATGATACATCAAAACAACAGGAAAATCCGCCCGTTTCAATTGAACAGCAGGATTTGCAAAGCTCTGGCTTGGCAGGCAAAACATCCATAGAGCGAAAACCATCAAGATTGCTCGTATTTTCATTTTCATCAACAACTCCTATATTATAAATATGCCGTCTTCATTATAATATAAGTTGTCGCTAATTGTAAGCCTAAAGCCTTAGTTAAAAATTCTTATTTGCTGATGATTCACAACTGGGCAAACTCACGGCCAAAAGTATGGCATTTTTCTAACGCGGCCTGATCAGGACGTTCGTGAACGATCAGTCCTTCACCAAACAAAATAGCCTCATCTTTTTTGACGCGATCTTCCCAAAGACGCATCCATTCACCATCACCCCAGCCATAAGATCCAAATAAAGCAATATTTCTCCCCTTCAACTGTGACTCGATTGCTTCAAACATCGGTAAGAATTCTGACTCTTCAAGTTCCTCTGCACCCATAGCGGAGCAGCCTAAAAGCACTCCATCAAACTGGTCAATCGAATCGGCAGCAAAATCGCTTGCCTGAAAAACGCCCACCGTCTTACCGCTTTCTTCTATACCGGTTTGTATCGCCTTTGCCATTTCTTCGGTATTACCCGACCCACTCCAATAAACCAATGCTAACTTTTCCATACATAAAAACTCCCTTTCAACGCAATTTATTTAGACTGCACAAGCTAAATCTGCAATACAGCTTCCATTTTGCAAGTATTGGCAAAAATCTGTACTACACCGTTCATATTGTTCAAACAACACTTTCGAGTTCTCCAAATCAGAATATACCTTCCAATAGCCACATAGTTTAAAATTCTGCCCCCGGTTCTCGATGAATCCACAAACATCTGTCAACGGATATCCGAGCAATAATCCTATTTCATGAGGAAAGCCTTCACCTGTTTGCATCTTCTGTTTGAGCCGAAGCAAACAGGTGTCTACGTTTTCAACGCCTTCATAACCTAAAGAAGACAATAGTGTTTCATTTTTCTCATCGGTCAAAATCGCAGCCAAAGCATTATGACGATACAGCAAGACCAACGCAGACTGACTGTTCTCTCGTAAAACTTCAAAGCCCATACCCTTGCATGCTAAACATTTTTCATACTCAGACAACAATGAAACAAAATTTTTTACTTTATGCTTTTGCACGGTAATTAAGCTTGAGGCTTTGATTCCGGCCAGCGTTGGTGCACAATGAAATGCCAGCATCTGCTCAAATACTCTGTCTGTCCTCATTTCCCGCAGCCTCCTTTTATCTCGATGATTTTATTATACATCAAACGATAATGATTTTCAATATCATATAAAAAGTAAAAAAAGATGGAATCATCCTGACAATGACTCCATCGATTTAATAAAGGCTATATATTTTTTATCGTGCACACTGCGTTATAGCTTATAGACTAAGCTCAAGTACCTTGCGAACAATCTCTGGCGTAACCGTACCATATTCACCAAGCTTCACCATATTATGTTCTTTAAGTGAGGCTAAAATTTCTTCTACAACGTTTTCGCCCAAACCATATTCACTAAATCGCGTCTTGACGCCCATCGCTTCAAAGAAATCACGTGTCTTATCGATTGCAGCTTTATTTTTGGCTTCTACCGGCATATCCTCTGGCAAGCCCCAAATTCGTTCACCATATTGCGTCAGTTTTTCGGCTTTTGCTTCTTGCATAATGGTAAGCATCGCTGGCAAAACAATCGCCAGGGTTTGCGCATGATCTAAGCCATACAATACGGTTATTTCATGTCCAACCATATGTGTGGACCAATCTTGAGGCACCCCCGCTGCGATCAAGCCATTCAAAGCCAAGGTAGCCGACCACATCAAGTTAGCTCTGACATCATAGTTTTCCGGTTCTTTCAAAGCTACAGGACCATCTTCAATCAAGGTGAGCAGCAAGCCTTCAGCGAATCGGTCTTGTACTTTTCCAAGTACAGGATACGTCAAATACTGTTCCATAACGTGGACAAATGCATCCACAACACCATTGGCTATTTGTTTTTGCGGCAAAGTGTAGGTATATTGAGGATCAAGAATTGAAAATTTAGGGAAAACGGCCGCACTCATGAATGGCAATTTTGCTTTCCAGGCTTTTCTCGTAATTACTGCGCCATTGTTCATTTCTGAACCCGTCGCTGGCAACGTCAATACTGTCCCAAAAGGCAGCGCTGCCTCGATTGGCAAATGATTTGCCACCAAGTCCCATGGATCGCCTTTGCTGAACGGTGCCGCCGCTGCAATGAACTTGGTGCCATCAATAACCGAGCCACCACCGATTGCCAGTAAATAATCATAATGGTCAGTTCGAACCAATTCTACCGCCTGCATCAATGTTTCATAAGCCGGATTTGGTTCGATGCCGCCAAATTCACCATATGCATAATTTTTCAGTACAGACTTGATTTCTTCAAGCAAACCTGTTTTTTTGACGCTGCCACCGCCGTAGATCAAGAGCACTTTGGCCTTAGCCGGGATTTCATCTTGCAATTTCAAAATTTCGCCTTTGCCGAAAATTATTTTTGTAGGATTCATAAATTGAAAATTGTTCATTTTTTTTAATTCCTCTCTATTTGTGATTATTTTATGCCTGATACCAAGTAACTTGTAAAGGATCACGATCGACCAACCGTTTATACACATGCTTTGGATATCCCATCATTATGCCGCCAGTCACAACTTTGCCAGCCGGCAGCTTAAGTAAATCCATAAGCGGCCGATAACCGCTAATCGCACAAGCTTCAAAAAATCCCGCCCAGCAACTGCCAAGACCAACGCTAGGAGCATAAAGCTCTGCATAAGCCAAAGAAAAATGTGTATTGTCACGGCCGCGAGAAAAAAATTTTTCTTCGACGATTGCGATGACTAGACACGGTGCACCTCTCAAAATAACTTCTTTACCTTCATTTCGATAGGCTCTGACCATACCGATGAAATAAGGGGCAAAAACTGCTTTTTCGGCAATTTTTTCTTCCATCCAGGCAATGACTGCCGCTGTGATCTTTTCTAATACAGCCGCATCATCAATTACATAATACGCAACGCCCTGTGTATTGCCTCCCGTTGGTGCCTGTCTTGCAACATTGAGTACTTGGCGAATCTTTTCTGGTTCTACAGGCATTTTTTTGTAGTTGCGAATAGAACGACGTGCCCGTAAGAACTGCTCCGCCGCCGTTGCATCGAGCACCGGACTTTGAATCAACTCTGTTTGTTTATCCAAAGGAGCCTTCACATGATCAAGAGACCCCTTAGGACAGACAGCAACGCATTGCCCACAGGCGATACAATGACCTTTCCCGTCATAAACCGGACCATCTGCCTGCATATAAAGGATTTCCATCGGACAAACCTGTGTACACATACTGCAGCGAATACACGTATCTCGATTTACTGTAATAAGCTTCATATACACACTATCCTCTCTTTTAAACGACCGTTCATATTTTATTTATTAAACAGGCACAAATGCCTGCAAACAAGCTCATAAAAGCTTATGTTCAAAATATGCATGAAAATCAACATGACCATCTTCAAAACAAGAATGCAAGGTTTCCGGCAATCCCTGTTTTTGAAGAAGCTCTTATAATTAATATACAACCGGTCATATTATTTGTCAAGTCTTGCTCACTTTCATCACAGATCAGCTCATGCGGATATGTTTTTTACCGCAAACCGATTCGACAGAGAAAATAAAATCAAAGCCAGCCAGATAAAACCAAAGGTGCCAAGCTGCTGCCAGCCAAAAGGCTCATGATAGAGCAAAACACCGATCAAAAGAGCAATCGTAGGCGATATATAGCCTAAAAAGCCAACCAGATTAAGCGGCAGCAGATTGATTCCACGAGAAAACAATAATAGCGGCACCGCCGTAACGATGCCTGAACCAACCAATAAAAGGGTAAGCCATCCATGTTCTTGTCCAAAATGGTTTTGCCCAATTGAGTTCAGTTGCATCAGATAGGCAAAAGCAAATGGCAATGTCAATAGCGTTTCTAAACATATCCCAATGATCGGATCGATGCGCAGTACTTTCTTCACTGCGCCATATAACGCAAAACTTATAGCAAGTCCCATAGAAACCCAGGGAAAAGCTCCGAACTGAACAATCATGTTAAGGATGCCCATAGCTGCTAAAACCAAGCTGATTTTTTGGCCCCATAATAATTTTTCTTTGAATACAAGCATTCCCAGCATGACGCTCATCAACGGATTCGTATAATAACCAATGCTGGTCTCCACAATATGTCCACTATTAACAGCCCATATATAAATGGCCCAGTTCGCCGAAATCAAAACCGCCGCTGTCAATAACAAACATGTTCGCTGCCAGCTCTTTAAAATCCTCTTTGTTTCCTGGTAAAATAGCGATAAGCGTTTTGTAGCGACGAGAAGCAGCATAACAAATACCGCTGCCCAACAAATCCGCTGAGCCAAAATCTCATAAGCACTCGCTTCATCTAATAATTTCCAATAAATCGGCAATATGCCCCAAATAACACATGCGCTGAGTGCCGCAATTGCGCCCGTGCGCATTTTTGTCTCCTGCATAACCTTTGTCCCCAATCCATACTTGTTCCTTCGTCTTAAAAATTTCTTGCAGCAAAGCTTCGCCATCGTTCAAAACAAATTCGTAAGTTTTTTGATAAAGACTATTATAACACGTCTTCGCGCAAAGAAAATGCCCGCTACAAGAAAACCCCTCGCCTGCTATTTGACAGACAAGGGGTTTAAAACAGTTTGATGATTCATCACATATTCGATTTATTTTGGTCAAGCTTCATTTCTGTAGTTGCAGTAAACTCTTTCGCCAAGACCCGTTTCATAATATACACGGAGAGAAGTCCCATGCAAATACCGATAATGGCTCCGGCAAAAACATCTGTTGGATAATGAACATAAAGGTATAGTCTTGAAAAAGCAATGGCAATCGCTAATATCATTGCAACGAATCTTCCTCTCAAACGATACAAAAACAAGACCGTAACGGCTGCAAAAGAAGCTTCCGTATGCCCAGAAGGAAAGGAATAATCCAAAGGAGCTTTGATCAACAAGTGAACTGCTTCATTGAATTCAAAGGGCCGCAGCCTGGCTGCCAGCGGTTTAAGGCCGAGGTTACAGATAATGAAGCCCAATAACAAGGCCAGAACAATTCCGATTCCCACTTTCCGATAGCGCGGCATTACTAAAAAAGCGGCGGATAGCAGTATCCATATTATCCCATTATCTCCTAAAGCTGTTACCCAAGGCATTAAGGTATCGAGCCAAGCATAATGAAAATGAGCTGCAATAAAATTTAAAATAGAAAAATCCATTTGGTTTATGAAAAACATATATTTCTCTCCTCATCTATACACACGTCAGCCAAAAGACGTTATTAAAACAAAACAGTCCGTGCTCTCAGCTTTTCACTATGATGATTGTAAGAAAATATATTAAACAAGTTTTTTACAAAAGTTAAATTTTTGTTAAACTTTCATAAAAAAGCACTGTTTTTCTCTTTGCCAAAAAACAGTGCCCATATTTCTTCATATTTTAAAACGATAGCCTGCGCCCCAAACCGTCTGGATATATTGGGGATTGCCTGAATCCACCTCTATTTTTTCTCGCAGACGGTTGATATGAACAGCTACCGTTGCGGTATCGCCTAAAGCATCATAACCCCAAATCCGTTCATAAAGTGTATCTTTGTCAAAGACGATATCGGCATTTTTCACTAAAAAAACCAAGAGCTCATACTCCTTGTTTTTGAGACTGATTTCTTGTTCATTTACAAATACGCGATGCGACCCTGTATTTATTCGAATGCTGCCAATCTTGATCTCAGGCTCTACCGCGGCCCGCTGACACTCTCGCAAGCGTTTGTATTGTGCTAAATTTGCTTTTATTCTAGCGACCAAGACTCCTGGTGAAAAAGGTTTTTCAATATAATCATCGGCACCGATTCCAAGGCCTCTGATTTTATCGATATCTTCTTGTTTGGCCGTAACCATCAAGATAGGAATGTCCAGCGTTTCCCGAAGTTTGCGGCAAACAGAAAAGCCATCCATCCCAGGCAGCATGAGATCGAGCAAAATCAAGTCGAAGTCACCTTCTAATGCTCTATTTAAACCACAAATTCCATCGGAAGCAATTTCAACAATAAACTCATTGATTTCTAAGTAATCTCGTTCGATTGCCGCAATTGCACTATCATCTTCAATAATCAAGATTTTCTTCAAAACAACCCCTCCTTATGTTTGGGAAATGCCAGTATCATCCGCAGACCATGCGGCTCTATATTTTCAGCTCGAATACTTCCTCTCATACGCAAGACTGCTTTTTGGGCAATCGCCAAGCCCAATCCACTTCCTTTTTGTGGATTGCTTCGTGAGGGGTCGCTGCGATAAAACACTTCAAATAACTTGGAAAGAGCCTCTTCTGGTACGCCCGGACCATCATCTTCGATGAGCAACTGTATGCTCGATTGATCATGACTGGTTTTTATGGATACACAGCCACTTGCCTGCTCTTTATATTTTAAACTATTGCCAAGAATATTAGAAACAACACTTCTAAACTGCTCCAGGTCAGCGTAGATTTGTCCACAAGAGCGCAGATTTGAACAATCTATTTTCAGTCCACGAGCTTCATATTCATCACGATTTTGACGAATCAAAGCCATAACTTCTTTTTCGAGGTCAAGAATTTCCGGATAACAAGGATATTCTTCCAAATCCATTTTAGAAAACGTAAACAAATTCGTAATCATACTTTCGATTTCATTGACTTTGGTCTGGATCATCGCCAAATAACGAGCTTGTGCTTCCGGCGTTTTTGCCACACCGTCAATAAGACCTTCTGTATATGCCTTTATGGACGTTAGCGGCGAACGCAGATCGTGTGACATTCCCGCCAATAGCTCCTTACGATTTTTCTCCTGGTTTTGTATCAAGGAAACCGATTTTTTTAATCGATCCGCCATATCATTGAAGTCTTCACAGATTGGCGCAAATTCATCGCTTGTCTTATGTTGTATCCGTATCCCCAAGTTGCCATCTCGTATCTGATGCACCCCTTGCGAAAGTTCCTCTAACGCTTCTTGAATATGCTGAAATACAAATCTCGTCAAAAAACGATTGGTCAAAAAAATCGTCAACATAACCGCAGCTGCAATGAGCACAATGGCAACCTTAGCAGCTGTACGGCCCGGCCAAACCCTTGTCTTTAGCTCCGTTCCGTA
>CBDTTM010000105.1:0-8607 GCA_965363355.1 uncultured Selenomonadaceae bacterium | reverse complement strand
GAGTGGTTCAAAAATTCATTGCCAAGTGGTTCACTTTTTCATTGACATTCACATACTCGTCCAATAAACTCAATCAGACTACAAGTAAAAAATAATGCACTATCCTTTTTCATCGCTTATCTCATATCCTTTCAAGAAATACAACGTCGTCAAAGCTCTTACGTATGAACCACCATCAAAAAACCCCCACAAAAATGTAGGGGTTATAATAAATCTATGCAGCATACCATTGCCATAAAGCGCACATGACTATATAATGTATAAAGTGCTATCCAAACGGTAAGGCGGTCAATATTACCCCAGAAACGGGGTGATGCCCATGAACGAAACGAACGTGACTTTGTTACTATTTGTTGTTCTTGTGGTACTTCTAAAAAAGTAACCGCCTGCAGTTCCCCAACTTAGGCGGTTACTTTTCGCTTTTGAGACGGGGCTGACCGTATTTACCGGATAGCACCTTTTTTATGACTTCATTATACCACTATATAATCTCACATGTAAACCACGAGATTTGCCTGCAAAATAAAATTACAATATCAAACTAGTCAAAATTGTTTAAACAGTGCCAAGAAACTAGTCTTTAATGAAAACTCTTTTAAATTGATATATCGAGCAAAATGCTATATATTGTTCAAGTGAATTCAATTCATATCTATAACATTTAAAAGGATGATTTTTTATGGAAAACACATATACCCAAAACCACGAAATGGTTCTTGACGAAAAAACAGCCGCCCTTAAAGAAAAAGTTACTCTCATCGGCATCTTTGTCTTCATCATGGCCAGCTTGAGCCTATTTACTTATTATGGCGTATCCATGGGCTATTACCCAGTACCTGTTGCCATGTCTTTGCACTAATATTTTGCTATCATATGATCTTCTCGTCAAAAAGACTGCCGCATAAAACATGCCGCAGTCTTTTTATTTACGATTTAAAAGGAATCTGAATCCCTTCTTTTTCATAGCGTTCATAGATCGCCTTGATGAATTCGTGGCGGATGATTCCTTGATCGGTCACTTTTTTTACGCGCAGAGCAACCTTCATATTGATACCATATTCGCCGAAATCATGATACCGAACAAATGGGACAAAGTCACTTACGCCGCCTTCAGTTTCGGCTAAGACCTGCATTGCCACCTCGATCGTAATCGCCTCTACCTGCCGGAGATTGCTGCCATATCCTATGGCAACAGGAACCGATATCGAGCAAGCGGCAAACGGTTGTGCGTAGTTGATGATGACCGACGAAGCAATCTGCTTATTCGGGACTACGATCATATTTTCCGTCGAAGTCTTGATTGTCGTATTACGCCAATTCATGTCGACTACATTTCCAGATTCACCCGTAGACAATTTCACAAAATCGCCGATTTTGATCTGTTTCGACAAAAGCGTATTGATTCCCGAAAACAGATTTGCCAAGGTGTCCTGCAAGGCCAACGCTGTTGCCAAACCGCCAACACCCAATGCCGTGAGAAGCGGCGATATCGACACGCCAAAAGACTCAAGTAAAATCAATAATCCGATTGCATATACAACAACATCGATTGTCGTTGCCAAAATAGACGTTGACGCCATCGCGCCCGATGACTGTCCCAGTTTATACTTCAGATACCCCGAGCCAAGATGCGCCACCAGCAGGGTAATTGTCATGATGACAACCAAATGGAATATATGATTCAAAAATCCAGCAGGCCCCGGCGGAATCGCCAAAAAATTTTGAGCCACATAAATCCCCGCTAGAATCCCTAACAGGCTCGGTATTCCCCGAAAAGCCTGACGCAAAATGAAATACGCTCTATCATCGTTTTTGGAAATCTTTCGAAAAATATACTTTGCAATCACATGCAAAAACAAAATCCCCAAAACAACAAAGATAAGCAACACGACTAGATGCACTTTAAAATCGCCAAAAACTATGTCATTGAGCAACGTGTCAAATAAATGCACAAAAAATCCTCCCCAAAAATCGATCTAGTATATACTGCACAATGGCAGCCTAGATTCAATCGCCATCAAAAATAACTTTTCCTCATACCAAAGACTTTATGAAAAAATACATCTTTATCCCCTGTGGATTGGTCATCTCGTGGTAACGCTCAAACCCTAGCTTCTCTTGCAAGGCGATACTCGCCGCATTATCCACGCGAACATGTCCCGCAGCGATCCTATAACCCAGTTTCTTTGCCTGCTCAATGGCCAGAGTTTCACCTCGGAATCCATAACCTTGCCTCTGATACGCTGAGAAAATCTCAACGCCAAGGCTCACTGCTGCGCTTGTATGCTGATAAAGTGAGACCGTGCCCTTGATCTTCCCGCCATCAACGATAGCAAACATCTCAAAATAACGCCCTTCATAAGCCTTCTTGTTCCAGCGCTGAAGGATCTCCGTTAGCTCTTTCTCCGGCTTATCATAAGTCGGCTCTTTTTGTAATACAGGTATATCCTTTAGCGTAAAATTCCGCAAAGAAACCATCCCTAGCCCCTCTTTCTAAAAGTCTGCATCGTCAAATGTTCTACATTACTAAAAAATATTGAGGCACCAAGATTATATCACTCTTGATGCCTCAACTCTATCTATATTGCGATCAACGGAATTCCGGTGCCGGAGGGGCTGGCGGAGCATCCGGATGATCGTCATGATGATGATGTCTTTCCGGTGGCTGCGGAGCCGGTGGCGGATCCCCTGCATCCATATATGGTGCATGATGATGCGCTGATGCCTCTATTGTTGTCGTCAAGCCAAAAGAACCAACCAAAATTGCTAAGCCTAATGCCATGGACATAATCTTTTTTGTATTCGTTTTCATAATAACACGCCCTTTCGTTACTACTAATATACCAACGTATTATTAGAAAAGAATAAGAAGTGTGTTTGATTTTCCTTTGAATTAAAACTTTTTAATTCATTGTAGTAAGTTAAGTACACGGGAAGGAATCTGATTGGCCTGCGCCAACATAGATTGCGCTAGCTGCGTCAACGTGTTTTCCTTGGTAAAGCCCAGCATCGCCGCTGCTATATTCGTATCACGTATCGCCGACTCACTAGCCGTCTGATTGGTGATTTCTGTATCAAGATTATCCCCAGTATACTTCAATCGACTGCTTTGCGCTCCCAGAGTCGTATTGGAACTGAGCAGATATTTGACTGCCTGATCGACCTGACCGAGAAACTGCTTGGCATTTTCTCTTGTGCTCACACAGGTTTTCGCATCAAATCCTCCACGAGTTGATGGATAACCCCAGGCCTCCTCTTGCCACTTGGCTTTCTTTTGCGTATCCGTCAAATCATCATAGCCCGTCGGCCATTCTGTTGGATAGTCACTGTCAGTTGGCTGTATCGCCCAGGTAGACTTCGCCGAAGGAAATAAAATCGATAAGGTCGTATTGGGTATGGACATATTCGTATACTGACTGCTCTCATCACCCAGCTGCAATGCCATCGTTTGCGCTGGCTTAAAGTAATCGGTCTTTTCCATTGCACCCATGATACCATTGTTAAAAACAAAATTTTGTCCGATTTTTGACATCGTCATTTTCCCCGTCGAAGCATAATAGTTGAGCTCTATATCATGCCTCAATGCAACCTGTGTTGATGTATCCGTTGCCGATGGCAAAGTTCCGCCCCCAACATTCGCGGATGCAGTTATACCATTGAAGATTGCCTGCATCAAATCATTGCTGTTGGTTACACTTTTTACACCAATCATATAGCAAAGCGGCGGTGGATCTATCGTCCCGGAAGAATCTTCATAACGCTGCGGCGTATCCGTCGATGCATCGAATTGAATCGTTACGAATTGACCACATCCATCACAACCGGTAGAAAAACCGATGCCGTCAAGATCCTTTGATCCATTTGCCGATAACGGGAAAACACCGGAAAAATCCAGTTCCATAACTGCTTCTGATCCTGTCGTATTAAAATACGATAAAATGCCGCTACCCGGTGCATTTTTCACAAGATAGGAAGTCGGCGTTATCACCGCCGGCGGCGTACTGGCATTAAAAGTCGGCGTCGAAGAAAGCGAAACATAGCTTCCCACTGCCGGACTTGTTGTTGCCGCATAAGCAGGCGCAGAAACATTCGTTGTCGTTCCCACGGCGTATGAACTATTTGCGACCCCTTGAATTGAAATCAATGTTTTACCAGCACTAGAATTCACGTATAAAGCATGATCAAGGGCATCCTGCTCAACTCTTCCATAGGTGCCTCTGGCATCATCCCAGACCACATCATTAATGCTTGGCATAGCCGTGAGTGCCGTCCCCTTCACAACAGTAGAAAAATCATATGTATTCACTGGAGAGGAGGTAATCGGCACATACAATCCCATTGGTACTCCAAGACCAGATGTATGGCTTACATCTGCGGAAACCGTAGGTATCGTATCTGCCGGAAATGTCAGCACTTGCTCATGATTGGGGTTGTCCCGATAGGGAACCAAAGCATTGAACTTCTTATCTTCACGGCTAAACTCAGCCTGATTCAAAAGTGCTTTGCCATTAAAAGTCGTAGACTGCGCGATGTCTTCCGATTGATCAAGCAGCTGGCCTGCTTCTGCCTGTAATATTTTGCGATCTTCATTCGTACAAGTGTCATTGGCTGACTTCATCGCTAGCTCACGAACCTTCTTCATGATGCTGACCTGTTGATCCACCGCAGCTGAAGCACTATCGAGCATGCTTATTCCGTTTTTGGCATTGTCGCTGCACTGCGAAAGCGTACGGATCCCGATTTTCATCTTTTCCGAAATCGAGTATTCCGAGGCCCCGTCTCCGGCGCTATTGATGCGCTCACCAGAAGAAAGCTGCTTGGCAAAGCCAGCAGCCTTTTTTGTATTCCGATCCAATTGATGCATAGTTTGCATTGCTGATAAATTGTTTACGAGAATCATATATGAACCATCCTTAGTTTTTTTGTATGATATATCATCCTAATATCATTTATAGGAAATTAATCCCATCTTTTCCTATATTTTAAACCATTGATTTTCATATGTCAATTCTCCATTATTTATTTCGAAGCGCAGAAAATTTAATTGATAATGCCATTATAAAATAATAAAATGTCATCACAATACTGTTACCAAAATTAGTTTCTGTCAACCCCTGCAAAAAAACACCAATCGTTGCTGAAAAAAACATCAATGCAGAGATATTCTTATTTACCAGCCAATCTTTTAGTGAATAATACAAAAAAGACCCAAACATAAACAAAAATGCCGTGCAACCAACAATCCCGGTTTCAGCCAAGAAAATCATGATATTATTATGCGGATGCCCCTGCCCTCGCTCTTTTGCTTCTGGTAATATATATTCACTTTGATAATAATCTTGGTAGCGCCCAACACCGACACCAATAATTGGATGATCTTTAAACATGTTCCAAGCACTCTGCCACATGAGCAAGCGCTCAGAATTTGACTGATACTCCATATTGCCGACTGTATCCATTCTTGAATGGATACTCGGAACTACATAAATTGCGCTAGCAAAAAACATCATAATAACGACGCCATATGCACAAATTTTTTTAAGGCTCCGATAATACAAATAAATAAGCATTAATCCCGTAAGAACAACTGCACCCCAGGCTCCTCTAGTCCCATTAATCAATAATGCTATTGAGCTAGTAAGCAGCAGGCCCTTCATATAACGTGTATTTATTTTTTTGTAATAAATTGCCAAAAATAATATTGGCAAAAACTGCACTGCCAAACCAGCAAAATACATAGGATGGGAAAAAAAACCCGCTGCTCGAAAATCTCCATGAATTCCCTGCCAAAAAATATAAAGATCTGAAACAAATATAGAAAACATTAAACACGAGAAAATACGCATTAATTGACTTATTTTCGTTATACTTACCATCACAGGAATAAAAATCAGCAGTTTGGAAATTTCTTTCAAAAAACGATCAAAGGATTCTCCATAGGAATTACTAAAAGGCAACAATAACAAAATCACCATAAAAAACACCAATATTGCACGAGCATAATAAAACGAAGGATGGTTTTTCATATGAAAATTTTTACATTGGCTCAGTGACAAAAGCACAGACAATCCAAAACAAACATTGGCAGCAGCTACTGAAATGAAACTAAACACTGCATATCCACACAAACAAAAGAACGAAGCCGTTCTCATCGTCCTTGAATCTAACATACGCTCACGCCCCGTCTTCTTTTGTAGAGACTTTCATTAAAATATCTTTCATCAAGCAAACTTCAAACCATAAAGATTATTGAACAATTATAACATCATCATCTTCTAGATATTCGCCATTTTCGACTTCAATTACAACCAATGATATTTTCCCGGGATTACTTAAACTATAAGGCGTCGTTTTGGGAATAAACACACTCTCATTATCATGAAGCATTTGTTGCTTTCCATCGATAAGTACATCTGCTGTTCCTCTGGTCACAACCCAATGAACACTTCTGTGATAATGCATTTTCATTTCCAAAGATTCTCCCGGGCGGATTACAAGCTTCTTCATCTTATAGCCCTTGCCTTCACCAAGAAGCGTCCGGTGCCCCCATTTATAATAAAGCGTTGTATGTTCTACAGCTTCTTTGCGACCACGCTGTTTGAGCATGTCAACAAGGTTCTTTACCTTCTGTGATTCACCCTTTTGTGCGACAAGAATGACATCATCGGTCTCGACAACCATGATATCTTTAAGGCCAATACCCGCTATAAGGCGGCTTTGTCCAAAGATCAGATTATCTTTGCAATCAATGGTTATGGCATCGCCCTTGATAGCATTGCCATCCGCGTCTTTATCAAGGACTTCATAGATGGCATCCCACGAACCAACATCATTCCAGTAGACTTTGAGCGGAATCGTGACGCCAACTTCTGATTTTTCTGCAACAGCATAGTCAATCGAAATATCGGGCATATTTTCAAACTGTACTAAAGTCTGTTCATACGTATCCATAAGATTATCATGGATTTCCGGAGCATAATTTTTTAGCTCACCAAGATAACGATCAATCCGAAAAGCGAACATTCCAGAGTTCCAAAAATAGTTGCCACTCTCCACATAAGCCTTTGCTGTTTTCAAATCTGGTTTTTCCTTGAAGGAATTTGTCTCATATGCACCGCCCAAATCTTTTCCCGTCTCGATATAGCCAAATCCAACCTCCGGTTTCGTTGGCGGAACACCAAAGGTAACTAGCTTACCTTTGGCGGCGAACTCAACCGCGGTCATCACCGCATTTTGAAAAGCGATTGGCGGGCGAATAATATGGTCTGAAGTAGAGACGAACATAACCTCATCTTCTTTACAACTTAGCTCATTGAGACAAAAATTCGCTGCCAAAGCAATTGCTGGAGCTGTATTACGAGCCATCGGCTCTAGAACGATATGCGCCTCATCTGCCTCACAATTCATGAGTTCATTTCGCACATGATGAACATACGCTTCATTTGTCACAATAATGATATCTGATGGCTTGACTAGATTGCGAAAGCGCAGAATGGTCTCACCGAGCAGTGACATCTCTTTATCAATTGTCAAAAACTGTTTTGGCATACATTTACGCGACAATGGAAATAAACGCGTTCCTCCGCCGCCTGCTAGAATAATGATTTTCATAAAATCCCCCACGAGTTAAACATTTAATATTAAATTTCAACTGTTGTTTCCGCAAATAATTTATGCAAAAAACCGATAAAGCAACAATATATATTAAAATCAAAGTTTCGCACAATATCACTTGATTTAAATATAATGCAAGTGTCCACCGATAGTGTTAAGGTAAATGTGCATAACTTAATATAATCTATTTTTGCGAATTTAATTGTACTCTATATACAAATGCCCCAATAACTAACCTCGTCTTATACTGTAGACTATTATCTTGCAATTTTTTCAATAGATTCGACTGTATAAATTCGTTTTTTAAAAATCAATCCAATTAAGATATCTAAATATTTAATAATAATAGCCAATATAGAAAAAGCACCTGCTCCAGATAATGATAAAAAAAGCATCATACTAGTCCAACCAGAAACTGGTTGTTTCGTCACAAAAATATATGTTACATAAATTGCAATTAATATGCTGCAAATAATCATTCCGACACTTAATAAAAATGCAAACTTATAACCTACATCTGTAAAAAGGATTAGTGCATCAACAGCCAGGCGAAAGCGTTGCACATCTAAACTCTTAATTTTATCCAATCCGCTATTTTCCTTTAATTCAAAAAAAATAGTATCTTGATACAACCCACAATTTGCGTAAATTGCCTTACGATAAGGAATTGTACGACTCATTGAATGAATTCTATTAATTGCTCTACGCGATAGAATATAAAAACTTTCACTTTTAAGTTTATATTGATTATCAGAAAAAGAATTATATATTTTATAAAACATTTTAGATGAGTATCGCCTTACCTCTGCTGGCGCAGCCGTTACAATATCATAACCTTCCAGTGCACGAAAATAGACTTGCATCATAATTTCAGGCATAAATCCAATAGTTGTGCTATCAAATTCAAAAATGAAATCCCCTATAGCAAGTTCTACACCAGCATTCATTGACATTTCACCCCCTTGAAAATAACTCATATGAATAATTTGCATT
>CBDTTM010000104.1:0-8667 GCA_965363355.1 uncultured Selenomonadaceae bacterium | reverse complement strand
CGGATGAGTTTTCTCATCCGGACTAGACCACAACATTTGACAAAGAGCCCTTTTTCTTGTATAAACTCATAAATAGGGTATGAGTGTATCTACCAGACAACCTTAAATTGTCACAGGCTACAGGAAGCAGATTTTTCGTAGAATATAAGTTTTGCCAAACAAGCAATTTATTTATGTTGCTTATTTGTAAAAAACGTATCGAAAGGTCTGTTTTACTGTGGCCTTTTTGCATGTAGTTGAACTTTATAGGAGGAATAATTATTATGGCGATGCAAGAAAATGCAAATGGAGAAAAGATAGGTATACTCAGTAAGTTTTTTAAATTGAAAGAAAAAAATACAACGATAAAAACTGAAATATTAGCGGGAGCAACTACTTTTGTGGCTTTGGCTTATATCATGTTTGTCAATCCGAATATTTTAGCAGATGCAGGGATTCCGAAAGAGGCGGCGATTGCTTCGACGATTTGGATTACGGCATTGGCTTCTTTATTTATGGGAATTTATGCTAACTATCCAATCGCTTTAGCACCAGGAATGGGACTCAATGCTTTTTTTGCATATTATGTTGTTGGTGTCATGCACTTATCGTGGCAAGTTGCTTTAGGCGCGGTGTTCTTTTCGGGGATACTTTTTTTAATTTTGACGATTGGTGGGGTTCGACAGGCTATTATCCGTTCCGTGCCATTGAATCTTAAACATGCAATTGGTGTCGGCATCGGTTTATTCATTGCCTTTATTGGACTTAAGGGTGCTGGGATGATTGCTGGCGATAAGGCGACTTACATCACATTAGGAAATTTGACCGATCCTAAGGCAATTCTTGCAGCTATAGGGTTGATTGTCACAGCAGCTTTGATTGCACGACAGATAAAAGGTGCAATCATCATAGGTATTTTTATTGTTACGATTTTAAGCATGATTTGCGGCGTATCACCAGCACCGACAGGAATTGGCGATATCATAAGCTTTCAGTTGCCTAGTATGGCACAAACTTTTGGCGAACTTGATATTGCGGGTGCATGGCATTATGGTATTTTTTCGATTATCTTTACGTTTACGATTGTTGAATTATTTGATAATATGGGAACGATCATAGGGCTTACCTATAAGGCTAAACTGGTTGATGAAAAAGGTGAAATCGAAAACTTGGACAAAGCTCTTACTACAGATGCAGTTGGAACGATTGTCAGTTCTTTGTTTGGGACATCTACAGTAACTTCTTATATTGAAAGTGCTGCAGGGATTGCTGAAGGCGGTAAAACGGGTCTTACTGCAGTTACGGTTGCGGTGCTGTTCTTGATTTCCCTCGTTTTTGCACCACTTATTGGTTTAGTACCGGCATTTGCTACGGCTCCGGCTTTGATTTTAGTCGGTGCATTGATGATGGCAGATGTGAAAAACGTGAAATTTGATGATTTCACCGATGCACTGCCAGCCTTTTTGACAATTATAATGATGCCGTTGACTTCAAGCATAGCAAATGGTTTTGCTTTTGGTTTTGTCAGCTATAGTTTTCTTAAACTTTTAGCAGGAAAAGGCAAAGAAGTCAGCTGGGTAATGTGGATTATCAGCATTTTATTCCTGGTGAATTTTTATATGCGATTGAATGCTTGATTTAATTTAAGATGTAGGCAGGAAAATGCGGCAAAGAGTGTGAAATATTATCTTTGCCGCATTTATTTGTTCTTTTGAGGAGGTTTTTTATGAAAACGCAAGAGAAGTCTTTTATATTGAAAGGTGATATTTTATTTACGGCGACGATGGAGAAGTTTTCCGCTTTTCCACAGAGCTATCTTGTGGTTGTAGATGGAAAGATTGCAGGGGTATATGAGCAGATTCCAGAAAAATATTTGACGTTGCCTGTTGAGGATAAGGGGAAAAATTTAATCATTCCAGGGTTTGTTGATTTGCACACGCATGCACCGCAGTTCCAGCAAATCGGCTTAGGTATGGATGATGAACTTTTGGATTGGTTGGAAAAATATACGTTTCCCGAAGAGAATAAATTCAAAGATCCTGATTACGCAGCAAAAATTTATGGAAGCTTTGTCGATGAACTCGCAGATTCAGGTACGACTCGCTCGGTTCTATTTGCGACGATCCATAGTGAGGCTTCGCAGATTTTATTTGACTTGCTTAAAGAGAAGGGTTTATCCGCTTATGTTGGCAAGGTAAATATGGATGTCAATTGCCCGCCTTTTTTACAAGAAGATACGGAGCAGTCTTTGCTCGATACTGAGAAGCTTTTGAATGCTTGGGCAGGGGATGTGTTGGTAAAACCAATCATCACACCGCGGTTCGCTCCGACGAGTACAAGACGTCAACTGGAAGGCCTGGGAAATCTCGCGCAAAAATACCAGCTTCCGGTTCAATCGCATCTGTCAGAAAACGAGGGTGAAATTCGTTGGGTGGAAGAGTTGTTTCCAGAGGATAAGGCCTATTATAAAGTCTATGATCACTATGGGCTCTTCGGACAGACTCCGACGTTGATGGCGCATTGCATTCATCTGACGGATGAGGAAATAGCTTTGCTTGCAGAAAAAAAAGTAATTCCAGTACATTGTCCGGATTCAAATTTGAATCTTACAAGCGGATTGATGCCAGCGCGTAAAATGCTGCAAGCTGGCGTTAAGGTAGGTCTCGGCAGTGATGTTGGTGCGGGAAATTCTTTATTTATGCCGCAGGCTATGGTTCGTGCCATTCAGGTTTCTAAAATGTATGAGTTGCAGCATCGCCAAGACAAGGCGCTTACCTTACCGGAAGTTTTCTTTATGGCGACGAAAGGCGGCGGAGAATTCTTTGGCGGGACTGGAACATTTGAAGCTGGGGCTGCGGCGGATATCCTCGTGATCGAGTTGCCACAGCAAAAAGAAGCGTTGACGGTAGAGGAAAAATTACAGTATTTTATTTACAATGGAACGAAAAGTTCTATTAAAGAAAAATATGTTGCGGGGCATAAGCTTCGCTAAAATAAAAAAAGCTTGCACAAGTTGCAGGCTTTTTTATTTTGAAAAAGGCATCAACAGAAAAGCGAGTATTTCATCGGGTGATTGCTATATTATGTTATAATGAAAAGGTAGCAGTGAATCAGATGGTATACTATTTTTAGTATTGGCGGTAGATTTTTTGCGGCCATTTAAAGGAGGCCATTATGGAAGCGATAGAGCATCAGCATGTAGCAGCCGATGGAACTGTTTTTAAGCATACGCACAGCCATAGCCATACGCAAACCAAGGCTGTTTTGAACAGAATGGCGCGCTTGATTGGTCATATGGAGGCCATAAAAAAGATGATAGAAGCTGAGCGCGATTGCAGTGAAGTGCTTGTACAATTGGCGGCAGTCGGTTCGGCATTGAACGGCGTGAGTCGAGTGATATTAAAAGATCATATTGAGCATTGCATCGTCGATGCAGTGAAAGATAATGACAAAACGGCTTTGGAAAATCTCAATAAAGCGATTGATCAGTTTATCAAATAGCAATTTTACGTAAGTGCAATCAAAGACCGGGAGCTTTCCTCATAAAGCTTCCGGTTTTGTCTGTGGTTCTATTTTATAAAAAAGGAGGCAGGGCAATGCAAGCAGCAAAGGATATTTTATTTTGTAAAAGTGGCGGCTGTTCAGCAAAACTGGGGGCAGGACTTTTACGCCATGTTTTAGAAAAACTGCCCAAAGTAGAGGATAAAAATTTATTGGTGGGATTTTCTGGATCAGATGATGCGGCGGTTTATCGACTCAGTGAAGATTTAGCAATCGTGCAAACTTTGGATTTTTTTCCGCCGATGGTAACGGACCCGTATATTTTTGGACAAATTGCAGCGGCAAATGCTTTAAGTGATATTTATGCGATGGGAGGCGAAGTCAAAACAGCGCTTAATATCGTTTGCTTTCCGGAAAAAATGGATTTGAATATTTTAGGGAAAATATTGCTCGGTGGCAGCGATAAAATCCATGAGGCTGGCGGGGTCGTAGCTGGGGGGCATTCCATTGCCGATGAAGGCGTAAAATATGGGTTGAGTGTGATGGGAACAGTTCATCCACAAAAAATATTGAAAAATAATGCTTGTAAGGTAGGCGATGTGTTGATTTTGACGAAACCATTAGGTGTTGGCATCGTTACAACAGCAAATCGTGTAGGCCAGGCTTCGCCAAAGGCGATGGAACAGGCCATAGAATCGATGACGACACTCAATAAATACGCTGCTGAGGCTTTAAGAACATACGACGTACATGCTTGTACGGATGTAACAGGATTTGGCTTTCTTGGACATTTATCAGAAATGATTGCGGATACTTGTTCGGCGGTGATTTATTATGATAAGATACCTTATATAGAAGAAGCTTATATGTATGCCGAAGAATTTCTGCTGACTGGTGCGGGGCAAAAAAACCGCAATTTCGTGGGAGATTGTGTACAGTTTGATGAGGTGCCATTTCCTTATGAAGAGATTTTGTTCGACCCGCAGACTTCCGGTGGATTATTAGCAGCAATCCATCCGAAAGATGCGCCAGATGCTTTAAAGCAAATACAGACTTTAGGTCTGCCCTGTGCAATTGTCGGAGAAATCAAACAGCAAGCAGAAATCAAAATACAAGTTAAAAAAAGCGATGAGGAGATTGAAAGATGAAAATCGATGCAAGAGGCGAGCAATGCCCAATACCAGTTGTCAAAGCCAAGGAAGCAATCAAGCAGCTTGGGGGAAATGGCCAAGTCGAAGTACTGGTTGATAATGAGATTGCAGTCCAGAACCTTTTGAAAATGGCTGGGCAGAAAAATTATGCAGCTACTGAGGAAAAATTAAACGAATCCGAGTTTAAGATTGTCTTTACGGTGGGGGATATCCATGGCAAAAAGGAAGATATCGTGACGGATTTTTTTGTGGCAGATCATATCGATCGCGGTTTGTTGGTAGCAATTTCAGCGGATACGATGGGAACTGGTGACGAGAGTCTTGGCAAGGTTTTGCTGAAGGGCTTTATCTATGCGCTGGCAAAAGCGGATGCACTGCCAGCTTCAATTTTATTTTATAATCGCGGTGCCTTTATGACTACTTTGGCATCGGATTCGCTTGAAGACTTAAAAGAGCTTGAAATGGCAGGCGTTGAAATTCTGACCTGCGGAACTTGTTTGAACCATTATGGACTTACGGAGCATCTGGCTGTGGGATCGGTGACAAATATGTATACCATTGTCGAAAAAATGACGGCAGCAACAAAGGTCATCAAACCCTGAGAAAGAAGGCTATGAAATGAAGGATATCATTGTTGTGCGAGGCGGCGGAGATATCGCTACGGGAACGATTCATCGGCTGCGACGCTGTGGATATCCGGTATTGGTCCTTGAAACAAAGAATCCGGCAGCGATCCGCCGTAAAGTCGCAGTTTGTGAAGCCGTGTTTGACGGCTTGGTTGAAATCGAAGGCGTGGTTTGCCAGCGAGCCGATAGTTTCAACGAGGCTAAGAAAATCATGCAAGCGGATAGGGCAGCTTTGCTGGTCGATGAAAATGCACAAGTTTTGGAGCTTTTCAAACCACATGTTTTAGTGGATGGGATTTTGGCAAAAAAAAATTTAGGGACCAATCGTTCCATGGCAGATTTTACGATTGCCTTAGGACCGGGCTTTGTCGCTGGTATAGACGTGGATTGCGTCGTTGAAACGATGCGAGGCCATCAGCTTGGACGCTTGATTTATGAAGGACAAGCAATGCCTGATACGGGGATTCCGGGGCTTATCCAGGGAATTGGTAAAGAACGAGTGATCCATGCCAAGGCTTCAGGAAAAATTCAAAATATCAGTCAAATCAGTGATTTTGTCGAGAAAGGCCAAGTGATTGCCAAGATTGAAGACATGCAGGTCAGAGCATCTATCTCTGGCATATTGCGCGGCATCATCCGAGATGGCTATCCGGTTACAAAAGGCCTTAAAATTGCTGATATCGATCCACGAGCTTCAGAAAAGGCAAATTGTTTTACGATTTCAGATAAGGCACGCTGTATATCTGGCGGCGTGGTGGAAGCTCTGTTGGCTTTTTCAGGGCAAGCTCGATGATTTATTTAGATCATGCGGCAACGTCGCTTTTAAAGCCGATATCTGTGGCAAAGGCTGTGTATGAGGCAATTCTTTCCTTGGGAAATAGTGGGCGCGGGGCGAATGATTCAGCTTTGGATGCTGCGCGTCTGATCTATGAGACCAGAGAGCTTGTGGCAGATTTTTTTGGCAGTCATAATCCAGAGCAGGTGGTATTTACCCTCAATGCGACAATGGCGCTTAACATGGCAATCAAAGGCTTGCTTACAGCTGGTGATCACGTCGTTACCACACAGCTTGAACATAATTCGGTTCTTCGTCCTTTATATGAAATGGAAGAACAGGGCGTCGAACTCAGCATAATTCCGAGTGATTGCCAAGGGCGACTTGATTATGAGGCTTTAGAGGCTACAATCAAGCGGAACACGCGCCTGCTGGTGTGTACACATGCGTCCAATTTGACGGGAAATCTTGTCGATATTGAGCGAATTGGCCAAGTGTGCCAAAATCATGGTATCTTTTTTATAGTGGATGCATCGCAGACGGCCGGTGCAATTCCTATTGATATGGAAAAAGATCATATTGATGTTGTTTGTTTCACAGGGCATAAGGGTTTATTGGGTCCCCAAGGGACGGGTGGTTTGTGCGTGCGACCGAGCTGTCAGATTCGACCACTTTTTTCCGGCGGCAGTGGAATTGAAAGTTTCTCTAAGGTGCAGCCGGCAGCTATGCCGGTTCGCCTCGAAGCTGGAACACTTAATGCGCATGGGATTGCTGGCCTGAAAGCGGGAATCTTGTATATTTTGGACAACGGGATGAGTGAAATCCATCGGCGGCAGACTTATCTGATGCAGCGTTTTTGGGCTGGCGTGAAAAATTTACCTAAGGTTCAGATCTATGGAGACTTTTCATCCATGCATAGGGCCGCGATTGTCAGCTTGAATATAGGCAGGCTTGATTCGGCTGTTGTCTGTGATCTGCTGCAAACAGACTATGGTATTGCCGTTCGCGGGGGCGGTCACTGTGCGCCTCTTATGCATAAAGCTTTGGGGACAATAACAAAAGGTGCTGTTCGATTTAGTTTTTCTCATTTGAATACGGAGGCAGATATCGATGCTGCAATTGCAGCTGTGGCAGAAATCACCATGGCTGAGGAGGTTTGAGATGAGAGTAAAAAAACAAAAATCAGTCGTTCTGTTTGCTACAACTACAATGGCAATGAAATTTGAAAAATTGGCGAAACTAGAGCCTTTGCCGGGGCGGTTGATTCCTGTACCAGCGCAGATCCGCGCTGGTTGCGGATTGGCATTTTGCACAGAGTGCAAATATAATGAACGAGTTTTGTCTTTGCTTATACGTGAAAAAATCAGTTATGAGAGAATCGATGAGGTATTTTTATGAGAATTTTTTGCCTGAAAAATGGTAGAACGCAAAAAGTAGAATCTTTACGGGCGGCTTTGAAAATTGAAGACGAAGATAAAATCATTGCTTTTGTTGGCGGTGGGGGAAAATCGACATTGATAGAGGCTTTAGCCAAAGAACTTTGTGTCAATGGCAAAAAGGTGATTATAACGACGACAACCCATATACGAAAGCCCGAAGGATTTTTTATGACAGACGCGCAAATCCCACAGATAAAAGAATATACAGGTGCAGGGAAAATTGTCATTGCGGGCAACGATGCAGGTGAAGGAAAGCTAAAGGCTCTGAGTTTGGCAGCTTTTCGGCAGCTTGAGCAAAACTGTGATTATTTATTGGTTGAAGCAGATGGGGCAAAGGGACTGCCAATCAAAGTGCCAGCGGAGCATGAACCTGTATTGCCAGTACATACAGATTTGGTCGTCGCTGTTGCTGGAATCGATGCATTGGGGCGGTCTATTTCAGACTGTTGCCATCGAGCGGAATTAGCCGCGGATTTTCTGGGGAAATCACTGAATGATTGTGTGGAAGCAAAGGATTTTGCCGCGATTTTCCAAAGCAAGCAAGGCAGCCGAAAGCATGTTGTTGGCAGGTTTGTCTCAATTGTCAATAAAGTCGATGGTGATGAGGAACTCGATAAAGCCAGATGGATTTCGAAGCAGCTGAAAAAGACTATGGTTGCTGTGGGGCGGGCGATATGAAATCTATACATGAAGAGATTTTGCAGCTTTTTTCAGAGCAAGGCGAGGTTTTTGTTGCCACAGAGCTTGTGCCTGTTTGCGGAGAAAAATATCTGGAAAAAGATTTTTTGGCGCAGGGAATTGAGCCAAGGAAAGAAGCGGGGTTTCCACAGCTTCAACATAAAAATGGCAGGGATATCTTCATTGAGAAATTAAGTGGAGCGGCAGAACTCATTGTTGTTGGCGGAGGCCATGTAGCACTGGAGACGGCAGCAATTGCAAAAATCCTAGGATTTAACCTTACCGTTATCGATGACCGGGAAGAGTTTGCTAATCGAGATAGGTTTCCTTTAGCCGATCGGCTGTATTGCCAAGATATCGAGGCGGCACTTGGCAATTTTTTTGGCGGTAATGCCTATTATGTCATTGTTACGCGCGGGCATAAGGATGATTTGCGGGCGTTAAAGGCTGTACTGGCAAAACCGTACCGCTATGTCGGGATGATCGGGAGCCGGAGCAAGGTCGCCTATACGATGAAA
>CBDTTM010000103.1:0-8896 GCA_965363355.1 uncultured Selenomonadaceae bacterium | reverse complement strand
CCGTTGCCACGGTGTCACGAGTGGTCAATGGAAATTACCCGGTAAAAGAAGAGACGAAAAAAAGAGTTCGATTGGTCATTGAAGAGCTTCAATATGTACCAAACATTCAAGCCCGAGAACTTAATATGCAGCGCTCTACGAGCATTGGCGTCGTTGTGCCAAGTCTTTACAATATGTTCTTTGCCGAAGTTATCGACGGAATTGAAGAACAGCTCCGCAGTGATTCGTATTCTCTTTTATTGTGCTGCGCCAAAAATGATCCGCAGCAAGAAGCCAAGTGCATTACGGACTTGATGTCGCGTAATGTCTCGGGCATCATTGTAATCAGCCCGAATACAGAAAACATAGAAACAAATTTTTACGACCGCATCGTGCCGATGCAGCCACTGGTTTTTATCAATAGTTATGCCAAAATATCCAATATATCTTATGTAGCTAACGATGAAGACCAAGGGACACGGCTGGCACTGCAAAAACTGCTAGACTATGGACATGAACGAATACTTTTTGTTCGCGGCGTCAACAGTGACTCTTATACGATAAAGGAACAAGCCTATATCGACGTCATGAAGCAGCATGGGCTGTTTCATGAGGAGTACATGATAAACATAGGTGAAGGTAACAGCACCGATACAGTTGATAATACAACACTCAAATTAATGGAGCCTATTGAGGAGATTCATGCAACCGCAATCCTTGCCAGTAATGATCTCATGGGTGTCGGTGCCGTCAATGCCTGCAAAAAACTCGGCCTTTCCGTACCAAGTGAAGTTTCCGTAATCGGTTACGATAACATCTCTCTTAGCCATATCGTCGAACCTAAGCTTTCCACAATGGACCAGAACATGAAAGAACTAGGTGCCAATGCGGCGGGACTCCTCATCGAAAAGATCAAAACTGGCAAAAATAAGAAAGTCGTTTTAACCAATACATTTATCGAACGTGACACTACCGGGCCAGCTCCCCAGAAATAACCACGAGTGATCTTGTGCTTTTGGTAAATAATTTCAGTAAATATCTTGAAATTATGTTTGCTGTATGATAGAATTATTGAGTTGGTAAAATACGCATTGCGGGCGTAGCTCAATGGTAGAGCGCTTGCTTCCCAAGCAAGACACGAGGGTTCGATTCCCTTCGCCCGCTCCATAGAAATAACAAGGCCTCACAGAGTTTTCTGTGAGGCTTATTTTTATGCGAAAAACCTTATTAAGAGTAAAACGATGAAAATTGCACTAAATATCACGAATAAAATATTCTGTGTAAGGAGGTTGGAGAATATTTATTTGTTTAAAAAGTTTGCGAGAAAAAACAGTCGCGTATATGAAAAATTATCCTTTAATGGTGGCTTTTTTAGGAGTATTATAAAAAGTAGAAATAAGGTTAACGCAAAGTTGGTGATGGTATGGGTATGAAATATATTGGACATAGGAATCAAGAAACGGGAGAAGAGCAGAGTTTGCGGGATCATTTGCTAGGAACGGCAAAACTAGCGGGGGAATTTGCTGAAGCTTTTGATGAATCTGCATTTTCTAAACTTATCGGAAGATATCATGATATTGGAAAGTATTCCAATGATTTTCAAATATATATACGGAATGGAGGGGGTAAAAAGGTAGACCACTCTACAGCGGGCATGCAGGAATTTTTCAAAAATCGCATGTTGGAGGCTGCTTTTTGTGTTGGCGGACATCATGCGGGACTTCCTAATGGCGGAACATGTAGTGATGGAGCAAGTGGCAATACGCTTTGGGCCAAAAACAAGCGGGATCATTTGCCTGACTACCAGGCCTATGTAAATGAAAATGAGCCAATTACTTCCGTTAGAAGGTCGTCTCTATATCAGAATATTTGCAGGGAGAAGGATCAATTTTCCTGGATGTTTTATACACGAATGCTTTTTTCTTGTCTGGTGGATGCCGATTTTCTTGATACAGAAGAATTCATGAATAGCGCAAATGACAATCGCAAAGGATTTGCTTCTATTGAAACATTGAAAAAGCGCCTTGATGATTACATAGAGAAGAATCTCTCTAAGCCTGTTTCAGCGATTAACAAAAAACGTTGTGAGATTTTAACTCAGTGCGTAGCTGCTGGTGATGAGCTGCAGGAAGAGATAAAAAATCTGACAGTACCAACAGGCGGTGGCAAGACCATTGCTTCTCTGGCATTTGCCCTGCATGCAGCGGAAAAGCAACAGAAAAAGCGCGTTATCTATGTTATCCCTTATACAACTATTATTGAACAGACAGCCCAGGTTTTTGGACAGATTATGGGATCTGAAAATGTGGTTGAACACCATATGAATGTGGAATATGATACTGTGGAAGATAATGAAACTACTGAGTTTGCTTGTAAACGGCTGGCTGTAGAAAACTGGGATGCACCGATTATTGTGACGACAAATGTACAATTTTTTGAATCGTTATTTGCTAATAGAACATCACGAAGCCGCAAGCTGCATCATATAGCGAACAGTATAATTATTTTCGATGAAGCACAGATGATTCCTACAGAATTTTTGCGTCCGTGTACACGTGCGATTGAGGAACTGACGCTTCATTATCATTGTATCGCGGTGCTTTGTACTGCGACACAACCTGCTCTTAAGCCATTTTTTAAACGGCAGGAAATTACCGAAATCTGCAGAGATGTTACTGGAAATTATGATTTTTTTCAGCGTACAAAGATTGAACCGCCGGGCGATATTTTTGAAATGGAAGATTTGGCAAAAAAGATTGCAGTACATGAGCAGGTACTTTGCATTGTCAATACAAAAAAGAGTGCAGGAGACTTGTTTGATTTAGTGAACAGTAAAAGTAACGAAGGGGTATATTATCTTTCTACGAATCTTTATCCTGTCCATCGGATACAGGTTTTAAAAGAAATAAAGAAGCGGTTAAAAGACGGCCAGGCCTGCAGAGTTATTGCGACCAGTTTGGTCGAAGCAGGTGTGGATATCGACTTTCCTGTTGTATACAGAGAACTTGCTGGCCTGGATAGCATCCTGCAAGCTGCCGGACGTTGTAATCGGGAAGGCAAGCGTAGTAAAAAGGTAAGTGTCGTCCAAATTTTTTTGCTGCCAGACACAAAGCGGAATAAGCATATGCGACTATCGCGGGAGGCAGCAGAGAAGGTTCTGCGCGACAGTTCGGTAAGTATCGACAGCCCGCAGGCAATCCAACATTATTTTGAGGTTCTGTATAAATTTAAGGGAGAAGAATTTTTAGATCACAAGAATATCTTAGCTATGAGTGAGAAGCCGACGATGCCTTTTCATGATATTGCTAAAGAATTTGTTCTTATTGAAGAACGGCAGATGCCGATTTATATTCCTACAGAAGAAAATATAGAGATTACAGGTCAGATCGAAAGCGGAAAATATACTCGATTGCTTTTGCGAAAGGCTGGTAAATATATGGTGAATGTTTATTGCGGAGACAAGAATCAACCTTATGAAAAACTTCATGCCGCACAAAAAATAATCAGACTTGATGATGCGATTACAATACTGGCCGATCGATCCCTGTACGATAAAGAAAAAGGTTTGGCACAAAACATCGAAGATGGGCAAGGCGTTTTTATGTAAAAAATATAACCAAAATATTGCAAATTACGTTAGTTCTAACAATTAGGATATATTTTAGAAATGTAGAATTTTTATATATCATAAAACATCAAAATAAATGAGGTTGAGGTGATAAGATGAGCTTTGGTGTAAAAGTTGAAGTTTGGGGAGATTATGCAATGTTTTCCCGGCCAGAAATGAAAACAGAACGTGTGTCCTATGATATGATGACGCCGTCAGCGGCAAGAGGAATTTTAGAAGCCATATATTGGCATCCTGGATTAATGTGGATCATTGATAAGATCCATGTTTGCCATGAGATCAAATTTGCCAATATTCGCCGCAACGAGGTCAAGTCAAAAATATCAGCGCATAAAATGCGTTCGGCGATGAATGGCTCGCAGGAAGAACTATACCTGGTAACTGCTAATGATATTCAACAACGGGCTTCTATGATATTAAAGAATGTCCGGTATGTGATTGAAGCGCATTTTGAACTCACGACAAAAGCAAATGAGAGCGATAATGAAGGTAAGTTTTGTGATATCTTTAAGCGACGTTTGCAAAAAGGGCAGTTTTATCATCAGCCGTATTTTGGCTGTCGGGAGTTTTCGGCAAACTTTAAACCTTTTGAGGAAGACAAAGTGCCAACTGTTTATGAAAACGAAGAAAAGGATTTAGGATATATGCTGTATGATATGAATTATACAGACAAAAATAATATTATACCTCTTTTTTTTCGGGCGGTGTTAAAAGATGGCGTTCTGGATCTGCGAGACTGTGAGGTGCACAGATGATTTTAGAAGCGCTTGTAAAACAATATGAAGCTTTGCTCGCAGACAATAAGGTTCCGCAAAAGGGCTGGACGAAGGTAAAAGTATCCTTTGCCTTGGAACTTAATGCTGATGGTGATTTAATAGATGTTATAACGTTGAAAAAAACGGAACAGCGTGGGAAAAAAACAGTTGAAGTACCACAGATTATGGTTGTTCCTGAACAGGTTAAAAGAGCAGTGAATATAGTTTCACAGTTTCTTTGTGAGAATTCCAGCTACTTTCTGGGAATTGACAATAAGGGCAAACCAGAACGAAGCCTTAAATGTTTTGAAGCTGCAAAGGAACTTCACCAGCGGATTTTAGCAGAGGGAAAATCCAAAGCTACGATAGCAGTTCGTAATTTCTTTGCGAAATGGAAGCCATCATTGGCAGAACAGCATCAAAAGTTGGTTCCTTATCTGGAGGAAATTAAAGCGGGAGCGAACCTTATTTTTTTTGTTGGAGACCAATATGCCCAGGAAGATAAAGAGATTCGCTCGTTGTGGCAAAATGCACAGGCAGGAGAAGATGCTGTGGTTATGCAGTGCCTCGTAACCGGAGAAAAAGCACCAATCGCCAGACTGCATCCTTCTATTAAGGGTGTTATCGGCGCACAATCATCAGGATCATCGTTGGTGTCCTTCAATGCGCCCGCGTATGAATCCTATGGACGAATTGGTGAACAGGGACTAAATGCTCCGGTCTCTGAATATGCAGCATTTGCCTATGGAACTGTACTTAACCAGCTTTTGGCGGACAAAGCGCATGCCAGAACCTTGGGAGATACGACGATTGTCTATTGGGCAGAAAAAAATAGTGAAGTCTATCAGGATTTTTTTGCCGGAACATTTTTAGGCGATTCCAGGTACATCGATGATACACAGCTGGAAAGTATTTTTGATAAGGTTGTCAAAAATGAAGAGATTGATTTTGAAGGAATACGGCTCTCCTATGAAAATCCCTTTTATATTTTAGGATTGGCACCAAATGCAGCCCGGCTTTCTGTGCGATTCTTTCTGCAAAGCACTTTTGGTGAGACTTTGAAAAATATCGCTGCACATGTCGAGCGGATGAAAATGGAAAAGCCTTCTTTCGAAACGTTTGGACATATTCCGCTTTGGATGATTTTGCAGGAAACCGTATCTAAGAATTCACGGGAAAAAGTTGCTTCACCGCTGATGGCTGGTGCAGTCATGCGTGCAATTCTCCAAAATAGACCATATCCGGTGGCCTTGTTTCAACAGATCATGTTGAGGATTCGTGCAGAAGAAGGACCGAGCAAAGTCAATTATCGGCGGGCGGCAATTTTAAAGGCCTGTTTGAATAAAAATGGTTATGAAAATCGAGGGAGGCAGATCAACGTGGGACTTAATGAAGAGGAAAGTGCTGTGGAATATGTTTTAGGGCGGTTATTTGCTGTGTTGGAGCATATCCAGCAGTCGGCAAATCCGGGGATTAATGCGACCATTAAAGATCGTTATTTTGATTCTGCCTGTGCAACGCCAGCAAATGTATTTCCACTCCTTCAGAAATTGGCAAATCATCATTTGCGCAAACTGGAACAGGGGAAAAAGGTGTATTTTGAAAAACAACTTACGAGTATTATGGTGAAAATTGAAATGAGTACGAACCCCTTGCCCAAATATCTGCCGCTTGAAAGACAGGGAGCTTTTATTTTAGGGTACTATCATCAGACACAGAAACGGTACGAAAAAAAGGAGGAAAAAGTAAATGACTGAAGCAATTAAAAATCGTTATGAGTTTGTAGTTTTGTTCGATGTGGAAAATGGCAATCCGAATGGAGATCCCGATGCAGGGAATATGCCTCGTGTTGATCAGGAAACAGGGCACGGTATCGTCACCGATGTATGTTTAAAACGCAAAATCAGAAATTATATAGAAGCTGCTTTTGAAGGAGAAGAAGGCTGCCGCATTTACGTTAAGGATCATGTGCCATTGGAACGAAGTGACAAAGAAGCATATGCATATCTGGGGCTTAAAGAGGCAGATATTAAAGAGGCAAAGAAGAATGATTCGGATTTAGATATGAAAATATCCAAGTTCATGTGCGGAAATTTTTATGACATTCGTGCATTTGGTGCTGTTATGACGACCTTTGTTAAATCGGCTTTAAATTGTGGACAGGTTCGTGGACCTGTCCAGCTCGGCTTTGCCCGTAGCATTGATCCGATTATGCCGCAAGAAATTGGGATTACACGCATTGCCATTACGACAGAAAAAGATGCACAGGTGAAAAATACAGAAATGGGCAGAAAATATATTGTTCCTTATGCACTTTATAAAGTGGAAGGTTATATATCGGCGAATCTTGCCCGCAAAGTTACCGGATTTAATGAAGCCGATCTGGAAAAGCTTTGGCAGAGTATAATTAATATGTTTGAAATTGATCATTCCGCTGCCCGGGGCAACATGTCAGTACGTGAACTCATTGTATTTAAGCATGAAAATGAATTAGGCAATGCTCCGGCATATAAACTTTTTGATACGATATCGGTAAAACGCAAAGATCCTTCGATGCCTGCCCGGACATATCAGGATTATGAAATACATGTGGATAATGATCATTTGCCGCAGGGTGTAGAGTGCCTGCGCATGATATAGATGATGTATAATGAAGACGATTTTTTGATGATTTCCGGCATTCAGCATTTTGCTTTTTGTCGGAGGCAATGGGCACTTATTCATCTTGAATGTCAATGGCAGGAAAATCTGCGTACGGTAGAAGGTGAAATCATTCATGAACGATGTCACGATGAATCGTTTACGGAAAAACGGGGCGATCTTTTGATTAGCCGGGGAATGCGGATTTTTTCCGCGGAAATTGGTGCTGTCGGTCAATGTGACGTCGTGGAATTTTTGCAAAGTAATGAAGGGGCCCATCTTTATGGCCGTGATGGTTTGTGGCAGGTTACGCCAATTGAATATAAACGCGGTAAACCGAAAAGTGATGATGTTGATGTGTTGCAGCTTTGCACGCAGGCGTTATGTCTTGAAGAAATGCTTTGTTGTGAGATTTCGAAGGGATATCTGTATTATGATGAAATCCATCGTCGCGATGAAGTGATTTTTACAGAAGAGCTTCGTGGTCGTTTACAAGCCCTTTTCAAAGAAATGCATGCAGCATTTCGTCGTGGCACAACACCAAAAACCAAGCCAACGAAAAAATGTCAATCCTGCTCGCTAAAAGACCTTTGCTTGCCAAAACTTTGTCGAAATATTTCCGTAGTCGATTATTATCAGCAGTTTTTGGGAGATGAATAAATGCGTCATTTACTCAACACTTTATTTATTTTGACGGAAGATTCTTATCTTGCGCTTGAAAATGAAAATGTGGCTGTCAAACGTGATGAAGAAACGCTGGGTCGGGTACCTCTTCTCACTTTAGAAAACATCCTATATTTTGGTTATAAGGGGGCCAGTCCGGCACTTATGGGAGAGTGCGCGAAACGAAATATCGGACTTTGTTTTCTCAAGACCAATGGTAGATTTCTGGCCAGAGTTTGTGGACCGAGCAGGGGGAATGTGCTGCTTAGAAAGCGGCAATATGAAATATCAGAGGATGCTTCTACATCCTGTTTTTTCGCGCGAAACTTTATTGTGGGAAAAATTTATAATAGCCGTATGGTATTGGAGCGTGCCAAAAGAGATCATCCTTTAAATGTCGATATTGCCTTATTAGAAGATGTAAGCCAGAATCTGTTTCTATCTATGAAAGAAGCACGGAGAAGTGAAGACTTGGAAATTCTTCGTGGAATAGAAGGAAATGCAGCTCGATTTTATTTTTCGGCCATTTCTGAGCTGATTTTGCAAAACAAAAAGGAATTTCCATTTGATGGCCGTTATAAGCGTCCGCCTATCGGCAAAGTAAATGCTATGTTATCGTTTGTTTATACACTTCTTGCTCATGACTGCGCTGCAGCATTAGAAAGTGTGGGCCTTGATGCCTATGTTGGATTTTTACATCGAGATCGTCCGGGGCGGGAGTCGCTGGCTCTTGATTTAATGGAGGAGTTCCGTAGTATTTATGCAGATCGTTTTATATTGACACTTATAAATAACCGGATTATAAAGCCAGTGCATTTTCAAGAAAAGGAAAATGGTGTTGTTTGGCTTAATGACCAGGGAAGAAAAATCTTATTAAAAGAATGGCAGGAGAAAAAACGAGAACAGATAACTCATCCCTTTTTAAAAGAAAAAATTTATTGGGGGCTGGTTCCTTATGTGCAATCACTACTGCTGGCACGTTCACTGCGTGGAGATTTAGAAGAATATCCGGCGTTTTTATGGAAATGAGGTGATGCTATGCTGATTTTAGTCACGTATGATGTTAATACAGAAGATGAGGCAGGGAAGCGCCGGCTTAGAAAAGTAGCGAAATTTTGTGTTAAATATGGTCAGCGTGTACAAAACTCTGTTTTTGAATGTATTCTCGATGAGGCTCAGTATCGATTGGTACAACACCAATTGCAAATTATCATTGATCCAGATAAGGATA
>CBDTTM010000102.1:0-8932 GCA_965363355.1 uncultured Selenomonadaceae bacterium | reverse complement strand
CGGCAATATCATTTGTCTTTGTTGCTACTTCTTTAACGAGCTGTGCGCCCATATTTTCAAACGGGTCTTCCAATTCAATATCACGAGCGATGGTTACGCCATCATTTGTTATTGTTGGAGCACCAAATTTTTTATCAAGAACGACATTTCTGCCTTTTGGTCCTAATGTTACTTTTACAGCGTTTGCTAGTGCATCAACGCCTCTTCCTAAAGCACGACGTGCTTCTTCGTCAAACAAAATCTGTTTAGCCATGTATATTACCTCCTAAATTTATCTGTTCGCCTACGTTATTTAGAATTATTCAACAATCGCTAAGATGTCGCGTTCGCTGACAATCAAATAATCTTTGCCATCCACTTTGACTTCAGTCCCGGCATACTTGGAGAAAATAATGTTGTCGCCAGCTTTTACATCCAAAGCTATTCTTTGACCATTGTCAAGAACTTTGCCTGTGCCAACTTCTACAACTTTGCCCTTCTGCGGTTTTTCTTTTGCAGTATCTGGTAATACGATACCACTTGCAGTTTTTACATCGCCTTCTGAAACTTCAATGACAACTCTGTCGCCCAATGGCTTAATCATTTTATCTTCCTCCCTGTATTTGTAAATCTTTTGTTAGCACTCTCTTTATCTGAGTGCTAACTACAGTTCTTATCATATATAATTTCAGGCAAAAAATCAAGTATTTTTTTGGAAAACAGCGGCTTTTTAAGCAAAAATACAGGGAGAAACACCACGCTTCTCCCTGTATTAAAAAAAATCAAATCATCCTTTATTTTTTAGTGCTGACCGAATAATCGATTCTGCGACATCCTTGATGCTTTTGCGTTTTGCCATGCTATATTGCTGAATGCGCCGATATGCTTCCGATTCAGTGAGCCCATACGCGTCCATTAAGATTCCCTTGGCTCTATCTAGTGTTTTACGCATTTCAAGCGAGTTTTTAATGTTATCCAGCTCACTTTCAAGTTGCTGCATTTCCTGAAAACGGGACAAGGCGATTTCCATTGCCGGAAAAAGATTGCTTTCCTTTACCGGTTTCACCAGATAAGCGAGCACTCCTGAATCTTTCGCCCGCTCTACGATTTCAGGTTGACTAAAAGCCGTCAACAAAAGAACTGGTGCCAATTTCTCGTTGGAGATGACTTTCGCCGCAGCGATACCATCCATTTCTGGCATTTTTATATCCATGATGACCAAATCCGGATGATATTTCCTTGTAAGCTCTACTGCCTTATAGCCATCGATTGCTTCACCAACAATTTCATGTCCGGCTTCTTCTAATAGTTCTTTTAAATCCATACGGATAATCGATTCATTATCGGCAATAACAAGTTTTAAATTTTTCATGCGTTTATACCTCTCTTTCTATGCTGCGGGGAATTGTAATTTTGGCATGGGTGCCATTTTCGCTATATAAACCAAACGTTCCTCCCATATCATCTTCGACGAGGGTTCGAACAATTTGTAGTCCCAGCGACCTTGAGTGCCTGGCATCAAAATTTTCCGGCAACCCGTCTCCATCGTCAAAAAGGTCGAGGAAATACTCTTCCTCGGTCTTTTTTATATCCAACCCAATGATTCCTTTTGGTTTTCCGACAAAAGCATGCTCAATGGAATTTAAAATGAGCTCATTTACAATCAATGCCAAATTGCTAGCTTGCGCCGATGGCAAAATGATATTAGGCCCAGTAAAGGATGTTTCCAGCTTGAACTCAGGATCGAGCATGTTCTGACTGATAAGGTCCAAAATATTTTTAGTCACTTCAACTACATTGATGTATTCTGCATCTTGTTGTGACAAAAATTCATGAACTACGGATATGCTCAGGATGCGATTGACGCTCTCTTTAAGAGCTGCTTTGACTTCGGCAGATTTAGACCGCCTTGACTGGAGCCTTAGGAGACTGGCAATGGTCTGCAAATTATTCTTGACTCGATGATGGATTTCCTGAATGACTGCGGACTGGATCTGTATTTCTTTATCTTTCATCCGAACTTCCGTGACATCCGAGGTAATCACAACCCGGCGAAGTAAAGCTCCTCCATCAATAATCGGTATATTGCGCTGCACGAGGATAAGTCCCCCAGCTTCAAGCTCTTTTTCATGTGGGTGCTGACTCACAATGGTTTCTTTGGTGATATGCATCGTCAGCTGCCGGTCGAACATGTGAAACCCAATGAGATGCGCTACACCCAAAACCTTATAGATGCGCACAGCTGCCGTATTGGCAAAAATAATACGGTTATGCTTGTCAGTTATGATGATTCCATCGCTGGCAGAAAGCGGTCTATAGAGTTCAGGATCCAACGGTTTTCTGGCATTGATCAAAATGATCTGTGCAGTTTGTAAAATTTGGGCATACACATCGGGCTTAAAATCATCTGAGTTCGTGGCAAAGCTTACGACGCCAATCACTTCTGAACCGTCATGTATCGCATATGTATACATATCAATCATATAGCCCCAGTCCCACTCACGTTTGCCTTGCATCTGGCGGCCAGTGGACATGGTGGCCCAAATAATAGGTTCTTCTTGCTTACGAATCAAACATCCAGCTTCATTCAATGAAGCTGTGCTAAACGTTGTATGTGGTTTGATATGTGTCAGCACCAAAAGCTTATCTGCCTCTTTTGCCTTAACGTAAACACTCAAATGCGCATGTGCCAAATCGGCAACAAGCGGGAAACTGACGCTCATGCGTTTGATGATTTCCCTTTGCATAGCAGTTAAATTTGAGAACTTCTGGCAATACTCCATCAATGTTTTCATTTGTGCCCTCCATTCATAACTAAAATCTATTTTCAACCTGCTTCTTGCATAATCCTTTCTTTTCCTAGGAAAATATTGTATACAAAAAAAGAATGAGCCTATCTGCAACATCTCCCAGGCAGGTTTTTTAAGCCCGCCGATAACAGCAGTAAACTCATTCTTCATTGAATGATTATGTTTCTTTATTTGTAAGTTGCAATCCCGGAACTGCATTCAAATACAAATCCGAGAATTGTTTTGCCTGGCTTTGATAGTAGGCCCGGCAGCCAATCATTGCCGCATTATCTGTACATAAAATCCGATCCGGATAATAAAATTGAATATTTTCTTTATCCGCAGCTTGACGAAGACAGGCCTCCAAAGAGCTGTTTGCCGCTACTCCTCCAGCTAAGACGAGCGTATCAAGGCCTGCTTGCCGCACAGCCGAAATAGCTTTGCTCACTAAGATATCCACTACCGCTTTTTGAAAAGAAGCAGCAACGTCGGCTTTGTTTATTACAAGGCCCTTTTGTTCGGCATTATGCAGATAATTGATGACCGCTGATTTCAATCCGCTGAAACTAAATTCATAATTTCCTTTTTCCTTCAATGCCTGGGGAAAATCGATTGCCTCGGGATTGCCTTCACGTGCCAATTTGTCGATTTGAGGTCCACCAGGATACGGCAGGCCCATGACTCTTGCCACCTTATCAAAAGCCTCACCCGCTGCATCATCGCGTGTCTGTCCAATCAAGGAGAACGAATTATAATCTTTCATATGTACCAAAGATGTATGTCCACCAGAAACAACCAAGGCAACAAACGGCGGTTTGAGTTCTTTATGCGCCAAAAAGTTGGCAAAAATATGTCCTTCTAAATGGTTTACGCCAACAAGTGGAACATCTAAGGAAAACGCCAGTGATTTTGCCGCCGAGACTCCCACCAACAAGGCTCCGACTAGGCCTGGCCCATAAGTTACGCCAATTTGGTCAATATCTGTAAGTTCTACTTTTGCCTGCCGCAGAGCTTCATCGATAACCGGCATAATATTTACAATATGCTTTCTAGACGCAATTTCCGGCACAACGCCGCCAAATTTTTGGTGCACCGGTATCTGTGTCGAAATAATGTTAGACAATACCGTGCGGCCTCCAACTAAAACAGCAGCTGAAGTTTCATCGCAACTCGATTCAATAGCTAGTGTCAGACATTCTCTTTCTTCTTTCAAAACAAATCCTCCATTTAGTGCATCCATTTATAATTTCGTCAGCCACATGATCATGGCCGCTTCGCCAGTATCTTGGTAATAGCCTGGACGCAATCCAACACTCTTAAAACCAAGTTTTTCATATAACGCCCTTGCCGCTGTATTAGATGGCCTAACTTCAAGTGTCATCGCATTAGCGCCAAGTGTTTTTACGATTTTCATCAATTCACGCATCAGCTCAAGCCCAATACCTTTTCCGCGGCAACTTGGTGCTATTGCGACATTTGTGATATGCGCTTCATCAAAAAGCACCCAAGTCCCGGCATAACCGATGACTTTATCGTCATCCAAGGCAAGTAGATAATACGCTTTGTCATTTGCTGCCTCTTCCCAAAAAGACTCTCTTGACCATGGCATACCAAAAGAAGCTTTTTCAACCTCTTCAACAGCTGCAGCATCCTCTGTCGTCATTTTTTTGAAATGAAGCCTCATTGTTCGGCCTGCTTTTGTTGGCGTTTTTCCCATAAGACTTCCGCTTCTGAGCGCCGTATATAAACCGGCTCGATTTCCATCAGATTATCTACCTGCTCATTTGCAAGTTTTTGCAAACCAACACGAGCTACATTGGCGCCACGAGGCATTACCGTATGAGGCAATGCAGCGATGATGTTTTCACCAGCAGACTGTACTTGGCCCATATTTTTTTGCACAATATCGCCAAGCAGTACCACTTTTTTATCAAGCTGCTGACACTTCATTAAAATATTTTCAAAGGAATCTACGACAACTGCTTCTACTTCTTTCATCGTTCCTTCTATATATTCATATATCGCAACATAGGCATTTCCTTTTTGTGCATCGAGCAAAGCCGCTATATACACACCCGGAACCGGATAGTGATACGCCATCGCCTCTAAGGTAGATACCCCAATGATTGGCAATGAAAGCGCATATGCCATGCTTTTTGCAGCTGCAAGGCCAATGCGTAGGCCTGTAAAAGATCCTGGACCAATGCTCACTGCGATTGCATCCAAATCTTGTTTTCTCACTTTTGTCATCTCTAAAATCTGTGCAATATGCGGCATCAAGACTTCAGAATGGGTTAATTTCGTCTGCAAGGTAAGTTCTCCCAGCAGCTTATCGGCAGAAGCAATGGCTACACTTGACACCATTGTCGCCGTATCGAGGGCTAATATAGGCACGATGTTTCCAACTCCTCATATAGATCTTTGTGTGTTTCGCCCTTAAGTGCCACGCAGATTTTACGCTGATCCGGCAGTTCTCCTAGTTCTATCTTTATATAGAACGCTTCTTTGGGCAAGCAGTCTGGAAACTTATCTGGCCATTCAATAATGACAATTCCATCCGGGGCCTCACTATACTCATAAAACCCTATTTCATCGAGTTCTTCTTCCTGCTCTAACCGATAGAGATCAAAATGATAAATCGGACAATCGCCCTGATATATATTCATTAAGTTAAACGTCGGGCTCGTCACCTGTTCTTTCACTTGCAACTGAGCGGCAAAGCCTTGCACAAACAACGTTTTTCCCGCACCCAAGTCTCCCTCAAGCAAGATTGTCATTCCTGGCTTCATCGCTGCGGCAAATTTCTGCCCCAACTGGTAAGTTTGCTCGGGATTGTTTGTCTTCATCTGAAACATGTTGATAAACCTTTCTAAAATAAAATCTTATCTTAAGATTAAATTGTATCACATATTTCCCTATAAATAAACTTCATCTGAACTCTTTCTATTCAAACGATAATTATTATTAATTAATAATCAAAATCAAATAACTAAGATTTTCGCTGTATTTTTGAGATAAACAATGAAAACCTTGTGTTAAACAGGAAATTTGCCCAAATTTGCCAATTTCCATTCTATCCCTCTTTCGTTATAATTAGGACATAGCCGATACCGCAGAGCACTCAAAAGGCGGTACGGTCCGAATATATAAATAATAACTGGAGGGTTTTTAAATGAAAAAATTTGTTTGCAGTATTTGTGGTTATGTACATGAAGGAGATAGCGCACCAATTGAGTGCCCAATCTGTAAAGCTCCTGCATCAAAATTTGTTGAACAAAGCGGCGAAATGGTTTACGCTGACGAACATCGTGTCGGCATCGTAGAAGGTCTTGACCCGCAAATCATAGAAGGTCTTCGTCAAAACTTCACTGGCGAATGCACTGAAGTTGGTATGTATTTAGCAATGGCTCGTGTCGCTGATCGCGAAGGCTATCCTGAAATCGCTGAAGCTTTCAAACGCTATGCATTCGAAGAAGCAGATCATGCTTCACGCTTCGCTGAAATGCTCGGAGAAGTCGTAACATCCAGCACGAAAAAGAACCTTGAACTTCGCGTTGCTGCTGAACACGGCGCTTGCGCAGGCAAAAAAGAATTGGCAACACTTGCTAAACAGCAAAATCTCGATGCAATTCATGATACTGTTCATGAAATGGCTAAAGATGAAGCTCGTCATGGTTGTGGCTTTAACGGCTTACTCAAACGTTATTTCGGTAAATAAGTATTACATAAAACGGCTGCACTTAGTTGCAGTCGTTTTTTTACGCAAATTTTCTTTATATGAAAACAGCCGCCAGCGACCTTTAATATCGCTGACGGCTTGTTTTTATTCATCAACCTAAGCCGACGTATACTCTAACCTCAATACCATCACAATCAAAATCTATGACAATGGTTTGCGGAACTGGCAAAGTGGCCTGACCACCATTGCCCATCATCAGGGTCGGTGGTGATATATCGAGCCCATTGATGTCCATTTTGGTAAACTGGGTACAAGCGTTAGCACAGACCATATTGCCCATTTCTGAAATAGCACTCTGCGCTAATTTATCAAATTCCGTCACTTCCATGCCCATCATCATTTTGGAAGCAAACTTCTTGGCATTATCAAAACTCATGCCCAATAAAATGACACCTTTCAAACTGCCCAGCATGGCAATATTGAGCAGCACCCCATCGTAATCGAAAGTTGAACTGCCTAAAGAGACTTTTTTCTTTTCAATGCTTTGAAAGCCTATTTGCGGCAAGATTTCCGAAAATGCTGTCAAAATTGGATTGATCATATTTACATCCATAATGTCGACCCCTTTTTAAAGCCCACACCTAAGAAAATTTCTCCATATTCAGTTTCGGCTAAAGATTTTTGTATTTTAACGCTAGGGCTTACCAACTCAGCTGAATTCCCGTGGAATATACTAGGAGGTGAAACCCTAAGGCCAAGTGCCTTTTCCTTCTTGTTAAGCATGGAACATGCGATTCCGCCGATGATGTTGGCTAGTTCTGCAACCATTGCCAATACTTCTTCGTCATTTTTAGGCGGACGACGCAAAATCGCTTCAGCGATTTTGTTGGCAACATCCGATGACAAGTCCATGATCATGGTGCCCGTATATTGCCCGATGATCCCGATCACCGTCGTTACCCCTTTTGACTTATAAGGATCTTCGATTTCGGCATCATCAAGATAGGTAACCGGTGTTTTTGCCATGCGTGTAAGATTTTGTGCCAAAGCTTCTTTAAAAGTCTCTAGGCCGCGCGCCATCAAATCCTGGAAAAGCGTATCCGGTGACAATACCTTACGAATGACTTCGTAAAGATTCTCCGCCTCTACTGGCTTTTGCACATAGCCACAAACACCTATACGCTTAGCTTCCATTTCAGTTTCTTCATCTTTCATCGAACTTGACAAGATAATCTTGGCTTTGGGATCTTGTCGAAGAAGTGCTCGACTTACCTCAAATCCATCATTTTCCGGCATAGCAATGTCCATGGTAACAATATCCGGCTTGACCGCCGCATAGGTTTCCAACGCTGCTTCAAGCGAATCCGCTTCACCAACGACTTCATAACCGCCGTCCGTCAAAGTTTCCGCAATAAGCGTCCGGGAAAATGGAGAATCATCAACAATCATAATTTTAACCGTCATAAAATCCACTCCTTCAAATTGATGTCTATTAAACGGAAGTCACTTTTTCACTATCACCTGTAAAAATGCATCCAACCTCCATAGAAAGTTCCGCCCCACTGGTATTTCGTCAACCGCAAAATAAAATACGAGCTGCACGTGCAGAGGATTGGTTTCTATTGATATATATTCGCCAAGAATTGTTCTTTTCCTCTTAAATTCTAGCAATTAGTTCATAGACTTTATCGAAGCGAGCATAGTCAAAATATCCTGTCCATACGTTTTTCCTGGAACCGCCCAAACGCCGTTGAGCCCCACCCACGTCGTCACTTTGCCAAAAATTTCCGGACGTTTTTCCTTCAGCAATTCATACCTTGGATCTACTATTTTTTGCCGTGGAGGCCTTGTCGATGCATAGGCTAAAAGATGCTGAATATGTGCACGAACTCCTTCCCTTGGCGAAGAAAAATAATTGCCTTCGACACCATTTCCAGTTGTTCCCAGACCACAATAATTATTTTGTTCCGGTACAACATCGCCCCCATAGGAAAAGCATCCCGTTTCCTTAATCGCCTGGCAAAGAGCCAAATCCGCCCGAACACCTTCTATTTGAGCTTCTTCGTAATAAAACTGGACCAGGGCCTCAACGCTGCAGTTCAGCTTCGGATTCGGGTTTCTTTTTTTGATATACTCCGCCATTTTCCCTTGAGAAACTTCCGCACTGCCCAAAATAGCAATTTCTGTTTCATTTTGGATAGGTTGTTCTTTTTTCTGTACATGCAAATAAAAAATGCCCAGAGCAGCCAGCCCTAACAAAATAGCCAATATTATCTTATATCCATAGGACTGTTTTTTTCGCTGCCGTTTCATTTTCAACCCTCAGTTCATAAAAACGCCTAAAAATCGTCATGCTTTCATTCGATTTATCGCACTGATCAAAGCTTTTACCGAAGCTGTTATAATATCCGTATCCATCCCGGCGCCCCAAATTGTTTTCCCATCTTTTCCATTGATTCCAATATAAGCCATAGCACGCGAAGAT
>CBDTTM010000101.1:0-8965 GCA_965363355.1 uncultured Selenomonadaceae bacterium | reverse complement strand
GCTTCGTGAAGAAATACCTTGACTCAAAGGGCGGGTCTATACATGAACTACTACAAATAAATTCATGTTACCAATTTTCTTTTCCACCCCTGAAAACAACAGACAACTCAGACTTTTTAATTTCACCAATGCCGTATACACGCAGTCCATCGTTTTTCATCGGGGCTATAATTTCCTTTTTAAGGTAGCTACGCTGTTCATTGTCGAATCCAAAAATTAAAAGAATGGGATCGGGATCAATCCTTACAGGTTCAGCAATTTTTACTGCAAAAAGAGCGTTGATTACTTGAACGTGACTGCGGTAGGCTTCAAGGATGGCCTCGGATTTTTGGTGGATTTGCTCCGCATACCGTTTCATTTGAGTGTAAACGGCAGGTTTACCCGATGAGGTTCTCAAAGAGGCATTGTTGCTGTAGTGTTTGGCTTCAACAAACCGGATTGTGCCGTTCTCCGTGTCGAGAGAAACAATATCTATTCTGTCCTTTTCCTGGCTATCATCCTTGGCAAATGAGGCTTCTATATCGAGAATCACCACAGGAGACGCTTCATTTTTCGCACATGAAAAACGTTCGTAAAGAGAGGATACCCCCAACGCCTCCAGACCGCTGTATCGTTCACAGTTTTCCTTGATTCTTTCATAGCCCTCGCAAAAATTTTGGATCAACCGAAGCCCGCCGTTTTCCAAAGCAGATTCTGAAACATAGTCGCCTGTATTGCCCACAATCACAGAGGCATATTTGTGATGAGTCTCAAACCCCGACTTAGGTTTATAAGCAAACAGCTTTCCCCCTCCCCAATAAAAATCAATCCGCTCGTCGCGTACCGCAGGAAAAACCAGACGATTTTCTTTTTGGCGTCCTCTTTGTTTGCCGGTTACAATGTCGGCAAAGAGATGTTCTGCAAACAGCGGTTCATTTTTCAGAGCTTCGATTGCAGAAAATTTACGAAAGAAAGACATTTGATGTTACCCCTACTGTATTGCGACCCATTGGCCATTATTAATATGTACGTTGTTTGAAAAACTATCGGCGTGTTCTTGCCAGTTTTCCCCGTGCACTGGGATCAGCATTTTCGCATTCATAGACTTGGCAAATTGCTGCAACACGTCAGGCGGAGCATGGCCACTGCTGTGGACGTACTCCATCCGGCAGGGGGTAAAAAAGTCCTTCATTTTTTGCGAGGATTCTTGTTCAAGATAGCCCTTCCATTGTGACCATATCCAGATATCATCCTTGTTCGGAGCCACGCCTTTTCGCGCAAAGTCGTCAACAAGGCTGCTCCGGGCCATAATCACCCATTTCTCCGGTGCCTCGGCAAGCCGGGATGCACTCATGGCGGCATTGTGTTTTTTGAGAACGCTCACAATATCCGGTTCTCCCAAGCGGTTTGCCAAATAGGTCATGCGGCTGGTGACGGCAGCCCGCATATAAGCGGGGTTCCATTCCGGTTGTGGAAGACCTTTGGCAAATTTACCGAGCCGCATAAGCACCATCATGCAAAAAAGGTCGGGAACCAGGATACGTCCATTGGCCTTGCAAGCTCGATATAGAGTCACAGTACGGTCAATATTAGTCGAAGACCAGCTTACAAACACGCGGCCTTTGGTTTCTTGAAACAGACGTCCAAAATCTTTCTCCAACTCGCTCTCGGTGGCCGTTTCCTTGAGTGGCACATTGGAACTTGGCAAATTTGTTCCTTCCATAATAAGAACATCAAGGCTTTTTGGTGGATTACGCATCAAGTTTTCAGTGAGCTTGGCTTTTCTGCCGTGAGCGCGGAAATCGCCGGAGTAGAGAATTGACTTTCCAGCTACGTCAACCTGTAGAGCGTAGGCATCAAAAGCTGAATGGTCGATAAGCCAGGGCGTAATGGTGAAAGGCCCAAGAAAAAGAGGTTCCCCGCTATACCAATGATTGCATCGTTGACTAATGCTTTCTTTGCGCAATGCGGCGGACAGATACAGTAAAGACTCTGTGGCTTCCCCGCAATAGACAGGCCAGTCCGCAGGAAGGACGCCAAGCAAGCCGCAATGATCAGTATGGGCATGGGAAAGCAGCACGCCCAAAACAGGACTGTCAATGGCAAGGCTTGGCGGCGTGGGCGTTGGAGCATCGTCAGGCGTATCCAGCGGGCGTCCGGCGTCCAAAAGAATGCGCTCTCCGGTTGGAGCCACAATTTCAATGCAGTTGCCGCCGATGGTATCCGCAGCCCGGTGAATGCACAGTTTGACTTTATCCACACCTACGCCTTTATCATAGTGGTTTGCATGAAATGAATCTCTATGGGGATATTGTACCGCAAGTTATGAAAGCCTGTTTTGAAACTTATGGCTTTTTTGCCACTTCGCTTTGTAGTCTTTGCCAATATTTGCAACCAATATGTCGGCTCTATGCTCTTTGTCTGTCCAAAAAATTTTCACGGTTGCCCTATGCTCTTTGTCAGTAAAAAAACACAGAGCGTCTCCCTTCGCTTTGTAATCAGCAGAAACTTCAGCATATAAAAGATCAGCCTTATGATCTTTAACCTCACATACTTTAACGTCAGCCCGATGTTCTTTGTCTGTTACATAAATAATAGCCATATCTCCTCCTTTTGCTTTTCAAGTTTTTCATGCGAATATTTCAACAGGTTTACATATTCGCTTGCTGTGAAAAAAACACACTAGAAGCATTCCAGCTTATGGAAACTACTATTTCTTTTTGGGTCACGACTAGCAGAGAGGCCAATAAAAGTCTAAAAGCTAGTTATGCCAATGAAAAACAAATATGTTCTTCGTTCAAAAATTTCTGAAGCAAAATTTCGCCAACTAGTCAGGCTTTTTTGTGTAGATTTAACAGCTACTCAAATAGCCCAAGTTGCGGTGTTAAATCGCAACACAGTAAACAGATTGCTTCAAGGAATACGAGAGCGAATTGCCCTTGCTTGTGAAGCTGAATCGCCTGTTTCTGGCGAGATTGAAGTTGATGAAAGCTATTTCGGAGCTCGCCGAGTTCGCGGCCTCAGAGGCAAAACTATTGTTTTCGGCCTGTTTAAAAGGCAAGGCCGGGTATACACAGAAATTGTTCCAGATTGTTCCAGGGCCACCTTGCAAGGCATTATCCGTGGTCGTGTTGATCCAGAAAGCGTAATCCACCCTGACGGCTGGCGCGGCTACAATGGTCTTGTAGATCTTGGCTATCAAAAACATTATCGCGTGCAACACAGTGAGAATGAATTTGCCAATGAACACAGCCACATTAATGGCATAGAAAGTTTTTGGGCTTATGCCAAAACTCGTTTGGTTCGATTTAGAGGCATGCAAAAGCATACTTTTTATTTCCATTTGAAAGAGTGCGAGTTTCGTTTTAATCATAGAGGCGAAGATTTATACAAACTCGTCCTCACAATGTGCAGAAAAACTCCTCTCTGCTAGTCATGACCCAAAAAAATTACAGCATGTTAAGCTGGTATGTTTCTTTTAACGCCCCGATATTTACCCCTAAAATGTGCAGATGGGAAAGTCCTATTTCAGGCAAAATGGAACTCCATGAGAGGATGTAAAGACCGCATGTCCTGTAGCCACACAGGAGTTACTAACTCACCTAGTGCGGGAGATATGTGTTTTCCGTGCTATCCCACTCGGGAAAACAAAAACATGCGGGCTCTATTGAACAATTCCTGAGCCATAGCACCTTGAACAGTTCTTATTGTGTCCTCTACAAGAGCACACTTGTGCTGAGACTGCTTCTCCTGGATCAATTTTGTTGTCCTCGGGAAAGCTGTTTTTCGCAAGATCATGAAATAAAAAAGAAAGTCCATAAGCAACATACAAGCGGTTCACCCAATGGTCATATCCCTTTGGGACATCCAAGTCGGGCGGGCGGGCCATTGATGTTACTAAAGGTTCTTGCCGTGTGTGCAGAGAATCCTTGTACGCGTTGATTACAGCGATTTGATAGGGGAATTCCGCATGGCCTCCCCCACTGAAAATGAATTTAATCTTTTCTTTTAGCGTATTAGCGGGAGATATACCTTCCCCGCTGTATAGGTGTGCTAATGTGGCCCTCAGGGTTTTTCCTGTGTCAACCTTTAGCCCTTCGCCTATTTTATTTTTGGCGTGGTTAAGGATCGGAGAATCCTGACCTCTCTCTTTTTCTTTACGCCAAAATTCGAGGTTGTTTTCATCAATAATGTCACCACAAGCTGCAATTTCGATCTGACTTGATCCTCTGGAAAATACACCGGCTGAAAAATAATTTAACTGCCTCTCTCCTTTACCCGCATAGGTAAAAACGCTCTGGTCTACTGTTCCCGCCCCAGCATCAGAAAAAAAGTAAATGCTTGTCTCATCAGGGCTTGAAGCCGGAGAGCGAACAAATGCCTGCACACTTGCACTGACCTCTGGATAGACATGACACAGTTCATTCTCGCCGTGTTCAGTAGTACCTTGCTCGTACTTTTCAATTTTTTGCACCAACTCATCAACCGAGATTTTTCTAGCAAATGAATTGAATTCCCAAGATAACTCCCAAGAAATATTTAATGTGCGTTCAAAAAATGCGCGTACTTTATTATCGCTGATATTGGACACCGGGATTGCCATATTAATGGCCATCTGATCGTCTTTATTTTTTCCGTAATCTGGAAATCTTTGAATGATACTCGCAGCTATGTCTGAAAAAGCAGATGCAAGCAAATAGATACATGCCAATTTCGCTATATAATCAGCCCGGTATGATGAATTTTGTCCTAATATTCTTTTGTACTCTGCCAGTATGGGGACGTTTACAATGCCCATCGCAACTTTTTCAGCAGCCATCTTAAGGTGATAGAGCCCGCCCTCGGGGTAAAGAGTCTCCGCATCAAGGTGGCGCTCAAAATTACCATTTCGGTAGATCACGACGCTGGGGATCAAAAAAGCACAATGGTTAGCCGCAGTGGAGTCGGTATATACCCATGCTCTATTGGTATTGATATCGCGAATAACTGCCTTGGAACTTGAGGTGCCGAAATCAAATCCAATTTGAAAAAAGTAGGGATCTCGAACTGTTGATTCTGTCCGGTTAGCTTTGCTGCCAGGGGTATCAGAAACTTTTTGCCCGATGGAGTTTTTGTGCGGAGTCTGCGCGACCGGATGCTGTGGTGTGGTCTGCTTTGAATGCTCCACATTTTGCCACCCCTCAGCATGTTTGTTTGGGCGTAAGTCTTCTACAGAAGGCCTTTGCCTGCTTTGGAGGGATGGTTTACCAGTTATTTTGGCAAGAAGTTCCCTCAGCGTATCGTGAAAATTGCCCATTATGATCACCTGTTCAGGGTTCTATTTTGACAATTCCTAAAGCTACAATGTTGGCATCAGGTTCAACTTTCTCGTTCCTTTCAAGTTTTTCAAGCCTATCGTGCATCATTGTTTCATTTTTTTTGATACGTGCCTTTGTCATATTTATAAGTTGTTCGCTTCGTTCGTTTGCAATAAGAGTCGCTAAGCGCTGTTCATCTTGCATAATTTTACGACTGAATATAGTTGATGCACGGTCTTTTTTGATCTGAATCATGTTTGCATTTTCGAGTTCAAAATCCTTAGCATCTTCATCGAACTGGGCATACATATATTCTTCAAGTGTATCATATCTTTGTGAAAGTATGTTTTTATCGTATTCCCTGTATATCCATTGAGATCCATTTTTGAAGATATTTTGGAACATTGTTTCTGCTTCATATGACGACACACAGGTACCATTTTCAAGAGAAATAAATCCATATGCCAGTCTCTCTCTCGTTGTTATACCTTTTAAGGCCCACCGGTCTATTCGGAATATATATATTCCTGAAGGAAGCAAATGAGTGTTATATGCAACAGAAGAAATTTTATGCAGGCTAAGCTCATTTTCTCTATTAAATTTAGTTATCCAGCGAATAAATGGAGACATATGGTTAATAAAAGCGACTCGTTTTTCTCTCCTAATAGTTTGTGCTGTCTGCCGGTCAAATGTCATATTAATAGTTTTTTGGCGTAGGTGCGTAGCAATCATTGTCCTATCGTCTCTGATGAAGTCGAGAAGAGATTCTCTGGCCTCATCGGAAAGTGATATTTGCATGCAATTTTGTGTGGGAGTATTGTAATTAATTACAGTTCCTTTAAAAAAACGACTAAAAAAACTAGAGACATATGCTTCTAGCTCCGATGGTTGTATATATCTCCCCCGGCCGCGATCTTCTTCAATTTTCTTTTGCACGTAGTCTGATAGCGCAATAAGCCCTTCACCAGACTCTTCAAGGTGTTGCATGTCGAGTTGTTTCTTCTCAATAGCCTGTTCTGTTTGACTGATACGCTTATCTTCCTCTTCTTGCGTAAGGTTTTTACTTAAGAGGTCAATGGTAAGTTTTTTTACCTCAGTTCCAAGTACTTCATCTAGATCGCCGAGGCTATTGCTGAATTTTTCCAATTTTTCATGCAATCTCTCATAAATTCGCTTTTCAATGGTGCCGTGGATTTTGAAGTTAACTATGGATAAACGCTTTGCAGTTTGCCCAACACGGTCAATACGGCCGATTCGCTGCTCAACTCGCATCGGATTCCAGGGCAGATCATAATTGATGAGTATACGGCAAAATTGTAAGTCAATGCCTTCACTGCCAACCTCTGAGGCAAGCAGGATTCTCGGGCCAGTTGGCGAGCGAAAACTCTCGATCTCGGCCCATCGGCTTTCCACCGGAGTGCCGCCATGAATGACGGTTACCGTTTCACCAAATTCTTTGAGTTTTCTTTGCAGGTAAGCCAATGTGGCCCGATAGTAGGAAAATATGATTACTTTGTCCTTGGATTCGTTCTCCAAAAGTGCGCACAGATCGGCCAGCTTGGAATCATTTCCTTCAAAGTTGTAATTTAGCAATTCCGACCATGATGCGATCTCCTGTCCTATATTTGTAGGCGTTGTCTCGTCATTTTCAGTTCCCCCAAAGGCTTCTGCGAGAACATTACCGGATTCGCTCACTTGGCCTGCTTTTATTTTTTCGACGAATGCCGGAAGACAACTGGCAGCCATCAGTTGCCACGTCATGATTTGAAATACATGGAATTCTGAATTGTTTTTCAGACAATGTGCCCTAACAGCGCCGAGTATTGCTTGGTACAGATCCATTTCCCCCTGCGTGTAATTAACAGGTCGAACGATAGGGACTCTGACCGGCCTGCTTTCTTGCACCTGCACCCGGCGGGTTCTATTGATATAGGCTCCCAAAACGTTCATTTTTTCAGCAATATCTTGGCATTTTGCAAGCAAAGCCAGATCTGAGAAGTTTTTTTGCTCAAGTGTGCACAACTTCTTGAGCAGCTCAGGAAAATATGGAGAGTTGCTGATATACGGAATAAAGCTCATACGTTCAAGCGCATGTGACAGCATTTCTCTATCCACAGGATGTCTGGATAATGCATTAGCCGCTTCTACCGCAGGCCTGTTGATTTGAATTAAGCTCTCGAAGCTGACTTGTGTGGCAAAAAAATCTTCATCAATAAGCCTGAGCAGGCTGTGCAGATCCGTATTGCTATTGTTTACAGGAGTTGCGGAAACGCAAAGTACAGCCCTGGCGGCTTCTGCTGTGGACAGGCTCTCACCGAGCAGGAAGGTGGTCGTGGCTTGATTGCGCATATAGTGCGCTTCATCAAAAATAACGAGATCTATTGCTTGGTATTCTTCTGGCCAGAAGCGCAATTCTCGCAAAAGCTCCACTTTGGGGGAAGAAGCGTTACCGTCTTCCGGGCGGGTTCTTAGCTCGTCGCGTCCACTTTTGGGTGGCCTTAAGCCGGAATAGGTGCCGATTAGCGCAAATGGATAGTTTTCGCCGTATTTTTTTAGATTTTTAACTTCGCCCCGGAGTCCATCAAAATCAACGAGTTTGGCATCAATGAGGAATTTTTGCTGTAGTTCGGTGCGCCATTTTTCCGCCAGAATTTTGGGGCAGACAACCAAAAGGCGTTTTGCTTGATAGCGGGCCTGCATTTCCATCCAAATGAGCGCCGCCTCGATGGTTTTACCCAGACCTACTTCGTCGGCTAACAACAGCCTTTCAGAAGGAGAATTGATAAATTTAATTACAGGTTTGTACTGGTATGGATAAAAATCGATCTGCGCAGTTTCCATCGAATAGACTACATCGTGCAGCGAGCCTTTGAGCTTCTCATAAGTAATGAGTTGCCGCAGATCCGATAGACTCCCAAAAAATTCATCTTGCATTTGCTCCAGCAAACTGCTGGTCTTGCCTTCCTCCACAGGGGAGACGCATGAGACGGGACGATGCCGAGTACTGCCGTTGGGAAATCTAATCTCCACCGTCAGTGCGGAACCGATACGACGATATTTACCTGTGTATTCAGCGATATTCCCAGGGTCACTTTTGTCTATGACCTTTTGTCCCTGAGTAAAGGGAATGTTTTCATTGTCCGACATGCCGATTACCCGCAAAGGTTGAGCGTTTTTTCAATTACATGAGCAAATCATCCAAAAATTTCCGCCGACTTCACGTCGCTGATTATAAAATTATCACGAGTGCGGGGGCCGCTCTGATCCAGCCTTCATGCGTGGACCCGCGCAGGTCAAGTTCCGAGTGGGTTATCAAAAAATGGGTTGTTCAGTGCATCAGCGCGTTTGTTATAAGTTAAACAATTTAGTATGAGCCGCTAACGAGGTCAAACATAGATTATCTTCTTTACTTAGGCGTGTGGTGAAATTGAAACGGCGTGGTTTCAGCTGCAATCTGCTTCATGTAAGAGGGCTTGTATGTTTTTTTTACGCTGGAGAAAAGGTAGGGGGCAAAAAGACAAACGCGAGCGCTTACGTGCTTCCAATACGCGTTTACTGACCCAGCCCCTGACTCTCTCCACAAAAGCCATGCCCATTTCCCCGGAGAAAGAAGCGCAAAATGAAAATTTAGGTTTGGCGGATTCAACTTGCAAGTGCAACACCCTCAAAGTTGAATGAAAAGGCAAGGT
>CBDTTM010000100.1:0-9008 GCA_965363355.1 uncultured Selenomonadaceae bacterium | reverse complement strand
CCCCATATTATCTATATCATCAATGAAAAATTTTCTTCATCATGTATTTTATCTTCCAAAAAGAGCTAGCTAAGTAGCTCCCATTATGCCACAGACATTTTGCATAGACTTTCATTTCTTTATAATTTCTGGGCATCTGTAACTCAGTATCCCGCCAAGGCGTCATCGCTTCGTACTGCCGATAAATATCCCGGGTAAAGTCTGTACAGAGCTTCGATATCGGCCAAGCAATGTTCCAAGGTTTTGGATGAGCAGCAAAGTGCAGAAGCACAATTTCCATTGAATCCGCTGCAGCACTATCGATGCAATTGTATGTGCGATCCATATAATGGACTTTGCCTGTCAAGATAAGATTCAATGCATCCTGGTCGGGATAACGGAACAGATTCGGATTTTGTTGTAAAACTGCTATCGTTTGTTCAAAAACATGCAACGCATTCCACTTTTTGATATCAATCCACAATACGCCTGAATTAAAATACCTATGGTTGGTCAAGCCTAAAGCTTTATTTCGTTTTTTCCCCATCCATTCAACATCAGGAACTGCCGCCACAACAGTATCGTTCATGGGAAGATCCAAAAAACCGCACAAACTTCTTATATTGATTATATCAGCATCCAAATAAAGGATGCGATCCACATTCTGCAAAACCAAAGGAAGGATATATCTATAATATATCGACAATGGGAAATGAACTTGTTGAGGAAGACCAACAAAATCTTTCACATCGAGTTCATAAAGATGCAAGGTAATCGAGAACGTTTTCGCCAATTTTTCTATCTTCAATTTGGTTTCTGGCTGAAGACCACTCGCAATCACATGAAATATCAAGGATACATCCTTATTATTTTCGCAAAGGGACACAATTGAAGCCGCCATACAACGAACATAATTGTCATCGACACCATAACCGACATGAAACAGTTCTTTTTCTTGAAGTGCTTTTGTATAATCATATACTTCTTCTTTTTTTATCATCTTGCAAAAATCTTCAGATAGCAACATCATAGGGCTCCTTTACTCTATCGAGCAAAACATTATTCTTTCTGCGGATAGTGGATTTTTCCAGATAAAATCAAATAACAAGCTAGCATAAAATAATAAAAATCATTGAGAGGTGTCAAAAAAGGTCCGCCAAAATTGCAATCAGTAAGACCGTTAATCAAGTAAACAAAGGTAACCGCAGAAAACATCAGTGCAACCATAAGTCTTCTATTTTTCCAAAAAAGAAAACTCTCCCCTAAAAAATACAGAAACATGACTAGATACGATATGCCACCGATGATCCCGGCCTGTGACAACATACTCAAAAGAACATTATGCGGATGTTTATGCCCTTCCTCCTTCGACTCCGATGATTTGTAGTGGTCTTCAAACTGATCGACATAGTTCCCTATACCTACGCCAAACAGAGGATGATCATTAAACATATTCCACGCACTATTCCACATCAATATTCTTTCTGAATTGGACACGTTATTCATATCGGCTACAGAGCTAAGCCTATTCTTAAATGCAGGATTCATCATGAAAACCCCACTAAAAATCACTACAGCAATTAAAAAATAAACTCCATATCGTTTCTTATGATATTGCAATAAAAAGAAAAGAACAAGAGCTGTTAGCCCCAACCCAATCCAAACAATCCGGGTGGCATTATAAAGTACAGCAATCAAACTAAAAAATAAAATTATAAAGACTACTCCGCGCAGTTTTTTACTATACTTTAAATCTTCAGTCATGAGGATCACCAATAACATGGAGCACAAGAAAAGCAGCATTCCACCCAAAAACATATAAGACCCTGCAAAACCAGCCGGTCGTGTTATCCCTTGCAGCCCTTGCCAAATAACAACAAAGTCATTAATAAATAAGGACGCAATTGCCAAAATGAAAAAAATACGAATCTCATTTTCAGAAAAGCCGATCCAAAGCACTGCGAGTCCCAACATAAGGGGACTTAAAAAATTACTGCGATAATACATGAGATTTTTACCATACTCGGCATTTACATCGTTAAAAAAAACAGAACATAATAACGCTATTAAAAATACGCCCACAAACTGCAAATGATATGTTTCTAATTTCATCCGTGGGCGCTGCAAACAAATGCGAATAAGTGCTACGCCAAAAGCAATATTAGCAAAATGGATATGCGGCGCTAGGCATATCGTTCCCGCATATAAACAAATCAATACAAATGCAATCTTATCTAATATTCTGACTACCGAATCCTTCTTCATACAGAAATATTACACATCCTTTTTTAGTTTCATTTCAACCGTTTTTGCAACTGTCTCCGGCGCAATTGTATACAAGCACGCTGGTGATTCACAACGAATCTTCTTCCCATCACAAGGATGGCATTCCTTCTGTGGAATGATATTGATAATATTTTTCGTATATGGCCCCCATTTATCTGGGGATGTACTGCCATAAAGAACTACGAGCGATGTATCTGTCGTAGCTGCAATATGGGCCGAGCCAGTATCAACCGAGAGGAATAGATCCATCTTGCCAATAAAATATGCGAGTTCTGCCAAAGAGGTCTCACCGCAAACCACGTTCAGCTGTGCACCTGTCATCGTTTGCAGTTCTTTTGCATAGGGGATATCGGCCTTGGAACCGATAACATAAAAGGCCGCATCTCGAGCCTGAGCAACTGCATCAATAACTGCCGCAAAGCGCTCCAAAGGCCAATCTTTGGTTTTGCAGCCGCTGCGAACGCATAATGCTATTTTTTTTGCCGAGGGCCGTTCGCCTTTTGCAATGAGATTTTCGACCTTTTCCTTGCCGAATTGCGTAGGCTCAGACATGACCATTTTTGCTGTATCCATCCTGCCCGTAAAACGGTTGATGAAGATCTCGTGATTCTTCACTTGCTGCGTGGAAGAGGCATCGTACTCAATCTTTATAATATCGGTATAAAATAATTTCAAATACACGTTGCGAAATTCAATCTTCTCAAAGCCGACCCGCTTCGGTATTCCTGCCATCCATGCCAGCATTGCCGAACGAGGCTTGTTGTCAAGAACAATGCACAGATCAAACTGCTTCTGCCTTATTTCTCTAGAAATCCCTCGCATTTCTTGAAAAGAGGATTGATGGGTATAGTTATAGACCATAACCTCATCGACAACCGGATTATTTTCCACAACGGTTTGCGTCAGCGGGCGCACAAGCATCGTAATCTTTGCCATAGGATAGGCCTGCCGCAGCAAATAGGCCCCACTGGTAGCAATGATCGTATCACCGATTTTCCGCAGGGCAATGATCAATATATTTTGGTAGTTTTTATTCACAGCATTCGTCCTCTCAAAAAAGCCTGTTATCGAGGATTCTTTTGGTAAAAGAACCCATCTCTTGCTCCTTGCATGACCGCTTTTGCATTGGCAAAATGTCCTTTAAAACTATATTTCAATACTTGTTCAAAAATCTTATATGCTAAAAACATCATCCGTTGCGGATAATATCGTTTGGCAAAAATCGTCCTGCTTCTCGCAAAATGATAGTCCTGGACCACACCTGCCAAACGGGTCGTACTCTGTGCTCCCTTGTGATAAACAATGCTATCCTTAACATAGGCTGCATCAAAGCCTTTTTCTCTAGCAGCCAAAGTAAAGTTGATTTCTTCAAAATACAAGAAATACGCTTCATCAAACAAGCCCATAGATTCAGCAATATGACGTGTCAGCAAAAAGGATGCCCCTTGATAAAAGCCCAAGGACACTCCCGCCTTCAATTCGGAATACTTCCAGTGGCGACATACCGGCTTGGTCTTAAAAGAAAACGAATTGAGAGTGCCGCCGATACATTGTATGATTTCCGGTTTCTTATAATCACATAATACCGAACCATATATCCCACATGACTTCACATCCGCATCGCTGGCCTCTACCATCGCCGAAAGTGCTTTTTTATCAACTACGATATCATTATTCAAGAACCAGACATAAGCAAAATCTTCTTGTGCCATTGCATAGCGAAGCCCCATATTCATGCCGCCTGAAAAACCTCTGTTTACTTTGCTATGTATCAATATCAACTTTTCGCCAGGCACTGTTGAATCTTTTTTCTCCAGTAGATTTTCAGCTTCATATAAGTGAAAACTAAGCGGTTTTTCAATAAAAGGAAAAACTGCCTTGGTTATAGCCGTCGGCAAAGCCTCTTTATTTTCTACACAAGCTACTGTACAGCCTTGTGCCCAAGACTTTATTTTTTCCACTGAATCGTTCGTTGATCCGTTATCACATACAATGACACGATAATCCGAATAATCGCTTTTGAATACATTTTCCAAACATTCGATTGTATCTTGCCAGCCATTATAATTCAAAATAACGATATATGCTGTTTTCTTCATCAATGACTCCTTCGATTCCCCGCTTAGCTTTTCTCTGCTATTATTTTCTAGTCATCTTCCAAAGACTATAGTTCAAATACCAACGGATAGCCAATATATATTTTTTATTTCTTTTATATGCTCTAGCCATGAATTTCGCTTGTTTATAAGTTTTGGGAACTTCTATTTCCACGTTTGCCCATGGCGAATGATTTTTATATTCTATATAAAGATCCGCAGCCTTGCTCCCCTGTGCCCATTTTTGCCAAGGCTTAGCGCTCCCCGCATAATGGACAAAAACAACGTCGGCCGGAATTTCTTTTTTCATAAAGGCCAAGTTATAGACATAGTTATAGGCTTCCTGCCAATAATGGGTATAACCGTGCAGCAGCTGGTTCAAAACATCTTGGTCATAGAATTGGTAGGCATCGTTTTCTTCAGACAAGAGCTCTACCGCCCGCCCGGTAATATCATGTTCCTGCCATTTATCAATGTCAATGTATAAAATCCCCGAAAAAAAGTAATGTACCGCTGTTTCTGTAGACGGAAAGAGTTTTTTTACCCGTTCTGCCGGGACTTCTTTATCTTCAACTGCACTGACAATGCAATCTTTCCCCATCGTCAATTCACCGATTTCGCGAATGCAAAGAACATCTGAATCCAAATATAATACTTTTTTCACGACACCTTGCAGCTCGTCGCTTATAATAAAGCGATAATAAATAGCAGCCGTCCACGTAAAACCAGTTGGCAATGCCGCAAGACGAGTCTTATCCAGATAATAGATCTTTATGACGGTCCGGGGAAATTCTTTTGTCAACTCTTCAAGACGAGGAATGTCTTCGTTTGCTATTTCATCGGTGAAGACATGAAAGGTAAAGGATTTTTTCGGGTTATTCCTTAAAATAGAGCTCATCAAAATACCCATACCCATTACAAAATTAAAGTCTATGCCGAAAGCAATATGAAAGGCATCGTTTGCTTCGGTATAGCTTCCTTGCTTCAAGACTTCTCTTTTAAAAATAATATTCTTCAGCTCAACCATACGTTAAAAATCAGCTCCACCTTCCATATGGACTAATATTTTTAAATACCTTATAATAAAATCTAACACTAATCTTACTATACTTTTTATAACGAGGCAACAAGATGATATTATATTTGTCCCTGCTATGCATTTTCTGCGCTTTTTGGGCGTTGCATTTCAAATTCAGCCGCTATATCCCGCTCCTCATGTATCACCGCATCGCTGATATTCCCGGAGACCGCAATGCTCTTCCTGTGGAAAAATTCCGCGAACAGCTCCACTATTTAAAAAGCAATGGCTTCCATACAATAACTCTGGCAATGCTTTATGAACACTACACTAAAGGCAGTGCTTTGCCACCAAAATCAGTCTTGCTCACCTTTGATGATGGATACAAGGACAATTACGAAGCCGCACTGCCGCTGCTCCTGGAATACGGCCTGCAAGCGGTGGTCTTCCCCATCGGCAACTGGATCGGCAAAGAAAACAAATGGGAGAACTTCCATAAGCAGCCAACAACGACTATGGACTTTTCTGAGCTGAAAAAATGGCAGGAAAGCGGCATGGATATCGCATCACACACGATGAACCATCCATTTTTGGCCTACAGTTTTTCAGAGGATATCGTACGAGAGCTCAAAGACAGCAAAGACTTACTGGAAAAGGCCTTCCAACGGCCTGTCGACTGGCTCTGTTATCCTTATGGGAACTTCAACAAAGAAGTCATCGCCGCCGCAAAATCTGCCGGTTACAAAGGTGCCTTGGCTATCTTTGATGGCATCCCCTTAAAAAAACGCGATCTCTTTGCCCTGCCAAGGATTCCGATTCCACGCCGCCAGCCATTATGGGAATTCAAACTTAAGGTCAGTTCCATCCATATGATTTTCATCATCTTGCGGCAAACAGAACGATTCATTAAGACACATTTACGAAAAAAGAAGAAATCCTAACGAAAAATATCCTTGGAATGTTTCATTTCCAAGGATATTTTTTATTTATCTATTGCTGTCAAAAGGTCTTGATACAGGGCTTCCACTGCATCGAGCATTTTGTCATAAGCAAACCGTTCTTCAACACATGCTCGGCCACGCTGCCCCATCTGCTGGCAAAGGCTGCGGTTTTCACTCCACAAGGATAGTTTTTGATATAACTCTTCTTTGTCGTTGAGCTTAGCCAAAAATCCATTGTCCCCATCGCAAATAATTTCCGGCGTTCCGCCGACGGCATAGGCTGCTGCCGGCTTTGCCATCGCCATGGCTTCTGCCAGTACCAAGCCAAAGGTCTCCAGCTTCGATGGCAGCACGACAGCATCAACAGCCGGAAGTATTGTCTGTACCTGGCTGCTATGACCGATGCAATGCACCCGATCACTTAGTCCTTTTTGCTTTATCATAGCTTTCAACTGACGCAAGCCTTTGCCTTTGCCGATTACGAGCAAATGCCAAGCTTTCGCCTTCTCACCGTTTTGCAAAATATCAAGAATATCTTCATGTCCTTTGTTCTTCAAGTTCTTGATGCGAGCAACGATCGCCAAAGTGAAGGCATCCTCGGGGATATTGAATTGCCGGCGAAGAATACTTTTCTCTTCTCCGTGCGATGCGAATTTTTCCGTATTGATTCCGGTGTAAATCGTCACGAGTTTCTCGGGGGAATAACCTTTCTCCTCGGCATACCGCTCAACAAAATTGCTTACACAGATTATCTTATCCGCTTTTTCAATCGTAAGCTCTTTGGCATTATGCCCAAAGACGCCATGCGCTGTATAGACGATCTTGATCGGCAATCGGCTCTTGATCTTGACTGCTGCGATTCCAGCTGCCGCTGAATTGGCATGGACGATATCAATGCTGTATTTTTTTACGATACGACTAAGCAGCCAGGCCGCCAAGCCTGCATGCAGGCGAAGCGGCAGCCAAAATTGCTTTATTCCTTTTTGCCCAAGTTCTTTGGCCAAGGCCCCACCGCCAGATGCGACAAAAACCTCATAGCCTCTTGCTTTGAGGCCTAAAGCGAGTTCTCTGACATACGTTTCAGCTCCGCCGATATTCATACGCGGAACAACTAATAGTATCCTTTGGCTCATCGCATTACCTTCTTCAATTTTTCAGTTACTTGCTCCACCGTAATATTTTGCAGACAATCCCTTTGGTATCGGCACTCTCTCTTCCAGCAATGCTTGCAGCTATAACTCACTTCCAGGACGTTTTCCTCCTGTCCATAAGGACCATTGCGGTTTGGATCGGTTGGTCCCATGACCATGACAACAGGCGTCTTCAGACCTGCCCCCAGATGAACCGGTCCCGTGTCTCCGCCGACAAGAGCCTCGCTTCCCCTTATAATATGAGCAAGCTGCTTGAGGCTCGTCTTTCCCACAAGGTCTACCGGAGGAATCTCGCTTAGTGCACTTATTTCAGCAGCCAGGCGTTCATCTACCACTCCGCCGCCAATGAGTACCGGTATCTTATTTTGGGAATAAAGCCAATCGACGAGCCCGGCATAATGTTTTGACGGCCAACGCTTGTTGGGCCAGTTCGCCCCCACAGCCAGAACGACATAAGGATTTTCGATATCCGCGCCCGCTTGCTTCATAAGACGTTTCGCCATTGATACATCCTCGTCGGTTATGCCGAGAGGAAATACGACTTCTTTTACGCTGCAGCCAAGTTCCCGTACTACATCGAGATAGCGTTCAACGATATGTCCATTTGCATGGGGGCCGACAACCGGTCGGCTCACTTTGTCGCTGCCTTCGCGCATGTTGGCGCAGCCAAGCTTTACATCGCTGCGACTAAGCCAGGCTAACGCTGCCGATTTGAAAAGGCCTTGCAGATCGAGGACCGCATCGTATTTCTGTTTTTGCAATTTTGCTTTCAGTGCCCCGATGTGCTTCAGAAAACCGGCAAAGGTCTTGAATTTTTTCTTTTCAAAAACAATGACTTCATCAATACAAGGATTATTCGTCAAAAGATCATAGGCCGGCGGTTCAACTACCCAGGTTATCTTCACGCCGGGAAAAGTCTCTTTCAAAGCATAAGCTGTCGGCAGGGCATGAATCACATCACCGATGGCACTGAGCTTAACGATCAGAATATTTTTCACAGTACTCTACGCCTTTCTACAAAGAAGCGCCCCGTCTCAAAAAAGACGGAGCGTTTTTTATTTTACAGTTTTCTTTATTTTCTCAACGATATTCGTGGTAGAGCGCCCCTCTACTATATCGATGAACTCGACACAGCCGCCATAGGCCTGAACAGTAGAGGCTTCCGGCAAGGTATCCAAGGTATAGTCGCCCCCCTTGGCATAGATAGCCGGCTTTATTTTGCTAAGAATCGCGTCAGCTGTCGGTTCGTCAAACAGCACGACATAGTCAACGCTCTTGAGCGAGCCTATGACTTCAGCACGATCGAGCTCATTGTTGATCGGCCGCAGCTCACCTTTGATCCGCCTGACTGATGTATCAGTATTGAGCCCCAGCACCAAACAATCACCGAGTTTTTTCGCGGCAGCCAGATATCTGACATGTCCGGCATGCAAAATATCAAAGCAGCCATTGGTAAAAACGATTTTTTGTCCGGAATGGTGGAGTACAGCCGCAAATGCTTCTATATCCTTAGCTTCAATCAACATTTTTTTGCCTC
>CBDTTM010000099.1:0-9054 GCA_965363355.1 uncultured Selenomonadaceae bacterium | reverse complement strand
TTCATAAAAGGATATTTTAGGAGACTTACATATTTAAAACGACAGATGTATATAAGTTCTGCAAAAGATATTCATCGTAATTTTGAAGCAGAAGCACCGATATCGATAGGGAAAAATACGTCGATTTCAGAGAATGTGAAAATGGGAAGATATTCATATATTGGATCTGGATTGATTTCGTGCAATACAATCATCGGCCGATTCTGCTCGATTGGCGGCTATGTTGCTATTGGGCATGGCGGACATCCTTTGGATTGGCTATCGACGAGTTCTGTTCAATATAATGCAGCTGAATTTAAAAATGTAAGCGACATAGAGACGGGCTATGAATATGATGGTGAGAAGGAAACTACTGTAATAGGAAATGATGTTTGGATCGGAACGCATGTTAACATTTTGAAAGGTGTGACAGTTCATGATGGAGCGGTTATTGGCTCTGGAGCTGTTGTGACCAAGGATGTTCCTCCTTATGCAATTGTAGCTGGTGTGCCAGCTAAGGTTTTGCGATATCGTTTCGACGAGGAAACGATTGAACGGTTATTAAAATCGAAATGGTGGGAAAAAGATTTTTCTGAAATTAAAACTTTGCCATTTGATAATGTGCAAAAGTGCATAGAAGAAATGGAAAAACGTATGTGGTGTGATAAGTAATAAAAGTGTAATGGATATGTTTCATTACAAGCAGGGATGAGATGCAATGGCAAATTTTTTAGTAATCAATACATCTTTTTTTGGTGATACGCTTTTGACGGGACCATTATGCCAGAACATCAAGTTGGCTTATCCTGATGCAAAAGTGATTTTCATCGTCAATAAGCCCTTTTATGAAGCGGCAAAGTATATGAAAGATGTCGATGAAGTGATTGCTTATGACAAAAAAAATGTACATAAAGGTCTTGGCGGAGCTTGGCGCTTTTATCGGGAGAATAAGCAAAAGCTTAAAGGCAGCATTGCAGCAAGTTTTGTCATTTATGGCAATGAGCGTGGCATTGTTTTATCAAAGCTCTTTGGGGCAAAAAAAGTATATGCGGATAATCAGGGGCTTATCAGGGTACTACTTGATAATGGCAGAATGGATTATGGGATTTATACAAAAGCCCAGGATAGACATAGCCAGCTGCTATCTTGCTATACGGGAAAACCAGTGCAAGAACTGCCAATGCGTTATGAGCCACCGCAGAGTGCTTCTGAAACAGTGGATTGTTTATTGAAAGCAAATGGGATACATCCGGAAATGGATTTTGTTGCCATCTGTACAACGACCAAAAAAATCGAAAAAGATATGAAGCTTGACCAATGCATCAAACTTATCGAGGGCCTTAAAGAAATGAAGAAAGTTCCCGTTCTTGTTGGTGCGGGGAAAACAGCCAGGGAGTATGCAGAAAAACTCAAAGAACAAGGGGCGGAATCCTTTGTCGATCTTACGGATAAGACGAGTTTGGCAGAGCTTGGCGAAGTACTGAAAAGGGCTTCAATACTCGTGAGCGTTGATACGGGAACGCTCCACTTAGGGCTATCTGTCGGAACACCTGTAGTTGCAATTTTTTACCTGAATAGCGCAGCTCATATAGGTACGTGGGCGCCTAAGTCGTTTTATAGGCATAGACTTATGGCGGATGGGGATTTCTCGGCAGAAAAAATGCTGGAGAATGTCAAAGCTTTGGCTGAGGAGATGAACGCACGTGACTAAAAAAAATCTCTTTATCGTCAATACACCATTTCATTTGCTTACCTCATTTATTTTGGCGAATAGTCGTTTTAAACAAGAGGAGAATTACTTGGCATTGATTCATCCTCATGGCTATGAACGCTGGGCCGACAATCCGGTGCTTCGTTACATGTCATCGACAGAAAGCGGTTATAAACAAGTCTTTCCTTTAGGTAATTGCTGGTCAAGCCGCCATAAAGAAAAGACATATAAAGAACAGACGGATGCTATCAAAGCATCCATCGGCCAATTGGCGATAGATGACGTCTTTCTTGGCAGCGATATTGATGTACAGAATCAGCTTTTGGCATCAGCTTTGGGCAAAGAGGAATTTTATCGTTATGAAGATGGACTATATTCTTATTATAATGAAAACCGCCGCCGTTCTTTTGGGGATATGTTGTTTCATAAATTCAAGATCAAGGTGGCCCAATGGCTCAGTGGCATCCATAGCAAGATGTATATCAATACATCGACGGCTAGCGACAGCAGAGCTGGTAGGGGCGACTTCATGTATTATCCAGAGCTTTTGCAGCGTTTTTCTCCCGATGTAAAGGAAATATCCAAGGCAATGATTATTGAAGCATTGGCAGAGCTTGGACAAAACGGACTTATGCCCAAAGAAATCGAGAAAAAAAGCATTTTATATTTAAGCCAGCCTTTGGTCGAACAGAAAAAGATCACTTTGGATGAGGAATTTGCGATTTTAAAAGGCATTTGTGACAGACTCGATGAGTCTTGTCAGCTTTTATATAAGCCGCATCCCAATGACAGTCAATACAAGCTTGATTTTTATCGGAAAGAACTGCCAGACATGAAGCTATACACTTCCTTGAAGCCGGTGGAGCTTGTATTTGCCAGTGAAGAACATATTGCAGCAGTGATGAGCTATCAATCGACAGCTTTGATCACCGCCGGCAAATTTTCGCCGAGGGTTCTGCCGGTCATCAGTCTGGCAGGCTTTTACCGTGAGCCGCTGCATCAAGCCTATATTGATATTATGAAAGGCGCAGGGGTGCTTTTTCCAAAATCAGTAGAAGCGTTGCTTCAAGTATTGCCAGTTAAAAGCATGAAATGATACAGCTTAATAAAATAGAACTTGCAAGGATGTAAGACTAGGTGTCTAAGGAGAGGACGATATAATGATAAATTCATATGAGCTAGGAAAACAGTTGATTGATTGCAAGCGATGGATCAACTATCGCCGTGTCTGGGTATTTGTTTTGAGAGCATGGTGGAATAAAAAAGAATTCAACGGGCTGGCAGATTTTTTTGCAGCAACGGATCTGCGAAAAAAAATCATAGAAAAACAACCGGATATCTATATCCAGTTGCTTCGCCAGGTACTTTATCGCGGTGCGACGACCGCAGATCGCTTTGCCATCATTACTAAGCATTTTGAGGCGATGGAAGCATTTTTCTCGGAAGCTGCATTAGAAAAACTTTATATTGAAGAAAAGGGCATTGAGCTTTGGCATGATACCCTTAGAGACGAAGAATATGCGGTGAGCCTGCTTTTTCGTGTCAATGAAATTCGTGAAGGGCTTTTGACCTTGAATTTCACGCGGAATAATGTCGGCATATACCATATCAATTTCTCGCTTAGCCAAGGGGCTGATGGGCAGACTGAAATATTGATCGGGGCTTTGCAGGGTTATCAAGGAGCAGGTGATATCTATAAAGAAATGACCAAGGCATTTTTTGGCTATCGTCCGAAAAACGTCATCTTGTATGCCCTCCGTATGCTGGGACAGCGCCTCAACGTCAAAACGATCCGTGCGGTATCCAACTATGGTTTTCAAGCAAATAACCATATGTTCCGCAGCAATCGTAAGCTCAAGACATCTTTGGATGATTTTTGGCTGCAGGCAGAAGGCGAACTGGCAAAGGATCGTCGCTTTTTCAACTTGCCAATCATAGAAAAAAGAAAAACGATGGAAGAAATCAGTACGCATAAACGCAACCTTTATCGCAAGCGTTTTGCTGTACTCGACAAACTGGAAGAAGACCTCAATGCAGTGATGTCATTGCATATGTCGGATAAAATGTAGGGTAAAACCGTAAAGAAGGAAGTTTCGTTGCATGAGAGCTAGATGGGATTTATTTTTTGAAAATATTCAACAGGATTTTAAAGTGTTCTTATTTGTTTGGTTGGTGCTCAATATACAAAGAGTGCTGTCGATTGGTATCATGTCAAAGTACATAGAGCATTCGACCGGAGCATCGGATATTCTTACCTCGTTATACTATGGGGCAAGAATCAGCATGAAGACAGCTGGAATCGTCATGGTATTGGCTGTTTTGTTTGCGACATTGCCGGGAATCCTCTTTAAGGTTACATGGGGGAATCGCATGCGTTTATTTTGGGGTGGAATCTATCTTTTCATCATCAACCTTTTGTTTTTGGCATCTTTTCCCTATTATAATGAATTCCATACCAGCTTCAACCAGATGATGTTCAATGCTCTGAAAGACGACCAATCTGCAATCTTACATATGATTGTTGAAGATTATCATTTGTTTTCGAGTCTGTTCGTGGTAGCAATACTGACGGCGCTTTGTGTATGGGGCTTGAAGAAAGTACTTCGGACGGGTACTGTAAGCTTTCCTTCTTTGCGTAACATGGGTCTTCGTTATATGAGCCGTTTTGTATTTTTGCTGTTATTTGCAGCATTCGCAGTTTTTGTTCGCTTTGGCGGCAGCTTGGTATATGCGCACTCGCTTCACTGGGAGAATGCTTCGATGAGCCGGGATAGTTTCCTCAATGAAATGATCCTCGATGATGTACAGGCAGTGTATCGTGGCTGGAGCATAAAAAAACGTATAGAAAATGGAACCGCTGAAGGCGTCGATAAGACCAAAATCAAAGAATATCTCCAAGAAATAAATACTGCTCCGCAAAATCCGAACGAAGTGGATTCTTATCTTGTTCATGAAGCCAAAGGCAATAAGATTGCAAAGCCAAAACATATCTTTATCATTATCGGGGAAAGCTACGCCCAGTGGCCGGCTCTTGATAAATATGCGGACCTTCATATTGCCGATGGACTTAGAGGCATCATGAAAGACGATCAGGCGACAACACTGTCTGCCTTTATGCCAAACGGCGCTTTTACCCCGATGGCAATCAATGCAATCATTTCGGGACTTTCCGATGTCAATATCTATCCGAACCAGCAGCAAGAATCCTATCGTCAGGTCTATAGTACAGCCTTTGCTCCGCAAATGAAGAAGCTTGGTTATAAGACGTGTTTCTGGTATGCGGGCTTCAGCTCCTGGGAGCGCATCAAAGACTTTGCCATGGCGCAAGGCTTTGACGAGTTTCATAGTGCGTCTGACTTTCCCTTTGAAAGCGGTAATGTCTGGGGAGCAGATGATAAGTATATGTTCAATTCCCTCAAGGAACAAGTCGACAAGGAAGATGAACCAACGGTCCATGTCATCATGACGGTGTCCAATCACGCACCGTATAGCGTCGATCTGGCCAAGGAAGGCTTTGATGAAGAAACGGTAAAAAATGCTTTGCCGGAAGAAGCGCAAGGCAACCAAGATCTTATGCGAAGACTCGGACATTATTGGTATATGGATAAGATGGTCAGTGACTTTGTCCACTATACACATGATAAATATCCGGATTCGAGTCTATTCATGATTACCGGCGACCATGCGGATCGCACGAATATAGATGCACAGCCGACGCTGTTTGAGCGTTATACGATTCCTTTTGTCATCTACGGCAATGGCATCGAGAAAAACATGCTGCCGCAAAACAGAGCCGGTGGACAGATCAACATTGCGCCGACCTTGTTTGAACTCATTGCACCAAAGGGCTTTACGTATTATTCGCTCGCCAACAGCTTGTTTGAAAAATCCGATGCTGGATTCAACCACAATGTTTGGACGACGGATAAAGCCATCGGCGAAATAGGCAAACCGCATGAAGAAATTTTGCCGGGAGCTGAAGGTGTTGACCTCGCTGCTGAACAAGAAAAAGCCTGGCAGGAACTCTGCCGTTTCCGAACCATATCTTGGTGGCGGACGATGCAGGGGAATGAAGTTCAATAGACAGCCATTTAATAAATATTTTTGCATGGGGATGCATAAAAATAGTATAATAAGCGGGGACATAAAATTTAAATATGGGGGTTAACAATGGAGTGATAGAATATGATAAAAAGGATATACTTCATTATTTAAGGTTGGATTATTATATAAGCCCATTGTTGTTAGGTGTTTTTGATTTTTTTGCAGTATGTGCTGCTGTTTGGAGTGCATTATTTCTTCGAAATGAGATTATGTGTTCTTTAAATGGCATCTCTGTTCTGATGAATTTTAGAAATGGATATATATATGTTGTCGTAGCCGCGATTTATGTTTTTTTTCTTGCTTATGGCAACATGTATCGTCGACGAATGATGTTTTATGAGTATGCAAGAATCATGTTCAATGTGTCCTCATATGTTGTTATCATGGTAATTATTATCGCGTACTTGCTCAATGCGATTCATCCAGTTTCTCGGTTGTTTATTTTCTTTTTTTGGATTTTGAGTTTTGCTTTTTTATGCATCAGCAGATTTTTATCCAAAAAATTGCTTCTTTTTTTTGGACTTTGGGAGATTCCTGTTATCGTGATCGGCGCAGGGAAGACAGCAGAGTTGCTCGCGGAATGTTCCTCACAGCATTTATTGGGATACCGCATCATTGGTTTTATTGAAGATGTTAAAGATAGGCCATTGTTAAAAGATTATCCTTGTTTAGGAGCATTTTCTGAAGTTGAAGCGGTCTTGGAGCGGATGCGGATCCGCGACGTAATCATCGCAACGCCAGGCCTTGATAAAGATGCTTTGGTAAAGCTTTTTTATCGTATACAGCCCTATGTTCGAAACTTGACATTCGTTCCAGATGTCTTTGGCGTACCTATTGGCAATATCAGTTTTGAGCGAAGTCTCAATGATAAATTGTTGTTGATACGCACGGAAAATAATTTACAAAAAAGATCAAATCGTATGCTAAAAAGAGTTTTTGATCTTGTTGTTTCACTATGTATGTCTGTAATCATCATTCCTGTAGTTTGTATGATCGCTATATTGATAAAAATAGATTCGAAAGGGCCAGCGTTTCATAATGCCAGCAGGATTGGGCGAAACGGGAAGAACTTTTGTTGTTACAAATTTCGTTCGATGTATGTGAATGCAGATGAAATTCTAGAAAAATATTTGGACAATCATCCTGAAGCTGCTGCGGAGTGGAAAGATTTCGCCAAATTACGTGAGTATGACCCCCGTGTTACTAAGATAGGAAAATGGATACGCAAATACAGCTTGGATGAATTGCCTCAAATTTTTAATGTATTAGCAGGGACGATGAGTCTGGTTGGCCCGAGACCATACTTGCCAAGAGAAAAAGAAAAAATTGGTGAATATATGTCAGTTATATGCTTGACGGTTCCCGGCATCACAGGGCTGTGGCAAGTGAGTGGTAGAAATGATATTAAATTTGATGGTAGATTAGAGCTGGATTCTTGGTATGTAAGAAACTGGAGCTTATGGCACGACATTGTATTGTTGTTTAAGACAATACATGTTGTTTTTGGGAAAAAGGGAGCGTATTGATAAATGAAGGTTGCTGTTGTTTGTGATTGGCTAGTTGTTTATGCCGGAGCAGAGCGAGTATTAGAACAAATTTTAAAAATATATCCGGAAGCAGATTTATTTTGTTTAGTAGATTTTTTACCGGAAAATCAGCGTGGGTTTATCTTGAACAAGAGAACCTATACAAGTTTTATTCAAAATTTGCCAAAAGCCAAGAGCAAATATCGCTCGTATTTGCCATTGATGCCATTAGCTATTGAACAATTAGATGTGACAAGTTATAATCTTGTCATTTCAAGCTCGCATGCGGTGGCAAAGGGGGTTATGACAGGGCCGAACCAGTTACATATTTCTTATGTGCATTCGCCAATACGTTATGCCTGGGACTTGCAGCATCAATATTTAAATGAGTCTGGTTTGAATAAAGGGATAAAGGGATGGATAGCCAAATTTATTCTACATTATATTCGTATGTGGGATTATCGGACCGCGAATGGTGTAGATTATTTTATAGCAAATTCTAACTTTATCGCTAAACGGATTAAAAAAGTTTATGGCAGACAGGCAGAGGTGATTTATCCACCCGTTGATGTCAGTGCCTATGAATTATGTGAGAAGAAAGAAGATTTTTATTTGACAGCTTCTCGTATGGTTCCTTATAAAAAAGTACGTCTGATAGTAGAAGCTTTCAATGAAATGCCAGATAAAAAGCTTGTTGTAATTGGTGATGGTCCAGAATTTGCGAAAATAAAAGCAATAGCAAAATCTAATATTGAACTTATGGGTTACCAGCCATTTGAGGTATTAAAGGAAAACATGCAGAAGGCAAAAGCTTTTGTGTTTGCAGCGGAAGAAGATTTTGGTATTACGCCAGTTGAAGCACAGGCTTGTGGAACGCCTGTTATTGCCTATGGGAAAGGCGGTGCGTTAGAAACAATAAGGGGAACAGATTGTTTGAAGCCAACAGGAGTGTTCTTTAATCAGCAAAAAATAGAGAATATTATTATAGCAATCGATGCATTTGAAAAAAACAATACAGTGTATACGCCTTTGAACTGCTATGAGAATGCACAGCGATTTAGTACCCCAAATTTTGTTGAATGTTTCTCGAGCTATGTTGAAAAAAAGATTTCCGAGCAAAATAAGTAGAGGTTCATGACATGAAAATATACATCAACGGAAGATTTTTGACGCAAAAAATAACGGGAGTCCAGCGGTACGCTCTTGAAATTGTAAAAGCTATGGACAGGCTTATTGCGGAGACGCCCAAATTGCAAAAAAATGAATATGTTTTGTTGATTTCGCGAAATCAAGATGTAATAAATCAAGTTACTTTAAAAAATATTTCTATGAAATTTGTAGGAAAATGCAAAGGCCATTTGTGGGAACAGATAGAATTACCTTTTTTCGCTAGCGATGGATACCTAATGAATTTTTGTGGCTGTGCTCCGTTGTTGAAAAAAAATCAGTTGGTTACAATTCATGACGCTGCAGTATCAGCAATGCCCAAATCATTTTCCTATGCATTTCGAGTTTGGTATAATATTATGTATAGATTATTAGGCTATAATTTAAATACGATATTGACTGTGTCAGAGTTTTCTAAAAGAGAATTGAACAAATACTATAATATACCGTTAAAGAAGATTGTGGTTACTTATAATGGTGCAGAGCATATTGCTGAATTTGAAGAGGATTCTAGCATTCTGAAAAAATGGTCATTGGTTGATGAAAGCTATGTATTGGCGGTAAGCA
>CBDTTM010000098.1:0-9107 GCA_965363355.1 uncultured Selenomonadaceae bacterium | reverse complement strand
CTGTAAGAGAAGGTATGCGCCTTTTGGAAAACATAGGAATTATTACAAGCAAGCAAGGTGCCGGTAATGCAATTTCTTGCAATTTTGAAAAGAGTTTAAGCGAAGCCCTGTCTATGCTATTTTTGATGCAGCAAATTGATTATCGTCAAATCAGTGAATTGCGGCATGGATTAGAGGAAACGGCTATTGTTTTGGCTGTTGAGCGCATTACGAAAGAAGAAGTGGACGAACTTGAAAAAATTGTATTTCGCATGGCAGAAGATGAACGGGAATCCGTGCGGGCGGAATATGATAAGAAGCTCCATTATTTGATTATCAGTGCTGCCAAAAACCAACTGATTCTGTCGATATTAGATGTGTTGTCTGTTGTTATGGACCAATTCATCAAGGAACTTCGTCAAGAAATCTTTAAATGGGATAAAGGCGAAAATAAATTACAACAAACGCATGCGCGAATGGTTGAATGTTTGAAAGTTGGCGATAAAATGGGTGCCAGAGAATCTGTTGCAGAACATTTCAAGCTGATTGATGAGAGTTTAGCAGAGCATAACAAAAAAATGTCATAAATATTAAATTGATAAATAATTCACGTAATAGCCCAAAATGAATTGATGAATTCTTATGTATGTGAAAAATTTATTGATATTGATTAAGCTTAATTTGTATCAATAAACGAAATAATACCAATAAATCAATTGGAAACTGTAAAATGAAAACGCTATCATAGCTTATTTTTATTATATTATCTGATTTTTTTATGGCTGAGGGAAAAATAAAATTCGAAAAAACAGTGAAAGATAATTCAGATAATTTGAAACTTTTTAAAATAAGATTGGTAAATAATTCACAAATTATAAATGCGGTAAATAATTCACATGATTTATATGTGAATTATTTATTGACATTGTTTTGCATCAGATTTATAATTTAGTCAATGAATTGGTCATACCAATGCGCTCTATATATCTCTCTAATGAGTAAGAATATATAGAATATATAGAATTTTTAAAAATAATAAATGTACATTATTTTTAAAAACCTATGCAATAATCACAATGAATAGTAGAGAGGAGATATCATATGAATATTTTGGTTTGTATCAAGCAAGTTCCGGGAACAAATGAGGTGAAAATCGATCCGGTTACAGGCGTTTTGGACCGAAAAGGTGTAGACAGCAAGATGAATCCATATGATCTTTATGCTTTAGAAACTGCGCTCCAGATTAAAGAATCGCAAGGAGGAAAGGTAAGTGTCATAACCATGGGACCTCCACAGGCGCAGGCAATTATTCAGGAAGCTTACGCTATGGGAGCAGACGCGGGCGCACTGATATCAGACCGAAAATTTGGTGGTGCTGATGTATTGGCAACTAGTTATACAATTTCACAAGGCATTAAAAAATTTGGTGATTTTGATTTGATTTTGTGTGGCAAACAAACTACGGATGGAGATACGGCACAGGTTGGACCGGAAATTGCTGAATATCTGAATATACCAAGTGTATGCAATGTGGTTAAATTCGTTGAGGTAGGCGCTAAGGATGTAAGTGTTGTTATGGATATGCCACACGACCTTGAGACCTTAAAAGTAGAGTATCCTTGTTTGCTTACTGTTGAAAAGGATATTTTTTCACCGCGGCTGCCATCCTATTTGAAGAAAAAAGCGACGAAAGACAGAGCTATACAAACCTATTCTTTAGCTGATTTTGCTGATAAAGATGAAAAAAAATATGGGTTAAGTGGTTCCCCGACACAGGTACAGCGGATATTTCCTCCAGTATCGGACAAAAAAAGAGAACTTTGGAATGAATCGTCAGCAGCTTTGACGGATCGTCTATTTGATAAAATCAATGAATTGAAATTTATTCAATAATTAAAGCGGCATGTGACCGTCAAACTTATTTGGGGAGGATTTCAGTATGGCAAAACTTGTAATTCATCAGGAAAAAATCGGGGATCTGCAAGCTCTTATGAAGATTTGTCCATTCGGTGCAATGGAGGAAAAAAACGGTGCATTAGAAATAAATGCTGCCTGTAAGATGTGTCGCCTGTGCGTAAAAAAAGGACCGCAGGGGGCAGTTGAATACCTAGAAGAGGCTGTTCAGGCAATCGACAAAAGTCAATGGCGCGGCATTGCAGTGTATGTAGATCATGTAGCAGGCGTAATTCATCCAGTTACTTATGAACTTTTAGGAAAAGCACGTGAGTTGGCAGCAAAGATAAATCAGCCAGTATATGCTGTGTTTATTGGCGATAATATCAAAGAAGCAAGCCGCGAACTCCTTCATTATGGAGTGGATAAAGTTTATGTATATGATAAAGAAGCGTTGAAGTATTTTAAAATTGAATCTTATACGGCAGCCTTTGAAGATTTTGTAAAAAAAGTAAAACCAACAGCAATTTTGGTCGGTGCTACAACCGTTGGGCGTCAGTTGGCTCCGAGAACAGCAGCTCGTTTCCGCACGGGGTTGACGGCAGATTGTACAGTGCTTGATATCAATGAAAATACGGATTTAGTTCAGATACGCCCGGCTTTTGGCGGCAATATCATGGCACAGATCTTAACCCCAAATACAAGACCGCAAATGGCTACGGTTCGTTATAAAGTAATGCAGGCTCCAGCCCGTCAGGCTGAAGAAAAAGGCGAAGTCATCGCTTGCGAGATTGCAGATCAAAAATTACAATGCCATGTAGAAGTTCTCAGCGTTGCAGCTAAGAAATTAGAGGAAACAATTGATTCGGCAGAGGTCCTCGTGGTAGCTGGTCGCGGCATAAAAAAAGCAGATGATTTGATTATGCTAAAAGAACTTGCAGGACTTCTTGGTGGACAAGTAGCGGCTACCCGCCCAGTCATTGAAGCGGGCTGGATGGATGCTAAGCATCAGGTAGGGCTCAGCGGCAGAACCGTAAGACCAAAGCTCATTATTACCTGCGGGGTTGCTGGAGCGATACAATTTGTTGCTGGAATGAATCATTCTGATGTTATCATTTCAATCAACAAAGACCCTAAAGCGATGATTTTTCAAGTCGCGAACTATGGTTTAGTTGGCGATATTTATGAAATCATTCCGAAGATGATCGAAAAAATCAAAGCTGTCAGGGGGATACCAGCATGACTTATAAAAAATTGGATGAAAAAGATATAGCGTTTATTCAATCCGTTATTCAAAACGATGAAAGAGTTCTTTTGGGAGATCAAATCAATGAAGAGTTCAGCCATGATGAATTGAGCGGAACTCGTTCCTATCCAGAAGTTGTAGTTAAGGTGGAGTCAGCTCAAGAAGTGTCAAAGATTTTGCAGTATGCCAATCAACATGCGATTGCAGTGACACCGCGTGGCGCGGGTACGGGCTTAGTTGGAGCCTCAGTTGCTATGGAACATGGAATCATGATTGATACGACATTGATGAACCATTTCTTAGAACTAGATGAAGAGAACCTTACCTTAACATTAGAGCCAGGCGTTTTATTGATGGAGCTGGCACAATATGTTGAAGAAAAAGGATTGTTTTATCCACCAGATCCAGGTGAAAAATCAGCGACTATCGGTGGTAATATCAGCACGAATGCTGGTGGGATGCGGGCTGTTAAATATGGTGTGACGCGTGATTTTGTTCGTGGCCTTGAAGTTGTTTTGCCAAGTGGCGAGATTGTTGACTTAGGAGGCAAAATCGTCAAGAATAGCTCTGGTTATGATTTGAAAGATTTGCTTGTCGGTTCAGAAGGTACTTTGGGCATTGTGACAAAGGCGGTTTTGAAATTGTTGCCATTGCCAAAGAAGGCAATAAGTTTATTGATTCCTTTCCCTAATTTGAAGCAGGCAATTGGAACGGTGCCATTGATCGTAAAATCAAGAGCAATTCCGACCGCTATTGAATTTATGGAACGAGAAGTCATTATGGATTCGGAAGAATATCTTGGAAAGAAATTCCCGGATAACCAGGCGGATGCTTACCTTTTACTTAAGTTTGATGGAAACTCGACAGAAGAAATAGAAGATGCATACGATAGTGTTGCGAAAATCTGCCTGGAACAAGGTGCAATGGATATCTTGATCGCTGATACACAAGAAAGAAATGAGTCCATTTGGCAGGCAAGAGGGGCTTTTCTGGAAGCAATCAAAGGATCGACGACCTACATGGACGAAGTCGATATTGTCGTACCAAGAAGCTCAGTCAACGAATTCGTTGAATTTACGCATGCACTGCAAGAAAAAGCCGGTCTTCGCATTAAGAGCTTTGGACATGCTGGCGATGGCAATCTTCATGCTTATATATTGAAAGATGATCTCAGTGATGAAGTATGGGAAGCTCGATTGTCACAAACCATGGAAAAGATGTATCAAAAGGCCAGAGACCTAAATGGTCAGGTATCGGGTGAACATGGTATCGGCTTTGCGAAGAAACAATACCTTCAAGAAGCAGTTCAGCCAGAAATCTTTAGTTTGATGCAAGGGATAAAACATGCATTCGATCCAAATAATATATTGAACCCACATAAAATCTGTCAAGGATAAAGAAAAGACGCCGTACTGAAAACGATTCAGTGCGGCGTCCTTTTTTATGAGAAAATTAGTAAATTAATTTGATTTGTTGCTTTGCAAAGAAATTAATCCAGCTTTCCGCTGGAACTTGATCTGTAACGACGCAGTCGATATTAGAAAAATCGCTGGTTTTCTTAAAGGCAGTTTTATCGAATTTTGAATGATCGATCAATAATATTCTTTTGCGTGCCTGGGCAATCATTTGTTGTTTAATAATGCTTTCTGGTTCATTTGATTCCATGATGCCTTTTTCCCGATCGATTCCCTTGCAGCTGATGATTGCTAAATCGACATAATAATTTTGCAGCGTAACACAGGCAGAAGGGCCTGTAAGTGCATAAGAATGAGCTCGCAGAGTTCCACCTGTTGAAATGATGGTGAAGGGAGAATCGACGAATTCATTGACTAACCGAATGGAATTGGTGATGATGGTCAAATTCTTTTTTTGTTGCAAATGCTGCAAAAGAGCTAGACATGTCGTACTGGCATCGACCATTAGTGTGTCACCATCATTGAGCAGAGGTTCGGCTTTTTGCGCGATGCATTCCTTGTCCGCATTATTTATAGAAGTTCGCTTTATAAAAGAGAGATCTTCACTGGTATGTTCTTTAAGAACAGCGCCACCATAGCTTCGGTTCAAAAAATCCATCTTTTCGAGTTTTTCGAGATCGCGGCGAATAGTTTCTTCTGTTACATCAAAGGTTTTGCTCAGTTCGCCCACATATACTTTGCGATTTTGCATCAATTCTTCCATGATTTTCTGTCGACGTTCAATTCCTAACATAGTGGGTCACCTCGTAATAATTTTATGGTATGAGTACATTATACGCTGAAAGACCTTTGGAATCAACAAAATAGACAATAAACAAAGGGAAACAAAGAAAAATAAAAGAGGATAGAACGTTGATGATGAATTTGTTAAATTGTAGGAATAATCCATTTTGAGGAATCTGTTTTATTTAATAATTATTATTGACAAATAAAGAATAGATGAATATACTGTAGTTATAAAGATTGAGTACAATTAAATCATACACAATTGATTGTTTTATAATACGAAGGTGGTGCAAATATGGAGAAAGTCATCAAATCTCCCGACCTTATTATTGTTGGTGGTGGAATTGCCGGACTTACAGCGGCTTTATATGCAGGGCGAATGAATCTTGACACATTGGTGCTGGAAAGTGATCTCATTGGTGGACAGATCATCAACACACATGGCATAGAAAATTATCCTGGATTTGCTTCGATAAAAGGTAGTGAATTGGTAGAAAAAATACAGCAGCAGGCAGAGTACTTCGGTGCCGTCATCGATGAATTTGATTCAATTGAGCGTGTGCATTTAACCGATGAAGAAAAAATAGTAGAAACAACTTCTTATATATATCATCCGAAGGCAGTGATCATAGCCACTGGGATGATGCGGCGCAAGCTTACGCTGCCAGAAGTGCCTAAATACACGGGTAAGGGAATCCACTACTGTGAGCTTTGCGATGGACATATGTATCAAAACAAGGATATAGCGGTAGTTGGCGGCGGCAATGCAGGCGTGGATGCAGCTAATTTCTTGGCTAAATATGCAAGAAAGTTGTATTTGATCAATCGGTCGCCAAACCTTCGAGCAGATTTGATTTCGCAAGAAAAGTTACAAAAAAACCCGGATGCACAGATTATTTTGAATCAGGATATCGTAAAGCTTGAAGGGCAAGAAGTTCTTGAAAATATTGTTCTTCAGGACAAAACGACTGGAGAACAAACAAATTTGCCAGCAGCAGCACTTTTTGTCAATATTGGAGTTGTTCCAAATACACAAATTTTTGCTTCAGACATTGATTTTGATGCAGATAAAAGAATTGTTGCAGGAGAAGATTGCCGGACAAATGTCGCTGGGGTTTTTGCCGCAGGAGATGTGAGAACAAAATTAATTCGTCAGTTGACGACAGCTGCCGCTGATGGTACAGTCGCAGCATTACTGGCAGAACAATACATTCAAAAAATGAAGGAGGAACATTAAAATGGTAAAAGTTTATTCTATTCCAGATTGCCCATGGTGCCATAAAGTCAAAAAATATTTGAAGGCAAAGGGGGTTGACTACGAAGATATTGATGTCGAAGCTGATGATGCAGCCAGAGATGAGCTTTATAAGATATCTGGCGATTTGACGGTTCCTGTTACTACTGTTGATGGGAAAAATTATGTGCTTAGTTTTGATAAGGAAAAATTGGATGCTTTGATTGGGATAAAATGATTTAAAAAATATATAATATAATGGAGGAAAAAAATATGTCAATTTATGATTTTAAGGTAAAAACAATCCGGGGCGAAGAAAAATCTTTGGCAGACTACAAAGGGAAAGTAGTATTGATTGTAAATACAGCAAGTAAATGTGGTTTTACGCCGCAGTATGAAGAATTGCAAGCTTTATATGTAAAATATAAAGATCAAGGTCTTGAAATCTTAGGTTTTCCGAGCAATCAATTTGCAGAACAAGAACCGGGATCTAATGAAGAGGTCCATACATTTTGCAAAGTTAATTTTGGCGTGACTTTTCCGCTCTTTGCTAAAGGCGATGTCCGCGGTGATGATGCACAGCCTTTGTTTAAATACCTTACCAGCAAGATGAAATTTGAAGGATTTGATAAAGCACATCCAATTGCAGAAAAACTCACGGCAGCGTTAAAAGAAAATTTCCCAGAGTACTTAGAGGGTGATTCAATAAAATGGAATTTCACTAAATTCCTAGTTGACCGCAATGGTGAAGTTGTGGGCAGATTTGAACCAACAACATTGCCATCTCAAATGGCGGGAGATATTGAACGCTTATTGTCATGAAAGCGGATCCTTTGAAGCTGGAGAATCAAGTCTGTTTTCCTTTATATGCCTGCTCAAGGGAAATTATCAAAGCATATCGGCCTTTTTTGCGGAAGTTTGGTTTGACCTATACGCAGTATTTGGTTATGCTGCTTCTGTGGTCAGAAAAGCAACTCACGGCGAAGGCTATCGGCCAATATTTGCATTTGGATTCAGGAACATTGACACCGCTTCTCAAAAAAATGGAAGAAAAAAACCTTTTGTGCAGAGAACGACTTGAGGCTGATGAACGCATTTTAGTTGTGGCAATCACTTCTTCAGGAGAACAAATGAGAAAACAGGCAGCAAGCATTCCAGCTCAAATGGCTTCTTGTTTAGCAATCTCTGCGGAGGAGGCCAAACTTTTATGTCAATTGATATACAAAGTGTTGGCAAATTTAAAGACAGACGAACCTAAATGAACTAGGGGCCTTCTGTTAGTAGTCGCGAAAGAAAGTTTGGGGTTTTGAAGGGATTTATGTGAAGGCCGATGAATATTAAACAATGAGATGCTCTTTGTGTAGCAGCTTGTATAAGGGAGGTTGGTAAATATATGGCAGTAATGACAATTACGAAAGAAAATTTTGAAGAAGAAGTATTACAGGCAAAAGAGCCTGTGTTGCTGGATTTTTGGGCATCTTGGTGCGGGCCGTGCAAGATGGTTGCGCCGGTTATCGATGAAATAGCAGTTGAAAGACAAGGTAACTTAAAAGTTGGGAAAATCAATGTGGATGAACAGCCAGAGCTTGCATCACAGTTTTCAGTGATGAGCATTCCAACTCTTTTGATATTTGATGGTGGAAAGTTAAAGACCAGTGCGGTAGGGGCTATGCCTAAGTCCAGTATTCTCACTTTAGTCGATAAATAAGAATTCAAGATGGTTGAAGAGGAACTATATTCCTGAGCTCCCGCGCCCAGATGGTGTCGGGAGCTTTTTTTAAGTGAAAAAATCGATGTTTCATAAAATGATAATAGTTTCAGAGGTGATAACGTGACAGCATACATAGGAATAGATCTTGGGGGGACGAAAATCAGTGGAATATTGCTAGATGCTTCAGGGGAAAAAATAGCAGAAGCGTTAGTCCCGACAAAGGCAGCAAAAGGAGAGGCGGTTGTAGAAACACAGCTTTTTATGTTGATCGATCAAATGGTTGAAACTGCTCAAAGAGAGAAAGTTGATGTTATTGGCATAGGTGTTGGTGTTCCGGGGGCATTAGACCGAAATAGCGGAATTTTGCTGTATGCGGCAAACCTGCCTTTTCACAAGTATCCTTTTGTCGAAAAATTGAGAGCGCGTTATGCGTTGCCAATTGCTTTAGAAAATGATGCATCTGCAGCTGCTTGGGCTGAATACAAATTTGGCAGCGGGCAAGGCAGCAATACGATGCTTTTTGTCACGGTTTCAACTGGTATTGGTGCTGGGGCTGTAATAAATGGATCTTTGTATACGGGAAGTACTGGCAGTGCTTTTGAACTTGGTCATATAACAATAAAAAAAGATGGCCTTGCTTGCAGCTGTGGCAATCAGGGCTGTGCGGAGCTATACGCTTCTGGCAGCGCTTTGGCACGGATTGTCGAAGCGAAAATTGCCTCTGGTGAAGTTAGCTTATTAAAAGAACAAAAGATAACGGCAGAAGCTGTTTTTTCGGCAGCTGCGCTGGGAGACCGTCTAGCAGAAGATAGTATTGAACAGGCTCTGGAGGATTTGGGGACA
>CBDTTM010000097.1:0-9150 GCA_965363355.1 uncultured Selenomonadaceae bacterium | reverse complement strand
GTCTGGTCCACAATCGGCCCCGAAGCTTTTGCGAGGATCTGTTCATGCGCGCCTTTCCCATTTGCCTCAACGCCTAAAATCTCTACATCAAACGTGACGATATCGGAACCTTTCATCACCGTTCTTGCGACTCCGACCATTCCCGGTTGCAGCTCAGCCGTAGTCATTATTTGAGGCATAGCCAAAACCGTTCCGATCGGCAGCCACACCACCATCAAGCTCATCGCTATTATACGCATCATCAATTTGTGCAAAAACTTCACCTCTTTAAAGTTCCCTTATTATATATTATTTTTAATCCTGACCAATTCTTGCCACAACAGCACCTTTTTGTACAGTTTGTCCTTCACCTACAAGAACTTGCTGCACGGTCCCAGCTACACTCGCTCTAGCCGCGGCAGTCGTTCCCGTCAAAGTGGAAATCCGAATGATCTCACTGCCTTCTTCTACACGAGTCCCCACGGGCACCGTCCAAGAAACCGTACCGCCTAAAGTAGACCTTACATCCGTAAGGCTTCCAGCAATAGCCAAATGAATACCGCCAGCCATAAGACAAACAAAGAGCGCTGTTATTAAAAGTTTTCGCTTCATGTTCGCTCCCCCTCATACTATTTATAATAAGAACAGAAATTTTAAATCGATTTCTACTTTCATTATACCTTATACACGGGCAATAGCAAGTGTTTCACCTAGGACAAAATCATTTGCTGCAAACAACAAGCGCGCTGCCGACACTACGTTCCGAACCATCGGATGGACTGTTGAGGACCTTGCCGCCAACGACAAGTTCAGAAGAACCGCCACCGTCGAAATTCACTGCATCGACGACGCCAAAATTCTTAAGAAGCTGCGCAAATTCTGTCAACGTGCAACCGATGCTCTGTTCTTGACGTCCATCAACAACCGCCAAAAGAACATGTTTATTCGGCAAAATTCCGACACCTGTGCGAGGCGCCCGTCCACCAGCAACATCGCCGCCAAACTGCTCTTGATCAGCCGTAACATTGACCTGTCCAGCTGCGACCAGACGAGGACCAACGCCCATGATCTGTGTTGCCTTATTCCATGGATCTCCGATGTCTTCTGTTATCTGCATCGAATCTCCCACTTTTACATCGGCCAAAGCATCTGCCGCCGTCCCATGAACAGAAACAACCACCGTTCCTTTGGCAAGTGGTGAATTGGCTGTGTTGATAGCGATAACTTTATTGTCTTTCACAACATATTCTTTGCCATATTCATTGGTCCCTGTGGTATCGTCATAATATTCATTATAAACGACCGCACTATTTTCTGAGCGTTCACAATTGACGCCCGCAATCGGTACTACTGTTTTCTTTGTCTTTATCGTTCCATTATAATTGATTGTACCGATGACCGGACTGCCGTCACTAAGAAAACCTACTGCCGTACGCGGTATATCAATGGTACTGACAATCTTCCCATCGAGCTTTGTCACACCTAAAAGTTCTCCATCGAGCGCAAAATATGAAGCATTCACTGCTGCAAGGGCATTATTTTGGTCTGACATGCTGCTGACTGTGCCTCTGCCCGCAATGACTCCATTGGCGATAGCCGGACGCAGCGTGTATTTGGATGTATCAACGTCCAAAAGATAGGCGGTAAGCATGCCCCGTCCATCACGGCGAACATAAGTCGTCTCCACCATTCCTGGCGCCATCTCAGCTGTAGTCTTGCTTTCAGAAGCCTTGCTTATGTCAATAAATAAACGGTTCGGATTTTTTAACTGTTTTACGACATAGTCAGCGGCATGATCCAAATCGATTACAATATGCAACCCCTTAGGACCATTCGAAACAGCGACATTTTTGACTAAGTCATCGCGCAGAGCCAACGTCTTTATTTTGCGTGCATCGGACAGACCAGGCAAATCAAGAATGATTTGCTGCCCATCATTAGCCGTTGTCACATTATAAGCAGGAATGCTATCCACATCAAAAACAATCCTGACTTTATCGGCACTGACACTGCTCCTCATAGCGGACAAATTCGCCGGCGCTGCGAAAGTTATCGCTTGCAGGCAAAACAAAAAAGCCAGTGTGAGCAAACCCATTTTCTTATACAAACATTTCATTTCCGGCAATACATACATCTCCCACATTATAATAATCTTTTTAAGCATACACGAAAAAAATGAAAAGGGGCTGTATTTAGCATACAGCCCCTTTTCTTCTTATGCCTGATTCGTTTTTTTCATTTGTTTATAAATCATATTCCCCAGACCAACTCCACCGGCTTTCGCCATTTGCTTGGTCAGCTCTGAATCGAGCATCGATTGCATGATCTTTTCGCCATTTGATTTGCCAAACAAAGAATCATCCGGCACAGTTTCACGCATCTTACTGTACATGAGGTCTAAGAACATCTCTTCAAAGCCTTCACACGCTGACTTGAGCTTCTTGTCCGCTGCAGCATTTTTTGCCGTAGAAGCCTCTGTTTGCGCTGTCTTCAATGCATCGATAAATTTTTTGTTTTGTCCATCCGTTGCCGCTGACTGTGCACTTTGCATCGCACTTGCAGCTACCGGAGAACCGGATGTTAAGCCTTCAATCTGCATATGTTCACCTTCTTAGATAATTTGCAAATCTGCGTGAAGCGCGCCCGCTGCCTTGATTGCCTGCAGAATCGAAATAATATCGCGCGGCGTTGCCCCAACTGCATTGAGCGCTCCTACGATATCACCGACGTTAGCCGTTGCCGGCAAAACAATCGTATTGGCCTTTTCATCATTGACCTGTGTCGTCGTGTTTTTCGTCGTAATCGTCTCACCTAACGTAAACGGCGCCGGTTGGTTGACATCTGTATTTTTTTGGATACTGATGCTCAGGCCACCCTGCGCAATCGCAATCTCATCAACAGCCACATTACCACCGATGACAATCGTCCCTGTGCGTTCATTGACAATTACCTTAGCAGCATTATCCGGCGTTACATAAAGATCCTCAAGCGATGCGACAAATCCAACCACGTTGTTTTGATAACTCGATGGCACGAGAATATCCACACGCCCTGGATTAACAGCTTTAGCAATCCCGCCATAGCGGCTGTTCACTGCCGCTGCTATTCTCGTAGCTGTCGTAAAATCCGGTTGACTGAGCGAAAAAGAAAGATTCCCTTGGTCGCCAAGTGTATCTTCTACTGTTTTTTCAACAATCCCGCCATTTGGCGTTGTCCCAACGGTCGGAAAATTTTTCTGCCGTGTGCTGCCACCATTACCAGCAGTAAAACCACCAGTAGAAACCGCACCTTGTCCTACCGCATAAACTTCACCGTTTCCGGCTTTCAACGGTGTCTGTAAAAGTGTTCCGCCTTGAATGCTCTTAGCATCCCCCATAGAGGAAACCGTCAAATCAATCGTGTCGCCCTCTCTGACGAACGGCGGCAAAGTCGCCGTGACCATTACAGCCGCGACATTCTTCGTTTTAAGCGTCGAAGCCGAAATGTTGACGCCATACGCCTTAAGCATATTGGCAACAGACTGCAGCGTTTCCAGGGTCTTATTCGAATCGCCCGTACCAGCGAGGCCAACAACCAAGCCATAGCCAACGAGCTGATTGGAGCGCACGCCCTGGACTTTCGCTAAATCTTTTATTCTTGCAGAAGCCATATCGCCAGCAAATGCTGTGCTAAAAGACAGACAGCACAGCAGCATGGTGAGTACTGCAATTACTTTATATTTTTTTTGCATATTTACCCCCATGAAACCTTAGAATAAAATATTGAATATCTGAGTCAAAATCCCTTGGCGCTGTTTCGCGTTGAGTGGGCCTTTACCATCAAATTTAAGGGTAGCATCTGCCACCAAAGACGATGGTACCGTATTGCTCGCTGTTATATCATCTTGGCGAACAGTTCCCTTCAACGTGATTTTGTGTTCATCGCGATTTTGCCAAATTGACTGCGTGCCCTCAACGACCATATTGCCGTTCGGCTGGACTTCCGTGACGGTAACCGTCACTTTACCACTGACGCTGTTTGTGTCACTAGCACTGCCCGTAGCTTTGAATGCATCGGACCCGCTAGCTGTCGCTGCCACTAGAAAAGAAAAAATCCCCGTCCCAGCATTAAGTGTCTGGCTGCCATTCTTGGAATTTGACATGTTTTTCTTTGCCGAAGTCGTCGTACTTTCACTGATTACAATCGTCAGGATATCTCCGACATTTCGTGCCCTTCGATCCGCAAATAAACTAGTCGACGCTCCATTGCTATTAGCCCATAAAGACTCTGCCGATGCTACACTGCTTTGTCCTGCAGGAAAAACAAGCAAAAAGACAACACTTGCCAAAAATATGATTTTGAAATAATTACGCATTATCTCACCTGCTTTCAATCGGCTATTTCCACTGCCGTATTATCTAAAACCTTGCCATACAATATCTTGCGGGAAGACTCATTGCGAACCCTTATGCGGTCACCAACTCGGCCGCTTTCAAGTGCTGTGCCTTCCATTTGTACCGAAATCCCATTGACATTCACAATCAAATGCAAGGGAAACCCTCTTTCCACTACGATCGGTTTATCCACCATTGCCTTAAGTAAAATCGTGCCTGCACTGACGCTTCGCGCCATAACGAAACCAACCGCCATTTTGCTGTCTGTCAGACAAGCCCCCGAATATGCATTGACTTCTTTTGATACAACCGTCAAGTCAGATTCCGTAATTCTTTCGCCGCGATTGATTGCTCTGGCTGCCGTCAGTACATCTTGATAAATATGGATACGTGCTCGATAAATGACCTTTTTATAAGGCTTCCCATCAATCAGTACCGATACCTCAACAGAAGTCGGCAGTGCCGGCTTGACTCCGCCGGGAATATTGGTCTCATAAGACACTGTACCTTGTGGCAGATTAAGATCTCTAGGCACTGTAATGCTCTCTATAGTGTATTTGCGGCTTTCGTTCATTTTCTTCAATTGATCGTTTATCGCCTGCTGGCCAGCTTGTTCAATCGTTCCGCCAGTAAGTGCCTGTGCTGCGCGATGAACTTCGATACGAACTGGAAGGTTCCATGCAAAGTCAGAGCTATCAATCCCCGCAGCTTGAATGCGCAGCTTGAGCACCTGCGGAGATATCCCTATGACATTGCCTGGCAGGACTATCCTACCGACGACTAAGTTGCTTAAAGCATCTGCTTCCTGTGCATCATCGCTGCTTATTTCGGCAATTTCGCCGAGATGGACGATTTCCCCCGTCACCTCAGAAGACGCTGCCGCCGTAATCGTAACCGAAGCTGCCTTCGCAGTCACCGGTGAAAAAACAAGGCCGATCACACATATAACAACATACAATATCTTCATTTTTTATCAGCGTTTCAAGCCATTTGCTATTTCAAGCATCGAATCAGATGTTGTTATAGCTTTCGAATTCGTTTCATAAGCACGTTGTGCAATGATCATATTGACCATTTCTTCAACGATCTGTACATTGGACATTTCCAAATACTTCTGTGCTATCGATCCAGCCCCATCTTCTGTCGGGTTGCTGACAATCGCTTCACCCGATGCATCCGTAACCGTAAATAAGTTTTTGCCTTCTGCCTTGAGCCCTGCCGGATTGACAAAACGAGCCAATGTAATCTGCCCGACATTTTGCGTTGCATTATCAACTTTAACAGAAACCTGTCCATCCGCTCCGATTACAATCGAATCGCTTGTTGCATTTTCTGGAATGATGATTTCCGGTTCCAATGGATAACCATCAGAGGTAACCATTCTACGGTTGGAATCGAGCTTGAATGACCCATCACGGGTATAAGACAAAGTACCATCTGGCATCGTCACCTGGAAAAAGCCTTCACCTTCAATTGCCATATCTGTCGGTTCGCCGGTTGATTCAAAGTTACCTTGCGTGAAGATACGGTTCGTAGCCGAAAGTCTAGCCCCTGAGCCCATCTGTATCCCCGTTGGATACTGCGTATCAGCACCACTTGTGGCACCAGCTTGGCGCATAGTCTGATACATCAGATCTTGAAACTCCGCTCTCTGCTTTTTATTACCGGTCGTATTGACATTAGCCAAATTGTTGGCAATAACATCCATATGTGACTGCTGTGTCTCCATCCCTGTAGCGGCAGTCCAAAGGGCTCTCATCATAATAACAAAACTCCTATCCATTCGTTAAATTTTATCTTTAAATCCACTTATAGATTTCTATAGTCTACATTTATTTATCGTGAAAATATAAAAAAACTTAAAGGGATACCGCAAAATGAGACTGCAGTACCCCCTTTTCTATACTTTTCCGACTTCGTTGACTGCTTTTTCAAGCAGGCTGTCCTGGGTGGTCAAAGCCTTCGAATCCGCTTCATAGGTACGGTAATTCGAAATCAGTTTAACCATTTCAGACACGGTATTGACATTAGAGCTTTCAAGGAGGCCTTGCTGCACAGAACCAGTTGCAGGTTGAGGCTGCGCTCCAGCCTGTGGATAGAACAAGCTGCTGCCTTGTTTCAAAAGAGCTCTCCTGTCAGCAAAATCAACCAATTGCAGCTGGGCAATCTGGTCTGGGCCATCATAAATCTGACCATCTGCCGAAACCGTCACTGTGCCATTTCCCGGCAAAGTAATCGGCCGTCCATTTGTATCGAGGACTGCATTGCCATCGGAGGTCACCAGCTGACCGGTCGTCGAGCGGGAAAAGCTTCCATTTCTCGTATAACGCTGCCCCTGCGGCGTATTTATAACGAAATAGCCTCGACCGGAAATCGCCATATCCAGCGTATTTCCCGTTGTCTTAAAGGCGCCCTGCTCAAAATTCGTTGCAATTTCAGAAACGAGCGACCCTCGGCCGAGCGGGCCAACGATCGGAGCCTGTGCCCCCGCCGAAAACCCTTTAAATGATGTAACATCCGTGCCCTTCGATGTATCATTGATACGCCGTAAAAGCATCGGTGCAAACTCTTCACTGACCATCGTGTCTTTTTTATACCCTGTTGTATCGACATTCGCCAAATTATTGGCAATCGTATCGGTACGAAGTGTTTCCGTAATCATCCCTGCACCTGCAGTATAAAGTCCACGTAACATTATGCAGCCTCTCCTTTTTCATCCTTGAAGTAATTTTATAGAAGCGATCAATCGGATCCTTTTCTAAGCGTAGTCAAGCTATCGCCAAGCTGATCCATGGAATCAAGTGCTTTACCGGTTCCAAGAGCCACACATGAAAGCGGGTCTTCTGCTAAATAGGTTGGAATCCCCGATTCACGCTGAATCAATTTATCCAGGCCAAACAGCATCGATCCACCACCAGTCATTACGATACCACGATCCATGATATCCGATGACAATTCTGGCGGTGTATCTTCTAGGACCTTTTTAACACATTGCACGATACGAGCAACCGGCTCAGATAATGCGTCACATATTTCATTTACAGATAGTTTGATGGTCTTCGGCAAGCCTGTCAGTAAGTCGCGGCCACGTACCTCTAATGTTCCTTCACGAACATCACGCATCGCACCACCGATTTCAATCTTGATTTGCTCCGCTGTTCTTTCGCCAATCATGACATTGTATTCTTTTTTGACATAACGAATGATTGACTCATCAAACTTATCGCCGCCAATGCGCAGCGATTCGCTTTGGACGATGCCGCCGAGGCTGATTACAGCGACATCAGTCGTGCCACCGCCGATATCGACGACCATTGAGCCATACGGCTCTGAAATATCCAGTCCTGCCCCCAAAGCAGCAGCTAAAGGCTCTTCTATCAAGCAAGTCTTGCGGGCACCTGCCTGCTGCGCTGCTTCAAGCACCGCCCGTCGTTCAACTGTAGTACAGCCTGACGGAATGCATATCATGATGCGCGGTTTAAACATGAAACTATGACCGATGACTCTTTCGATAAAATGACGCAGCATGCTCTCCGTCATGTCATAATCGGCAATAACACCTTCCCTGAGAGGACGAATCGCTACGATATTCCCCGGTGTGCGCCCAAGCATAAGCCGTGCAGCCTCACCAATTTCCAAAACCTTATTGCTGTCACGATCGATTGCTACAACCGATGGCTCGCGCAGGACGATTCCCTTGCCCTTTATATAAACCAAAACATTGGCAGTTCCCAAATCGACCCCAATATCCATTGACATTCCAAACATAAACTAAAAATTCCCCTTCCACTTCGACTGCAATTGCGTGTCTTCATCTTCTAAAATCAAAAAAAGATCCGCTATCTTTTTATTATACAACAGAAAACCGTAAAATAAATGAAAATACGTCGATAGCAAAAAAAATATCTACAAATATCCATTTAGATATACTATATAATAATTCGAAATGCTTGACAATAGATTCAGCTCAAATAGGATAGGCTTTTGCGCCTATATTTAAACGAAAAAATAACAAGCATAATTCGCTTTTATCGTTTTTTATTCAGTCGATAAAATATTTACAGGAAATTAACATGAAGAATTGTCCCATTTTCTTGTTAATTACAAAGGTTTATGCTAAAGTAGGAAGGTCCCTTAAATGTATTATATATTTAATAGAGATAATAAGTAAAATTTTTACAAGCAAGGTGACTGATAAAGCCAAGAGACAGCTGGAAATTACGCTGTCTTTTAGGCATGACTGTAAAGGAGGATAAAGAATGCAAAAACAGATGAAGCGTTTCTATTTGAGCCAATTGATCGGCCGCCGGATCCGCGACAGCGAGGGGGAGAAAGTCGGTACCGTCAAGGATATTGCCATTTTATGGGACGGCAATATCCCAAAAATCACCGGAATTCGCTATAGCAAAGACCTCGATAAGCTGATTTCAGCTGACAAAGTAGCCGTTTGGGACCAACACGGCATCACACTCTCACAGACAGGGGCAGCGCTGAGCCCCACAAAGATTCGCCCCAAGGAATTATACGTTGGGAAATGGCTGCTCGACAAACAGATCATCGATTTAAAGGGCTCCAAATTAGTACGCGTCAATGACATCCTTTTGTCATGTACGGGCAGCGACGCCTTTATTGTCGCCGCCGATATCGGTTTGCGCGGCCTGCTGCGGCGGGTCGGGTTGGAGTTCCTTTCAAAACGATTGGAAAACCATTACATTCTTTGGCAGTCTATCACCCCGATCGATTCTCGTACGGGGAGCCTTCAGCTTGATGTAGATAAAGAGGAGCTCAACAAACTCCA
>CBDTTM010000096.1:0-9156 GCA_965363355.1 uncultured Selenomonadaceae bacterium | reverse complement strand
TCTTATATTGCCCGGTTCATCATCTTATGATACAATATGATGATAAGGGATAATTTTTCAAAGAGGAGTATGAGCGGTGTCATTTCAAAAGGTTAAGATATTAGATGTAGATGTTGCCTCGCTTACAATGGATGAGGCTGTCGAGACTGTAGAACGCTATATGGATGAAAAACAAAATGCATTGATTGCTACAGCGAATGCGGAAATGATCATGATGGCAGATCAAGATCAAGCCCTCAAAGAGATATTGAATCAGGCAGACCTGGTTGTTCCTGATGGAGCTGGAACGGTATGGGCTTCGAATTATTTGGGAGTATCGATGCCAGAGCGCGTAGCCGGTTATGATTTGACACAGAATTTATTAGCTAGGGCACCACAAAAGAAAAGACGGATTTTTTTCTTTGGCTCGGCACCTGGTGTGGCGGAAAAAGCTAAATTGAAAGCGCAGCAGCAATATCCAGGTATTGATATCGTCGGCGTTCGAGATGGCTATTTTACAAAAGAACAAGAACCGGATATCATAGCCCAAATCAAAGCTGCAAAACCGGATCTTTTACTAGCTGCATTAGGAGTTCCCAAACAAGAAAAATGGCTCAATGAACACAGGAAAAACCTTGGGGTTCCGGTGTCTATCGGTGTTGGCGGTACGTTTGATGTAATGGCTGGCGTCATGAAAAGAGCTCCTTTGTGGATGCAAAAAGCAAAGCTTGAATGGCTCTTTCGTGGCTTGTTGCAGCCCAAGCGAATCGGTCGTTTGATGGCCTTGCCGCGTTTTGTCTTAAAGGTTCGTGCGTATAAAAAATAGTAGACAAAGCAAATAACGTGAACTATAATTACTAAAGAACAGGATGGCACTACGTTATGCTGTGTTTTTGAGTGTTAAAAAAATGGTGTTTAGATGGAGGTGGAGTTTATGGTGAAAGCTCCTGTAATAAAAGAAGGCTATGGCTTTATTGCGGTAACGCTTTTGATTGCAGTGATTGCCGGTTATGTGATAAGCCCGTATGCAGCTGTTGTACCAGGGGTTTTGGCAGCGTTTTTCGCATTTTTCTTTCGTAATCCGGTAAGAGATATTCCGATGGATCAATCCTTGGTTGTTTCTCCGGCGGATGGTAAGGTTATGGATATTGTTCCTGTGGAAAATGATGAGTTCGTCAAAGAGCCAGGAACTAAAGTAATTATATTTTTGTCTGTATTCAATGTCCATATCAATAGAAGTCCGATTGAAGGAAAAATCAAATATCAAGAGTATACATGCGGTCGTTTTCGTCCCGCATATAAAGATACGGTTGGCTTTGAAAATGAACGCCATATGATTGGTATTGAAAATGATAATTTACGTGTTACGGTAACCCAGATTGCAGGGATCCTAGCTAGACGAATTGTTTCGTGGGTTACGCTTGATGATAATCTGAACAAAGGCGAACGTTATGGCTTGATTCGTTTTGGTTCATGTACGGAAATCGTCATGCCGAAAAATGTTGATATTCTTGTCCAAAAAGGCGAGAAAGTAATCGGCGGCGAAACAATTATTGGGAGGGTAAATGATAATGTATAGAACGTTAATCCCGAACATATTGACATCATCCAATTTGGTATTTGGTATGTGCTCAATTATTTCTACTTTTCACGGAAACTTTTTTTATGGAGCACTTTTCATAGTAATAGCGATGATTGCCGATGGGCTCGATGGCCGTGCTGCAAGATTTTTTGGTGTCAGCAGCGACTTTGGTAAGGAAATGGATTCTTTGTGTGATTTGGTTTCGTTTGGTGCAGCACCTGCTTTTTTAGCTTATGTATTTTATTTGCAAACTTTTGGCTATTTGGGCTGGGCCGCAGCGATAATCTTTGCTCTTTGCGGTGCCTTGCGTTTAGCGAGATTCAATGTAAGCACAAGTGTTGTACACGGATATTTTATGGGCTTGCCGATTCCAGCAGGTGGTTGCTTGATTTCGACGTTCATTATGCTCTGCGTAATTCTTGGTGTCAATCCTGAGGTTTTCGGCTTGGCATTTCCTATCTTAATCATGGTTTTTGGTTACTTGATGGTAAGCAAGGTTCGATATCCAGATTTTAAAGGAAAAGGCGAAAAAGCGCATCTTTTACCTTTGCTCATTTCGTTTATCTTAGCAATTACAATATTGGTTGTTTGCAAAAATGCAATTTTCAACGCAATTTTGTTCGCTATCTTTATCACCTATGCTACATTTGGTGTATTAAATACTGCAGCTTCTGCAGTTTCCGAAGCTAGAGAGGCAGATAACAATATTTAATGCTATCTGCTTTACTGGAGTTTTAAAGGAGAAAAAAATCCATGAATTATCTTTTTGACTATATAATGGTTCCTATACAGATCATTATATTTTTATTTACGATGTATTACTTTTTGATTGGCTTTTGCGGCTTATGGCGCAAAAAAGAGAAAAAGATTCTTACCCCGCAAAAAACATTTGCCGTTATCGTTGCAGCACATAATGAAGAACCGGTTATTGGACAGTTGATCGATAACTTACAGACTTTAGAATATCCTAAAGATCTTTATGATGTTTATGTTATTGCCGATAATTGTGAAGATAATACCGCTGCTGTAGCAAAAAGTGCAGGAGCGATTGTCTGTGAAAGAACGAATGCTGAAAAAAAGGGCAAAGGTTTTGCTATGGAGTGGATGTTTGAAAAATTATTCACTTTTGAAAAGCAATATGATGCCGTTGCAATTTTTGATGCGGATAATTTAGTTCATCCTAAATTTTTGCTTGAAATGAATAATCGCTTATGTAAAGGCGATAAATTGGTCCAAGGGTATTTAGATGCTAAAAATCCTTATGATACATGGGTTGCGGGTACTTTTGCCATTTCTTTTTGGGTAATTGACCATATTTGGCATTTAGCAAAGACCAATATAGGGTTGTCCTCTGTACTTGGTGGAACAGGTATGTGTATTACGACTGAAGTCTTGAAAAGACACGGTTGGGGTGCGACTTGTTTGACTGAAGATATGGAATTTACGATGAAGTCGCTGACAGAAGGCATTAAGACGACTTGGGCACACGATGCTATTGTGTACGATGAAAAGCCATTGACGTTCAAACAATCTTGGAATCAGCGCAAGCGCTGGGCACAAGGCCAGTTTGATGTTGCACATCGTTTTATCCCTAAAATGCTCAAAGCAGGGATTCAAAAACGCGATATCCGCATTTTAGATGGGTGCCTGCACTTGTTGCAGCCACATTTTCTGATCTTATCGACGTTTTTCATTATTGTCAACTATATACAGCTGGCGTTTCCGCCGTTTTATACCAACATTTATAATTTCATGCCATCTGAATTGATGACCGTGATCATGTTGGGACAGTATATTTTGCCGATTATAATTTTGCTCAAAATCAAAGTGAAATGGAAGGCTTGGCTTTATTTGATTTTGTATCCAGTATTTATCTATAGCTGGATTCCAATCGTATTCTTGGGCTTTATCCATCGCAATGAACATGAATGGAGCCACACAAAACATACGCGTTCGTTAAGTTATGATGAACTCATGGGACAAGCAAAAGGAGATTCAATCCTTAGCAGAGAAGTAAGCAAATAAAAGTGTAAATAATATGCTGGCGAAGGGGTGAGTGTATGTGCTCGCCCTTTTTGGCTATGTAGTAAAATAAAGAATTGGATGTGACGAAGTGTTTGAATTAAGTGTAAAAGTGGAGTTTGAAGCTGCACATAGAATTGTAGATTATCCAGGAAAATGTAACCGTTTGCATGGGCACAATTGGGTTGTTGAGGTCAATGTAACTGGGACTAAATTAAATGAACTTGGAATGCTTGTTGATTTTAAGGATTTGAAACAAGAAGTCAATGAAGTAATGGAGCATTTAGATCATCGGTATTTAAATGAACTTCCTGAATTTGCTGAAGGGCATAATCCAACAGCAGAACATATCGCAGAATACATCTATAACGCATTGGCCGATCGAGCTGTTTTTCAGCAGGAATGTCAGCTTAAGAATGTAAAAGTCTGGGAATCAGCAAAATCAGCAGTTATATACAGTAAGGGTGAATAAATGTGCGGGCAAATGTTGTAGAAGTTTTTTCATCAATACAAGGTGAAGGAAAGTACGTTGGTTGTCGGCAAGTTTTTGTTCGTTTTTCCGGATGTAATTTAAGATGCAGGTATTGTGATACATTGGTGTCGCATGCACCTTATCGATATTGCATGACCGAAGAAGATGCGGGCAGCAGAAAATTTATCCAACTCGATAATCCGGTTTCAATCGAAGAATTAAGCCCACGAATCCAACATTTATTGGAAGTTCCTCATCATTCGGTTAGTTTTACTGGTGGGGAGCCACTCTATCGTGCGGACTTCATTCATGCACTGGCACCAAAGATTCATTGTAAAACGTTTTTAGAAACGAATGGTACTTTGGTGGAAGAGTTGAAAAAAGTACTCAATGATATTGATATAATCAGTATGGATATTAAATTGCCAAGTATTACGGGTAAAGAGCTTTGGGATGCACATCAAAAATTTATGTCGATTGCTAAAGATAAAGACTTATATATTAAACTTGTTGTTTCGGAAGAAACAACAACAGATGAGTTTTCACGGGCAATTCGCTTAGTTCAAGCTGTGGACCCGGCAATTCCATTTATTATACAGCCAGTAACACCGACAAATGGTTGTAATGCAGCTTCGCCTGCAGCGGTACTGGAGTACCAGCAACAGGCCTTGGCACTGCTACATGATGTCAGAGTCATTCCGCAGACGCATAAAATGATTGGACAAATGTAAAAAATTGGGGAATCCTTAATATATAAGGGGTTTCATTATATTGAAATTAAAGTTGTTGATATTTTATTAGAAATTAGCTGTTCATGAGTTCATCGAACTTTTGGACAGCTAATTTTTTTCAAGCTGTCTAGGACTTCGTAAATCTCTATTGAATCGCGTCTTTGTTCAAAAAATAGAGAATCTTAAAATAAAAATATTTGTACGAGTAAAAAAATGACTGAGACCTTTGTCGGAACCGTATTTCTTCTACTCCCAGACAGTTGACGTATTGCTTTTTTTCATCTAATATTAAGTAGACGCTATCGCGGCAAATTGTTAATTTATTTTAAAAAAATATGGTTGGTTTTATTGCTTTTTGATTTTGCGGGCTCAATATAATTGTAGATGCAAGAGGTGATATTTTGCGGATTTTATTAGTGAATGATGATGGGATCGCCGCATCCGGGATAAAGACTTTATGTGAAGTCTTATCCGAAGTGAAGGAATACGAAGTTTTAGTTGCAGCACCTGCAGCAGAGCAGAGCGGTATGGCGCAAGCGATTACCGTACATCGGCCGATTCGGGTTGAAAATTATGATTTGCGTTTGCCCAACCACGAAATACAGGCTTGGAAGATACATGGTACACCAGCAGACTGTGTGAAATTGTCTTTAGAAGTTTTGCTCACGGAAGCTCCACCTGATTTAGTTATTTCTGGAATAAATAGAGGTTCTAATCTAGGGACCGATGTTTTGTATTCTGGAACAGTTGGTGCTGCAATAGAGGCCTTTTTACATGGTATTCCATCCATTGCAGTTTCACTCGATGTCCATTCAAAATTTAGTTTTTTATGGGCAGCGGAACAAGTGAAAGCGAAAATTGGGCAGTGGTGTGAAGAGGCAGAAGAGCCTTTTTTGTATAATGTCAACTTTCCTAAGTTTATCAATATGGAAAAAGATCCATTTGTTTTTACGAAACTTGGACGGCGAGATTATGAGAATGCATTTCATCGTATCGTTGATGAAGAAAACCACGTGTTGTATCAAATGGCAGGTGAAATCGCTGATAAAGAAAACGACGAAGCTACTGATATTTTCGCGGCCAATCAAGGCTATATTTCAATTACGCCATTACAAATTGATTTGACGGACTACCTTGCTATCGAAGGCAAGCTTTCAGCAAAAGACTGATGCAGTTCTTGATATTGGAAAATGATTGGGAAAATGCTATACTTTAAAGAGAAGAGGGAAACGATTTATGGCTGAAATTGCGATTATTGGGGGAACTGGTGTTTATGATGCTAGCATCCTGCACAATGTTCGAGAAGAATCTATTGTCACGCCCTATGGGGATGTAAGTTATATGCTTGGCGAATATGCAGGCAAAGAAATTGTTTTTATTGCACGCCATGGAAGCCATCATTCCATACCGCCGCATAAGATTAATTACAGAGCTAATATTTGGGCGATTAAAAAGATAGGTGTACAGAAAATAATTGCGACTACGGCAGTCGGATCCCTGAACTCCGCAATGAAGCCGGGGGATTTTGTTTTGATCGATCAATTTTTGGACTTTACCAAAAATCGCATAAGCACGTTTTATGAAGGTGGCGAACGTGGTGTTGTCCACCTCGATGTTACAGAACCATATTGTCCTAGCCTGCGAAAAACAATCAAAAAAGCTGCGGTGCAAGAGGGGTTGTCCATTCATGAACAAGGCGTTTATGTTTGTACAGAAGGGCCTCGTTTTGAATCACCTGCAGAAATCAAGATGTTTGCGAAGTTAGGTGGGGATTTGGTCGGAATGACAAATGTTCCAGAAGTGGTTCTTGCCCATGAGGCCGAGATTTGTTATGCTACGGTATCTATGGTTACGAACTATGCTGCTGGGATTTCGCCAACCCATCTCACGCATAGTGAAGTTGTTGAAACAATGGCAGCTAATGGAGAAAATATCAAAAAGTTGATTATGAAAGCCATTGCGCTAGTCGATTTGTCGGATGCAAATTGCAGTTGTCCAACAGTTTTGGCAGAATTTGGCGGATTTAAGCTTTGAACAAAAGGAGTCGTGTGTTTTGGATACAATGAAATGGAGTAAAAATGCGCTGCTGCTTTTGGACCAGACAAAGCTTCCCATAGAAGTTTCTTATATAAGCTGTGAATCTTATCGACGAGTCGGTTTAGCTATTGAGGTGCTCGAAGTGAGAGGCGCTCCTGCAATTGGAGCTGCGGCAGCTTATGCATTTGTTTTGGCAGGTCAAGAATTTGCCGAAGCAGAAGAGGCTGCATTTACAGAAAAAATGAAAACAGCTGCCGCTTATTTGCGCTCTACGCGTCCTACAGCGGTCAATTTGTTTTGGGCATTGAATCGTATGGAAGAATGCTTGGCACAAAATCTAAAAAAGCCTAGAGCGGTTTTATTAGAAAAATTATTGGAAACGGCTGAAACGATTTCTGAACAAGATAAAGTTGTAAATCATCGTATGGCTGAACACGGGGCCGCTCTTTTTACGAAGCCGATGAATATACTTACGCATTGTAATGCGGGTGCTTTAGCTACGGTTGGTTGGGGGACAGCGCTCGGTGTCATTCGTCAAGCCTATAAGGAAGGCCATGTTAAGAGGGTCTTTGCTGATGAGACAAGGCCTCTTTTGCAAGGCGCGAGGCTCACGGCATTTGAGCTACAACAAGATGGCATCCCGGTGACCTTGATTACGGATAATATGGCTGGATGGTGCATGAAGCAAGGAAAAATCGATGCAGTCATCGTTGGTGCGGACCGAATTGCCGCCAATGGTGATACGGCAAATAAAATAGGAACGTATAGTGTTGCTGTTTTGGCTAAAGCCCATGGCATTCCTTTCTATGTTGCAGCACCGGCATCTACTTTTGATTTTTCCCTTGTGGATGGATCGAAGATTCCGATTGAAGAACGAAATAAAGATGAAGTTACACATGTTCAAGGTGTGCAGACAGCACCACTTGATGTCGATGTATTTAATCCGGCATTTGATGTTACACCAAATAGCTATATTAGTGGTATTATTACGGAACATGGCATACTCAGCGGTGATTATACGGTTGCAATACAAAATTTAAAGAAGACGTTAGGAGATTTATTATAATGAAATCAATGATTCGCGATATTACATTAGCACCACAGGGACACGATAAAATCAATTGGGTAAAGAATTTTATGCCTGTTTTGGGAGCACTCGATAAAGAATTTTCGCAAACAAAGCCTTTTGCTGGTAAAAAAATGATCATTACTATGCATTTAGAAGCTAAAACAGCCTATTTAGGTCTTGTTTTAAAAAATGCAGGGGCAGAAGTCATTGTTACAGGCAGTAATCCATTATCGACACAAGATGATGTCGCAGCGGCTTTAGTCGATCAAGGCGTTACGGTCTATGCCTGGTACAATTGCACCAATGAAGAATATGATGTCTTTTTAAACAAAGCCTTGGATGAAGGGCCGGACATGATCATCGACGATGGTGGAGACTTGGTCTCGATGCTCCATGGACAGCGTTCTGAATTAGCGGAAAAAATCATCGGTGGTTCGGAAGAAACGACGACGGGTGTGATTCGATTGAAGGCACTAGCTGCAGCTGGCAAGCTTCAATTCCCGATGATTGCTGCTAATGATGCATATTGTAAATATTTGTTTGATAATCGCTATGGTACAGGCCAGTCAACTTGGGATGGTATCATGCGCACAACGAACCTTGTTGTCGCAGGCAAAGATGTTGTTATTGCTGGTTATGGTTGGTGCGGCAAGGGGGCTGCAATGCGTGCCAAAGGTCTTGGTGCTAAGGTCATCGTCACTGAAATCGATCCAATCAAAGCAATTGAAGCTGTTTTTGATGGTTTCCGAGTTATGCCGATGGAAGAAGCAGCAAAAATTGGGGATATCTTTTTGACGGTTACAGGCTGCAACGACATTATTCGCAAGGAACATTTTGCCGTAATGAAAAATGGTGCAATGATGGCCAATGCCGGACATTTTGATGTTGAAATCAACAAGATCGATCTCAATGAGATGGCTGTATCGACGCGTCCGGTTCGCAAAAACATTGAAGAATTCGTCTTGTCTGATGGACGTAAGATTTATTTATTGGCGGAAGGCCGCTTGGTTAACTTAGCAGCAGGCGATGGACATCCAGCTGAAATCATGGATCTTTCATTTGCTGTTCAGTTCTTCTCAGCACTTCATATTGTACAAAACCACCAGAACATGGAAAATGGTGTACATCTCATGCCAGAAGAAATCAATACGCGTATCGCTGAAATCAAACTAAAGGCAACAGGTGTCAATATTGATAAATTAACCAAGGCACAAAAAGAATATCTTTCACAAGAATGATATTTGTATAAAATTATCTAAAAACG
>CBDTTM010000095.1:0-9167 GCA_965363355.1 uncultured Selenomonadaceae bacterium | reverse complement strand
CCATTCAATTGGCAAAGCACCTAGGTGCGATTGTGGCGACTACGGCAAGTACAGCAAATATCGATTTTGTGAAGCATTTGGGTGCAGATATCGTAATTGATTACAAAAAAGAGAATTTTGAGATGCTTTTACAGGATTATGATTTGGTATTGGACACATTGGGCGGCGAAGTGCTGGAAAAATCTTTTTCGGTACTTAAACCAGGTGGTCAAGTCATTTCTATTGCAGGACCACCCGACCATCACTTTGCTGAAAAATATAAACTTTCGTTTATGTTAAAGCTGTTGATGTGGGGATTGAGTTATCAAATCAGGCGCAAAGCGCAAAAATATCAGACCAGTTATTCTTTTTTGTTTATGGAATCAAATGGGTATCAATTAGCTGAGCTTAGCAGCCTTATTGAGACGGGGATAATTCATCCGGTAATAGATCAGATTTTTTCCTTTGAAGAAATACCAGCGGCTTTAGACTATGTGGCAATGGGTTCTGCAAAAGGAAAAGTTATTATTAAAATGGGATAAAAATTTGAAAGGGGGTGATTCAACCTGATGAAAATTTGATGTGGCAGCAGAAATATTGTTTTGTAAAATGTTTGGATCATCGGATGTGCCCATATGGTTGATATAGAGTATATCCAAAAATACGAAGGGGGATTTATCATGGAATTTATGGAAGTCATTAAGAAAAGACACAGTATAAGAAAGTTTAAAGAAGAGGAAGTTTCACAGGCAGATATTGATCAAATTTTGGAAGCGGGACGAATGGCTCCATCTGCTAGCAATCTACAGGCGTGGCGCTATATTGTTGTTACAGATGCTGATGTGCGTGCAAAATTGGCCAAAGCATCGCCCGTTTCGTTTTTTAGCACTGCACCAGTGATGATTATATGCTGTGTGGATCAACAGGTTATGCGTTCACAAGGCGCGAGATATCAAGAGCTTCAAGAAGCTGGTGCATTTTTAGGTGTCAGTATGGCAGCTGAAGAGGTAGAAGGCTTGCTGAAAAGGATGGATCTTGGCGAATTAGCGATTCGAGCAAATTTAGCATTTAATGCAGCTATTTCTATAACGCATATGGATTTGCGTGCTGTCGATTTAGGGCTGGGGACTTGCTGGGTCGGCTTATATGACGGTGTAATTTTAAAAGATGTGCTGGATATCGATGAACGGTATCATATCGTTAATGTATTGCTCGTGGGGCATCCAGATCAATCGCCTGCGGCTAGACCGCGTTTGGAAAAAGATGAGATTATCCTAAAAGAAGTATAAAGCATATGCAGCGGATAAATCTAAATATACATTAGGTATATTTGGTGCAGATGTAAGAGTATTGAACCAATAGAGGCAAGTTCTTTACCTGATTTACGGTTAAGATACTTGCACCTTTGTATGGCAATGTCCATGATTAAGCAGGTAAACGGCATAGGAGTTTGCATTAAGATCAATATGGAAGAGAAATAAAATGGTCGGCCTAAGGTATAGGATATGATTTTAATATACCTTAGCTCGACCACTTTTTATGGGATTTCGATAAGCAAAAATTCATAAGTTCTTCACAGAATCAAGACAGCTTCTTTATATTTTTTGGGTATTCTATAAAAATAAAATAGAGAGAGGATGTTTTGTGCATTGAAAAAATTCTTGTTAATCTGCACTGCTGTATGGATGGTCTTAGCAACTTCATTATCAGCAGAAAACAGAGTAAATGCGGCGGGCAATGATGCGGCTTTTCAACTGGCAGCAATGCAAATGCCGGAAGGAACGCATGAGCATAGTGGAAATATGCCAGGGATGGAGGAAATGTCAGAACATGAGCATGATGGGCATGAAATGGCAAATGATCCAACAAAAGAAAGTTCCCTGCATGCAGAACATAACCATGATACCAATCAGGCCGGGGCTCATGAGCATCAGCATGATGAACGAACCATGGGAAAGCCAGGTGAAGGTCCCAATTGGCCGTTGATTGAAGGGTTTGCCTTTTTTAACATACTGGTCCTTATTGGTGCAGGTTTTATGAAATGGAAAAAGAAGGAGAACATTCAATGACGGAAAAAATAAATGATTTGTTCAAAGCGGTGCTCAAAAGTTCTTGGTATCCAGGGATTTTGCGATGGCCGACGGCTATTGTATTTGCTGTTATTGTATTTGATTTGCTGTTTGGCGATTCATCGCCGCATTACAATTTTGGTACGGCAATGACGTGGGTTTTTTGGTGGTCGATCATTCCTCTGACGTTTCTTGTATTTGGCCGTGTTTGGTGTGCAATTTGCCCTTTTGCAACATTGAGTGACCTCGTGCAAAAATTCGTAGGCAATCATCGACCAGTACCTAAATTCCTCAAAAAATACGGGATTTGGATCATTGACTTTGTCTATGTGTTGATCACATGGAGCGACCATGTTTTTGGCATGGTCGAATATCCCAGAGGTTCTGGCGTCATTATGCTTTTATTGATTACAGGCGTTGTCGTTTCCGGAGCTTTTTTTGAACGGCGGACCTGGTGTCGGTATCTTTGCTTTTTAGGTGGATTATCAGGGAATTATTCGAGAAGCGCAGCTTTAGAGCTCCGAGGGACGCCAGAAAAATGCCAAAAGTGTAAAGTTGCTGCTTGCTATAAAGGCGGAGAAAAAGCGCCAGGCTGTCCGATGTTTGAGTTCCCTAGAACGATGGATAGTAATGCACGGTGTAATTTTTGCGGATATTGCGTGAAAAATTGTCCCAATGATTCGATAAAACTTTCCGTTCGCATGCCATCAAAGGAATTGTGGTTCATTCGCAGCCCCAAACTTGATGAGGCTTTTTTAGCCGTGATTATCATGGGGATTGTGTTCGTTCAAAATATTACAATGCTCGACATTTGGGCAAATGCGCAGCATCAAATTGGAAATGTTTTTGGGAACGGATAATTATGCGGTTACGTTTACGGTGATTTTTGCAATCGCCATGGCAATTCCGGTTTTGTTGCTATATATCGCTAGTTGGTTGGGTTCCCGAATGAACAAAGAATCTATCCGGTCAAATTTTTCCCGATTCGGTTATGCCTTGATTCCACTCGATTTTTCTGGGCATATGGCGCATAATTTATTTCATTTGTTTGCGGAAGGGAAAGCTGTTTTTTACACGGCAATGGACATGTTTGGGATGAAAGAACATCCTGCTTCGACAGCCGTTCTATCGGGCGGGACTATTGAGGTCATGCAGTTTACCTTGCTTCTCTTAGGCGCATTAGGGTCGATGTATACGGCATATCGTATTGCAAAATCCAAGTATGGTAAAGAGCCTGCTAACGATGGAAAAGCAAAAATACAGTCTTATTTGCCTTATGCAGTATTGATTTTTCTTTTAACTTTGTTGAATATATACATATTCTTGCTGCCGATGTCACACCGTGCATAAGTGCACGAGATAGACAAGTGTCTATTCATAAAAATGCCATTACCGTGACGTAACGTCGTCTGGTAATGGCATTTTATGCTTTTGGTTGGAGTTGACATAAGATTTATGCATAAAGTTGATCTTATAAATTGCGAATTGTATCTGAACAATAGGATAAGAGTGCGTTTTTATTTAAAATTATGATTTTTTGCCGGCCAGTCGTAAGGATGGATTGTTCGCGTAATTCTTTTAAGGCTCGTTCAATTTGAGCGGTCGATGCTCCGACAATATTAGAGAGAAAACTTTGCGAGATATGTATGGTCTGGTCTATTGGATCCGTACTCGCTAAGTACAGGTAGAGAACCTCACAAAGGCGAGTGATGCAAGGACTAAATGCCTGGCTTACGGAATCATGAAAAAGATAACTGACAAAGTCGCAATCGTCTTCTAAGAGGGCTATGGCAAGATCATGGTGCTCTTCTGCCATTTTTCGAAGTGTAAGATACGAAAATTTATAGACGTCGAGATTTGAAAAAGCGCGTAAAATAATCTCAAAGTCCATTTTATATGTATGATTTGTAAGTCCAATCGGGAAAATCGATCCTGGTCCAAATAAGGCAACGGTCTTTTCTAATCCTTTTTCATGGGCGAGCGATAGCATCAATATACCGCTTTTTATGTAGTAAGCCGTATTGTTGATTTGCCCGTAGTTTGTTAGCAATGCATCTTTTGGGTAGGCAGCAGAGTGTACATCATGGGTTTGAATAATCGACTCATATATGGTAAATTTGTTGGAAAAATAAAAACTCGGAATTATAGTTTCTGACATAAAAAATATCCTCCTTGCAGAAAAGTGAGTTATCCCTCATTTGAGGTATTCGGATGAGAAAAATATTCGTATGATTAGTTTAACACAAATATAGTGCTTGTCGATCAAAGAAACTTTACTTGTGAATAATTTGCTTGGGCAATGGAGGAATCAAGATGTTAGATAAAACAAGAGAAATGGAAAATCGTTTACAAAAAATTGAAGATATGGAGGAAATAAAAAAGCTGAAGTACAGGTATGCGTTGTGTTTGGATGAAGGTTATCATGGTGATGAAGCAGCCCAGTTATTTATTGAAGATGGGCTATGGAGTATCTCCGGTGTTGGAGGAACAGCTAAAGGCCGGGCAGCTATAAAAAATCATGCGGATCATTTAGGCAGAGATATCCATTGGGGACAGCATAATATTTTTGCGCCGATTATTGAAATTTCGGACGATGGGGTTCATGCTATTGGCAAATTCAATTTAATTTGTTTGTTGACCATGGTAACACCAGAAGATAGCCATAAAGAAGAGGCGTATGTGTTATCTGGTAAATATACAGATAAATTTATTAAAATCGATGGGCAATGGTATTTTGAAGAGTTGGTAGGTTCTATTGAGCAATCTGCACCATGGAGTGAAGGCTGGGTAAAAAGCCCATTTAAAAAAGAACAGTGGTGAGTTTGAATTCAAAATATTTAATAACCAAATTGTTCCATGTTTTTTTTCAGGGGAAAGAAGGTTACGGAGTTTATGCATTATAATGGTCCGATTATTCGTCCGCCGCATGAAGCAGGCAATGTCATGCTCGAGATAACGGTAGGCTGCACGCATAATAGCTGCCGTTTTTGTACTTTTTATAAGGGGATAAATTTTCAAATGGCATCGCTTGCGCAGGTAGAGTTGGATTTAAGAGAAGTTGCCAGTGTGAATCCTGATGTATTGCGTATTTGGGCTTCGGGGGGAGATCCTTTTACAATGCATACAGAATATTTGGAACGATTAGCAAAGCTTGTTCAAAAATATTTGCCCAAAGCCAGTATTGGTATGTATGCGCGTGTCGACAGCACTTTCCATAAGTCTGTAGAGGAACTAAGCTATATAAGATCATTAGGAATCGATGATATTGTTATTGGAATAGAGTCTGGAGACGACGCTGTACTAAAAAAAATGAATAAAGGGTATACAGCAGCGCAAATAATAAATGAATGTAAAAAACTTGAAGCGGCCGGCATTGTTTATCGGATAATTTATTTGGCAGGGATTGCTGGACATGATTTATGGCGAACAAATGCTATAAAAACGGCGAATCTGCTCAATCAACTACATCCGGTATTTATGTATATGACATCGCTTACGATTCAAGAAGATTCGCTGCTTTATCAAGATGTTTTAGACGGCGCATTTAAGCCACAAGAAGAGCGCGAAATTATTGAAGAATTTTGTACATTGATACAACATTTGAAGAATCCAATCGAAATTGATGCGCGAGCGGGATATAATCCGGTTCATTTTAGGGTGAATTTACCTGAGACAAAAGAGGCAGTGGTTAAAAAACTTAATACGATTATTGAAAACTATGATAAAGCGATAGAACATCGGCTTAAAAGCCATCGTGCCAGCTTTGATCGAGTTTGAAAATATCCGGTTCCTGCAGTTTTGGGAGCCGGATATTTTTATTGGATTTACTGCAGTATGTGTGTTGGTTATAGCAGTTTCCAGCTTTGGCAATGTACTTGTCTTTAGAAATGAGATAGACTTTTTTAGATGCTTTAGTTAAGAAAAAAATTTGTTATGAGGAGAATTTTTATAATGAAAAAAACGATGCTAATAGCGTTTTTAGCAGTTGTAATGACAGTTGGTTCCGTTTCAGCTATGAGTAAGCCTGTGACAATCGAAGATCAGGGCAGCTTTATGGCAGGCGGTACCGTCGTGACAGCTGCGGGTACCTATGATGGCAGCAAGCCAATGAACTCTAGCGGAGAGACACTTCATGGGGATCATGCGTATGTATTTTACCAAAAGCCAGTGAAGGCACACCAATATGGCATGGTATTTTTGCATGGTTACGGGCAATCGTCGAAGACGTGGGAAACAACGCCAGATGGGCGAGATGGATTTCAAAATATTTTTTTGGAACGTGGCTATAAAACGTATCTTGTTGACCAACCGCGTCGTGGCAAGGCAGGGCGTTCAACGGTGGCGGCTGCTATAACAGCGCAACCAGATGATCAGCTTTGGTTCAATACGTTCCGTATTGGCGAATGGCCCAATTATTACGAAAATGCTAAAGTGCCGCGTGATAAAGAATCATTGAATCAGTTTTTTCATCAAATGACACCGGATACTGGTGCTTATGATGAAAAGGTAATTGCAGATGCAATGGTGGCGGTTTTTGAAAAAACTGGCGATGGAGTATTGATTACACATTCGGCAGGCGGTGGTCCTGGCTGGGCGACAGCAATGCAGTCTGATAAGGTTCGAGGTATTATTTCGCTAGAACCGGGGACCTTCCCATTTCCCGAGGATGAGGTGCCAGCGGTGGAAAAAACAAGCAGTCCATTTCCAGCAGTTGGTAAAGCAGTACCAATGGCAGATTTCATGAAGCTTACGAAAATTCCTATCGTGGTTTATTTTGGCGATAATATTCCTTCTGAACCAACGAATAACTGGGGCCAGGATAATTGGCGCGTTCGCCTTGATTTGGCGCGAAAATGGGAAAAAGTAATGAAAAAATATGGGGGGGATGTGTCGATTGTTTATTTGCCGGATATCGGAATAAAGGGCAATACACATTTCTTGATGGCTGATACGAATAATGTTCAAATTGCTGATATCATGGAACAGTGGATGAAGAAAAAAGGGTTGTCTAGGTAATAACATGCAGTTACCTTTGGTGTAAATGTTTTTAGTGGCTGTATTGCTAGTGATATTTGCAAAAAATCTAAACCCTACTTAGAACGAGTGAGCCGTATGGTCCTATGGAGCTTAGATAAAATATGATTTTAAGCAAAACTAGATGGATAAAAACGAAGAACCAGTTTCTTATCAAGGTGCCGATGAGAAACTGGTTCTTTACTTTATGTCGATTGTATTCATTTTAATATATTTGAAAGACGATCCATTTTGCTGGTGTTCAGGAGGTTAGATTGGCGTCTTGAATCTTTTCGAAAATTGCTTGAAAAAATTTTTTGTCGGATTTTTTACAGATAAGGTAATAGGTCACCGAAGCCTCGGAATCACGAAGCAGTACGTTGATTCGGTTAGGCCTTGATTGGCCGTGTTTGATTGTTATATCACTTGTGAAGGATGGAAGGGCAGAAGCTTCTACCAATTCAAGAAAAACGTCTCGCTCATTTTGCATCAAAAATTTTGCATGAGGCATTTTTTGTATACACAATTCATACCAAAAGCCAATTTTTGAATATAAAAGAAAGCTTTGGCTGTCTAGGTCTTTGAGATAAAGGGACGGATAGTTGGCTAGCGGGTGTGCTGGTGGAAGGGATATATATAGTTGTTCATTGCCGCAAGGCAGGGCGTATAAGTCTTTGTCTGTGGGCTCCTCTGGTGCAACGATCAGTTGATAAGTGCCTTGTGATAATCCGTCAAGCAACTGTTGCTTGTAATTGAGTTCAGAGGTGATGGTCATTTCGGGATACTGATAGGTTAGAAGTGGCATTAATCCTTCTAGCGGAACTGGCGCGCAGCAGCCAACGGAAATGGTACGGTTCTTACGATCGAAATCACGGATTTTTGTTATCATATCTTGTTCTAATGCTAATATACGGAGGGCGTATTGCGCCGCAAGCGTACCATTTTCAGTAAGCGTGAGCTTGTTTTTTTGGCGCGTGAAGAGTTTTACGGCAAGACATTCCTCTAGTTTTTGCATGGACCGGCTCAAGGCGGGCTGAGATAGATGAAGTTTTTCAGAAGCTGCAGAAAGTGTGCCACATTCGGCAAAGGCGGCCAAATGCTCTAGAAGGTATATATCCAACAAGTAAATCCCTCCCTTTGATGATTTTAGTATGCGCTTTGATTATAGCACATTGGTTTTATCTGCATTAGTGTTATGCAATAGGGAATATGTTGAATTTGCTGCAAGCGTAAGAGCAGAAGAAACATTAAAAAGCGTAACGATAACTTCTACTTTAAAAAAAGTTTCTCAGCTATCAGACGGAATAAGGTTACTGATGTATTTGCTTTTGCCGCTGACGATATCGTCGTAGAAATTTTGTTTCCAATCGATGTAAGCAACGGAGCCTTGCAGAGTCTTGATTTTTTGTAGAAGTTCTTCGTGTTTGCGTGCTAATAGAATTTTGCGTCGAGGAATAGAAGATTGACCCTCGAGGCACATGGACAGGTATTCTTTCATTTCGACAATGCTCATTTCGCAGTTTTTGAGACAAATAAGGCTTTTGATCCAGGCTAAATCGTGTTCATCGAAGATGCGATGATTGTTTTTATCTCGTTTTACATTGGGTATAAGCCCTTGATTGCAGTAGAATTTTAATGCTTCGTAGTTCATGGCGGCCTCTTTGCAGACTTGTTTCATCGTATACATTGCAGATCCTCCTAAAAATATTAAAAATTTAAACAAAAAACTCTTGACCGGTATCTACAACCGGCTGATATACTCGCATTATAGCAAAGAAAAAATAGTATGACAAGGAAAAAGGAGCGGTATAAAATGAACGATTTTGAATTTTTTTATCCAATAAAGAATTATTTCGGTAAGGGTTCTGCAAAGACGGCATTGGAAAAAGAATTGCCGAAATATGGGAAAAACATTCTGCTGGCCTATGGTGGTGGCAGTATCAAGCACAATGGAATTTACGAGGAACTTATTAAGATTATAGAAGCTGCGGGAAAGAAGATTACGGATTTTTCCGGCATCATGAGCAATCCGACTTATGCAAAAGTGCAGGAGGGGGCGGCTCTGGCGCGAAAGCATCAGATTGATTTTATTTTGGCTGTCGGTGG
>CBDTTM010000094.1:0-9217 GCA_965363355.1 uncultured Selenomonadaceae bacterium | reverse complement strand
TGTTGTAGTTTTGATTTTCATCAAAACCACAACATTTATTATAGAGCCTAAAAAATAGGCCGGTGCTGTTCTTTATATGAAACTGGCTTTTTCAACGAAAAGCAAGCTGTATTTGCGCTAAGAGATAAAATGATAACAACGTCAATACCAAACAAAAAACACCCTTTAGTATGACGGGTTTATCCGACAGGAAAATCGTTCGGTCAAACGCAAGGTTTATCCCCATCAAAGCTCCACCAATCGCCCCGCCGCTGATCAATAAAATATTCAGTGCCATGAACACGTATAATACTTTTGGCAAGTTTTCAGAGATCTGTATTTTTTCACCGCCGTCAATGCGCAGGCTTACCGGTTTAAAAAGATTAGAACTCATATCGCCTTCTCGTTCCTGCCCTTTATCGTCAAGCACTTTGAACTTCCCGCGACGATTTAACTTCACTGCCTCACCATCGTATAAAATAACCATTTTAAGCGCCTTGAATTCAACTTCCAGTTTATGTTCAATAAAATCTGGATGCTCGACTGTTATTTTTTTGCTCAAAAAAAAATCCCCCTATTGATTTGTTTTATAAATCGGTTTTACAGAAACAAAACCTGCTGGCATTCCCTTCAATATTACAATATATGGGAAACCTTATTTTCACATTATAGCACAGACAAGGCATTTCGTGTATTTAAATGTCCCCATCTCACCATTTTTTCTCTTTTTTCTCTCATTTGTGGGACTGGACAAAGGCTTTTATCTAAGCTACTATAAACATTGAACAATTTTATCAAACAACGTAAATCAAAATGTTTTTATAAGGGTGGATAACAACCATGGTACTGCATCACATGAAATTAGCTTTCATGCTCTTAAGCTGTCCGATCATCATTGGCGTCATCGGCTACATGCTGCTCGAAGGCCTGTCCCTAACCGATGCTATTTACCTCGTGATCACAACTGTCTCAACCGTCGGCTACGGCGATATCACCCCAAAGACTCCGGCAGGGCGTTGGTTTACGATTTTTTTAATCATCATTGGCGTTGGCCTCCTTTTCTACACCCTGACCTTAGCGGTCAGCTTGATTGTCGAAGGACGCTTACAAGATGTTTTGGGGAGGCGCGAAATGCGAAAAAACATAGAAAATCTTAACCAACATATCATCATCTGTGGAGCCGGAAAAGTTGGTTCCAATGCCATCTTGCGTTTACAGCAGGAAAACGAATCCTTCGTCATCATCGACAATGACCCGGAGACATGTAAGCACTGGGAAGATGAAAATTTCCTCGTTATCCGCGGCGACGCAACCATGGATGAGGTCTTGCTTTCAGCGGGGCTGCGCCGAGCAAAAGGCGTTATCGCCGCGCTGTCTGGCGATGCCAACAACGTTTATATCACGTTGACTGCCAGAACTATTTGTCCTGATATCTTCATCGTAGCCAGGGCCGACCGACCTGAAGCCGAGGAAAAAATGCGCCGGGCTGGCGCGACCTCTGTCGTATCGCCGGCAGTCATGGGCGGGCGCCATATGGTCAACGCTATGACAAAACCGCTGATCATGGATCTGATGGAAAATGTTTTTTACAATCAGGAACTCCATCTCGACATGGCCCAGATCGCCTTGCAGAAAAAATCCGATTTGATTGGCAAAAGCCTTATGGACAGCGGCATTCGCACCGAATACAACGCCATCGTCATCGCCATTCAACGAAATGAACATTTACTGGTAAATCCCCAGGCAGAAGAACGATTGCTCATTGATGATGTCCTTATTTTACTTGGAGGACCAAACGAACTCAATCAATTGAACAAGCTAGCTGGCAATAAATCCAGCAGTTAAAAAGCTATTTTCTCAGTAAAAAAGAGTTGCTGCAAAAGCGGAATTTCCGGCTTTTACAACAACTCTTTTTTTGTTTTACGGCATCAAATTCAGACCTTGAATTTTCTTATCGCCTTCTGCAGCTCTTCTGCCATATTAGCTAAGTGCTGGCTTGCCGACGAGATTTCTTCGACCGAAGCCGATTGCTCTTCCGTTGCCGCCGAAATATTTTGCGTCTGCTGTGAAGTTTTTTGGCTTTCTTGATCGATTGCTTCTACCGCACTGACGACGTTATGCGTGCCGCTGGTAACTTCTTCGATCGCACCCGATATCTCGTGAATTTGATCCGTCATAGCCCGAACCATGGTAAGGATCGCTTCAAAGCTTTCACCGGCCGTCGACACAACCTGCGTTCCGTTATCGACTTCTTTTTTGCCGTCGTTCATAAAGGTGACCGCACTATTGGTCTTAGCCTGAACTTCCCCGATCAAATCCGTTATTTCCTTCGCTGCATTTTGCGACTGCTCAGCTAATTTCCTTACTTCTTCTGCTACAACAGCAAATCCCCGGCCAGCTTCACCAGCTCTTGCCGCTTCAATTGCTGCATTTAAGGCAAGCAAATTCGTCTGTCCCGAAATATTGGAAATCACATCGACAATTTGACCGATTTGTTTGGATTTTTCTTCCAATTCGCCGATTACAACCGATGTATTATTGGTCTTTTGTTCAATGATGCCCATTTGAGTTACTGCCTGCTTGATAGCAGCCTCACCATCATTTGCTGTCTGTGCTGTTTTTTCAGCTGAAGTCGCTACATTTTCCGTATTGCCGGCAACTTGCCCAATAGCATTTGAAATCTGTTTGACCTCTGTGCTCGCATTATCCGCTAAATGGAGTTGTTTTTCAGCGCCATTTGCAACTTCGCTTACAGCGTCTGCCACCTGCGTCGAGGCCTGTGCCGATTGTTCTGCATTGGCGGTGAGCTCTTCTGACGAAGCCGCCAATTGCTCGGATGTACTGGCCAATTGAACAATCAAGCCATTAAGATTGCCACGCATCTTTTCGCACGCCTGCGAAAGCGTCCCGAACTCGCTTTTATCATGTAAGCTTTGTGCTGAAACCGCCTGCGAAAAATCCCCTTTTGCAAGAGTTTCAACAAAATGCACAACATCGACCAAGCGTTTCTTTATCCGAGCCGTGATAAGCCAGCCAAGAAGTCCACCCAAAAGCAAACCGATAAAAATAATCACGACAAAGACCATACTGGCAAAAACAAACCCCTTATGGTTTTCTTCGCTGAGTGCTGCCGCCGACTTATTCATATCATCACTCAAAGCTCTAAGGTCTGCCGTAAACTTCTCAGAAAGGATTTTCCCTTGCTGATTGTAAAGAGCATAGGCCTCTGCGTTCTTGTTCTGCGTAGCTAAGGCTATTACATTTACACGAACCGCCCTGTACTTCGCTAACTCTTCACGGATCTGCTTGCTCTTTGCCAGGGCTGCATCACCGATTGGAATCTGTTCAAATTTCGTCAGATTTTCATCAAATAATTTTGCTCTCGTACTGATATCTTCCGAAAGATTCTTATTCTCCCCAGCGTCTTGTGTAATCATAAGCGCATATGTATCCGCTTCGATTCGATAGGCCTGCGCCCCATTGTCTCGGATCAGCTCGATTGCCTGCAAGTTTTCCTTGTACATCTTTTCCATGGATTCGTTGGTTTTACTGAGGAAATAATACCCAGTCCCACCTACGCAAACCAAAGCGGCCAAGAAAACTGCAATCAGCAAGCCTAATTTTTGTGCTACTTTTAAGTCATTTAACCAATTCACTTCTTACACTCCCTCTGAAAATACAATATATATCCTTACCTATTACCCTGTATTCCCGTAATCGTTCAGCATCTCCTGCCATATTTCTCCTCATTCCCCAAAATCGGGAATATCGTCCCTATGTTTCTATTTATTTCAATAATTTAATTTTATTCCTAAAATAAAAGGTTCTACCCAAAAGAAAATCCCACACAAGCAAAGCCTTTTAAAGGCTCACTTGTGTGGGATAGGTCTTTTACCCTATTTTAAGACTCGAAATCGACTATATCAGACCTTGAAACGACTGACTTCTGTCTGAAGATCCGCCGCCAGTTTTGCCAAGTTTTGGCTGGCTGTCGCGATTTCTTCCATTGAAGCCGATTGTTCTTCAGTAGCTGCCGATACAGATTGTGAATCATCCGCATTTTTATTGCTGATCTGTTCAATATCTCGAATCGAGAGCATCATCGAGGCATTATCCTTAGACATATCATGGATTGCACTCGATACGCTGATGATTTCTGTTGATAACTTTTCAATTGCCGTAACAATCGCTTTGAATACTTCATCGGCAGACTTAACCGTATCGATTCCCATACGGACATTTTCAGAGCCTTTTTGACTTGCTTCAACTGCATTTTTCATGCCCTCATGATTTTTCTGCACCAAAGCAGCAATCTGTTGTGAGGACCGCTCTGATTCTTCTGCCAGTTTGCGTACTTCCTCGGCAACTACAGCAAAGCCTCGGCCCGCTTCCCCAGCTCTTGCCGCCTCTATTGCTGCATTGAGCGCCAACAAATTGGTCTGCCCGGCAATATTTGAGATGAGCTCGACAATATGCCCGATTTCATCGGAACCTTTTGCCAGCTGGCCTATCGAAGTTTCTATCGTTTGCGTCCCTAAAGTAATCTGTTCCATTTGGCTGACTACTTTGGCTATCGACGCCCGGCCACTGCCGACCTGGTCTGTCGTTGCCTTAGCGTCTTGCGCAATGCCCTGCGTTTTTTCCGTCAATTTCTGTGCATGGTTATTTATCTTCTCAGAAATCATGCGGATTTGTGTTGCTGCTTGCGACTGACGTTCTACCCCTTCAGCGATGTTCGTAATCGAAATCGCGACCTGGTTTGACGCCTGAGCCGATTGCTCAGCACTAGCTGTGAGTTCTTCCCCAGCAGCTGCGACTTGTTCCGTCTGATCTTGAACCTTGCGAATCAAGTTACGCAAAGTCTGCCGCATCGAATCAAAGCCTTTCGCCAACTGACCAATTTCGTCTTGCGCTTCAACGGCAATATCATTTTGTCTTAAATCGCCTGAATTAAGCACATCGCATTCGTCGCGAATCGCTATGATCGGTGTCGTAACCTTTTTGGCGAAAATAAAGATGACAAAAATCGCCAAAATCACTGCCAATAGGGATATCCCCATCATGATCTTGAACAATACCGCGGATTCTGCTTCAACTTCAGCTTGCGGAGCAGCGGCAACAACAGCCCAGGTCCTGCCATCGAGTTCAATCGGCGTTATGATGGCGATATTTTCGACACCATCGGTCGAACGATAATCCGCAGCCGTCTGCGTATTACTTTCCATCGCCGTTTTAAAAGCCTGAACCAAGCGATCATCAAGTTCGCCCACGCCTTCGACTTTCTTTTGCGACAAGTCCATCTTACCGACAAGCTCTGGTTTACGGCTATAGCCGATGACAAGCCCCGAGCTGTCTGCCAAATACGCATAACCCGTCTTAAAGAAAGATACATTTTCAACTAATTTTGATAAGCTATCCAAATTAATTGATGCCAAGACAAAACCCGTAAGCTGATTGTTGACAAAAACCGGACGAGTCATCATCGTCATGAGCTTTCCCGTCGATTCGCCCATAAAAGGTTTTGCTATATAAGGTTTCTTCGTCTGTTGTGGAATTTTTATATATTCGCGATCCCCGCGGTCAAGAACCTTTCCGTCATTACGAAGTGCCTTTCCATTTAAATCCGAATAAAAATACTGTGCGACATTGCTGCCCGAAACCAAAGGCGTGGATAAAATCGCCGCTTTAGACGTGGCATCGCCTTGCTGCAGTCCCGGATTTTTCGCCAAATCATCGAGCCTTATCGTCGGCTCAAGCATCTCCGACCGAATGTCTGCGGCAATTTCATTGCCCAGTCCGCTGGCAATTTTGTGTGCATCATTAAGTAAAGCCGCATTTGCCAAATAATAGCTGATTCCTGATAAAACAAAAAAGCTCAGAATAAATAACGGCAATAAAATCACAAGAAATTTCGTTCTTACATTTTTAAACTGCATGCAATATTTCCTCCTAAATAAATATACAAATTTACCAAAGCTGTTTCATCGTCCCTGAGTCCAGCTTCTTTTATACTTAGCCATTTTAGATTGAATCTCCTCTTTTCTGACAAGAAAATAAACGCCTGACAAGAGGAGTCTTCTACAGCAAGACTCCTTTATCAGGCATTTCAATCAATGCGTATCCATTTGTTTAAATGAGTGGTTTCCGAATCAAGTCGATAATCGTACCATCACGGTATTCGACAACCGCAATAATATCTTTATCATCCTGGCTTACTGGAATCTCTTCTGGTTTGCCAACGAATTCATAGGCCATTTCCTGAAGTTCCTTGATGGTCTTGATTGGAAGTTTACTACCCTTTAATTTTTCAATCAAATCCTGACGTTTTGGATTGATTGCAATGCCGCGGTCTGTAATGATGACGTCAATGCTTTCGCCAGGCGTTACAACATTTTGTACGTGGTCGCGAATCATTGGCAAGCGTCCACGGATAAGCGGCACAACGATGATGGAAAGCTTCGCTCCAGCTGCCGTATCGCTATGACCACCAGAAGCGCCCATCAAGGTTCCATTCGAATCCGTAATGACGTTGACGTTGAAATCTACATCGACTTCCGTTGCACTCAAAATGACGACATCGAGTGCATTTACAATCGGGCTTGCATTCCAAGGATTGGCATAAAAAGAAGCCGATACCTCAAGATGACGCGGGTTTTCTTTGATGGACTCGATTGCAGTCGTATCAAAGGTCTGTGCATCATAGCAAACTTCAAATAAATCATCTTTGAGCATTTCTGTGAAAATCCCCGTCGCACCACCAATGCCAAAGCTTCCCTTGATATTCTTGGCTTCCATTTTTTCACGAATGAACTTCGCCGCTGCCAAAGATGCGCCGCCGCTGCCAAGCTGCATGGAAAATCCTTGCTTGATATAGCCTGTTTTTTCCATGACTTCTGCCGCGTATTCCGCCATCAAAAGCTGCGTAGGACTTTTCGTCAAACGAATCGCACCGGATGCAATGCCTTCCGGATCACCGATTTCTTCGACTGCAACCACATAGTCGACCTGAGTCTGCGGAATGCTGTACGGATAAACAAAACCATCGATCAAGTTATCGGTAATCATGACAACCTGGTCTGCGCAAGCTGCATCGATCATGGCATATCCCATCGAACCAAATGCTGATTTTCCCTGTTTGCCTGTAGCATTGCCAAGATGGTCGCAAGTCGGTGCGCCCATGAAGGCAACGTCAATCTTGAGTTCACCAGCTTCGATTGCTCTGGCACGACCACCATGCGAACGAATAATGACTGGTTTTTTGAGTTTCCCCGGATTTTTAGTCAGATACTTGCCAAGTGCGCCGCGAAGTCCGCTCGTTTCCAGTGCAGTAACCGTTCCATCTTCAATATAATCCACCAAAAAATCGTGGCAAGGGCTCAATGAGCTCGAAGCAACCGTAATATCTTTGATGCCTTTTGCAGCAATTTTTTCCATGACCATCTTTAAGAGATAATCACCATTTCTCAAATGATGGTGAAATGATATTGTCTGTCCATCTTTAAGGCCTGTTTTTTCGATTGCTTCATCAATCGATGCGAGAACTTTATCGGCGCCAGGTTTTCCGACACGGATTTTTTTGCCACGGCAATTACCTTCTGGTTGATAAGCAAATTCGCCTTGATAAAGTTTTATATCTTCAAGTCCCGCGATTTTTTCGGGAATCTCACGTCCAACTGCATTTTTCATGCCTGTTCCCTCTTTTCTTCTACATTTACGCCAGCAGCTATCGCCTGATCTACGACACGCTGCGCCCGAACGACGATTGGGCCATCGATCATTTTGCCATCAACAGCAAGCACGCCTTTATGGTTTTTCTGTGCGTCTTCATAAGCGTCCAAAACCTTCAACGCTTTTTTGATCTGAATATCCGTAGGCGTATAGAGGCGATGCACTTCGGTGATCTGTTTTGGATGAATGACCGATTTTCCATCAAAGCCCATATCACGGCTGTTGGTTACTTCATGCTCAAAACCTTCCATGTCTTTTACATCAGAGAATACGGTATCCAGGCACTGAATTTCCGCATCACGAGCTGCCATAAGAATTTCCGAACGGGCAAAATAGAGCTCAATTCCGGATTTCGTCCGATTGGTTTTGATATTGGCAATAAAATCTTCCGCGCCAAGAGCAATAGCGACCATACGCGGATGCTTGCACATTTCACGCACATTATAAAGGCCTTTTACGCTTTCAATCGCTGCGATGATGCGGATCGTACCTTCTTCCCAGCCATTTTCTTTTTCTACACGTTCAATTTCTGCCGTAACTAAATCGAGTTCTTCGATGCATTCAAGTTTTGGCAAACGAATCAAATCCGGTTTCGCTGGCAAAATGACTTTGAGGTCATCCATGCCAAACGGCGTCTGCGTCGGATGATTGATGCGGACAACCGTTTCCGATTTGAATTTTATTGATTTGAGCGCTTCTGCAACCAAAAGACGCGCTGTGTCTTTTTCTGTAACAGCAATCGAGTCTTCGATATCAAACATCAAGCTGTCAGCGCCATATGTATCAGCACTGTTGATCATTTTTGGATTATTGCCTGGCACAAACATCATCGTGCGGCGTAATTTCGTCTTTGGATCGATCATTTCTTCATGCCCCTTTCCAATGCCCCTAATACTCTGGCTTTAATCGTATAATCCCATGCGCTTTTATCGATAGCGTCTACGGTCACATCACTGAATCCAGCTTCTTGCACCGTTTCGCGAATCACTTTTTCCATTTGCTTTCCGTATTGGAGTTTCACCGGTGACACGAGCTTCACCGTTATCCCTTGTCCTGCCTGGCCCGGTGCAACGGTAACCAAAATATCATTTTTTTCGTCAAATCCGGCCGTTCCCGACTGAATAAGAACTTTATTTGCATTTTTCTGCATGCTAAAATCCTCCTTTAATCAATTGGATCATCTGTTATCTATTATAGTTATTTCTGAATTATAAAAAAAATACGAATTACCAATCATGCGCTATAGAAAAAATCGATAATATACAATTATACAATAATAACCTATTGTTTTTTACAAAATTAACCATTTCTTTATTGTCATAAATTACCCCTCACAAAAACGCCGCCTACCCCATCCCCTGGCAAATCATTCTGTTTTATTTTAGGAATTTATCAATTGTTTAACTTTTTATATCATTATTAAAATAGTAATAAAACAGTTTAATATTTCTGCTTTAACAGAACCAACACCCTTGTGAAAAATTTCATTATTGGTTTATCGAATCATCAA
>CBDTTM010000093.1:0-9299 GCA_965363355.1 uncultured Selenomonadaceae bacterium | reverse complement strand
TTTATGATCCATAAACAATTTCTTCCCGGAAACATCTCTTGTAAAACCACGTACCCGGTAATCCATCGTAATGATGTCCGAATCAAAATTACCAATAAGATAATCGAGCGTACTAAGCGGTGTAATTTCGCCGCAAGTTGCCACATCGATGTCCACGCGAAAAGTCGCTATGCTGGTATCTGGATGGAACTCTGGATACGTATGGACCGTCACGTGACTCTTGTCTAGGTGCGCAACTACTGCATCACGATAGGTCACAGCAGCATCTACCGGACTTTTATAACCAGCAGGAACCATATTGCCCTCTGCAATCAAAAAAGTCACACTGGCACCTTGTGGGTCATAATCTTGCTTTGACACGTTCAATACATGCGCCCCGATCATTTCCGTCACGTGGAATAAAATTTTAGTCAAACGATCTGAATTATATTGCTCATCTATATAAGCAATATAATCCTTCTGTTCTCTGGCAGTTTTTGCATAACACACATCATAAATATTGAAGCTCAATGATTTCGTCAAATTATTAAAGCCATACAACTTTAATTTTTCATCCACGCCTTTGCCCTTCTTCCTGTCTTAGATTAAAGAAACCATTATAAGATAGCCTTATATACGACAAAAAAAACCCAAACGAATGGCGTTCTCCGCTCTCATTCACTTGAGTTTTTCTACATAAATATTCGCATCATCTCAAACCCGCCTCCGATCGGAATGGGTTGACATAAATATTCGATTACTTGAACATGTAGGCATCAGAGTCTATATAGCAAGAATTTACTTTTACTACTCTTATTGATTGTTTCACAAGTGTGAGATCTACGTCACTATAAGCTAACTTATAAAATTCAGAGCTTACGCTCAATCAATAAGGCAACGAAAGTTGCCAATTTCGGCATTTGACCTGGCTGTCCGCATGGCCCTAATTCCTTGAAAATCCAAGAAATGGTCAAACTTCCTGCTTAATGCAGTAATATTTCATACTGTTTTTGGCTCTAACCGCCTAAAAACACTTTCTTTATTATAGAGCAAAAGAGCGGGGAAAGCAAGTTGAATTTGCATTCCCCGCTCTTGCGGCAATTTATAAAAACATTTGCTTCAATTGAATCTTTTATTGCGCACAGATAAAAAAATAAGCAAAGCAATGCCGTCAGCTGCCACCAAGACGATCCCCAGCGGAAGTGCCGTCGTACTTCCGCCCATGCCAACAAGCGGAGAGGCCATGGCTCCGAACAAAAATACAGCAACGCCTAGAAGACCGGAAGCTGTGCCAGCAGCTCCCTTTTGGCTGCCAATTGCCAAAGTAAAGCTCGTCGTCGTTGTGATGCCAATGCTTGATGCGACAAAAAACAATGCACCGAGCATAAGTCCAACGGCCATGATATTATTTAAGGCCAATAAAAGAACGACTACACCCGCCGCCAAAGAAATAAGCAAACCGCCAAACAATACTGGCTTATCGCCATATCGTACACTCAACCTGGCAGTAAGCTGAGCCGCCAACATGACACCCAACCCATTTACAGCAAAACAGAGGCTAAACATCGTAGCGGATAATCCATACATCGTTTGAAGCACAAACGGCGATGCCGCTATATAGCCAAAAAAAGCTGCCATCACAAACCCCTGAATCAACACGTATCCCATAAAAACTCGATTGGCAAAAAGGCCACCAAACATCGAAAATGTTGTTTTGATTCCACTTGGCTTGCGCTTTTCTCTAGGCAAAGTCTCTTGGAGCCCGGCGGCTCCGATAAAAATCAAAACACTTATACCGCCCAAAACCATAAAAATTCCCGGCCAATGCGAAAATCGTAAAATCTGCCCGCCAAGTACCGGTCCGCAAATAGGTGCTAGCCCATTGATTGCCATTAACAAAGAAAAAAACTTAGTCAATTCCGTGCCTTCATATAAATCGCAGGCAATCGTTCGTGATAAAACCACTCCACCAGAACCAACCAGCCCCTGTACGAAGCGCAGCGCAATAAGCTGTGGCACTGAATTTACGAAACCACAAAAAAATGTCACAACTACAAAAAGCCCCATCGTAATCATCAACGGTTTTTTCCGTCCACTCATATCACTGATTGGACCAATAAAAAGCTGCCCTAACGCCAGCCCTAAAAGCGTCGCCGTCAAGCTCAGCTGCACTAACGCCGTATCACTGCCTAGATCTGCAGCGATTTGCGGCAGCGCCGGTAAGTATAGATCCGAACAAAGCGGACCAAGTGCGGCCAAAGAGCCCAATATAGTAGCCAATACTAACCGCCTTGAATTTATTGATTTCTTTTTTTCCATAAACATTCACCTCATAATACCTGTGCGATTAAACTCTATACTCAAATAAAAGATTGCTGCACAATAGTACTCATTATATCACAAATCATATATCTTGCAAGATATATGATTTCACCGTTCTTTTGCATCAATCACCAATTCCAAACCTAGCTGAGCCAATTGGGCTCCATGATAACATAACTCTTCTAACGCAAGGATTGCTTCATCTGCATTATCCTGTCGAATCAGATTGCACACTTTTTCATAGTCTCGTATTTTCTCCAAAAAATCCATCTTATGTTCTTGCAATGCCTTAATGAACAGATTTTGTAACAGATCCATTTGTGGTGCCATTCCTATGATGGTATCAACCAAACGAGAATTTCCCGCTCGATCAAAAAAGCTTCTTTCAATTTTCAAGATATAGCTGCGAAGATCTTCTTGATCTGCCACTTCTGCATACGCCTTGATATACGCTTCTAAAGAATCTGCCAACGCTGAGGACAAGCCTCGTCTCATCGTCAAGCGCACCGCCTCTGCCCGTAAGGCAAAACCTACTTCGCTGATTTCGATAATATCTTGCGACGTCAAAGAAATAACTTGCGCCCCCACATTGTTGGTATAAGCTATCAAGCCATCTCGCGTCAAACGATTCAGTGCCTCACGAATGGGTGTGCTGCTCACACTGTAAAATCTTTGTAGTTCACTGGCATTCAAACGGCTGCCCAATGGCAGTTCTAAAGAAATAATTCTCCACTTCAAATCTTCATAGACCTGATCTGGCAGAGACAATCGATTTAACTTTGCCATACTATACACTCCATATTATTTTTTCATATTATATCATATATCTTGCAAGAAAATATATTTTGGCAGAAAAAATCTCCTCGAATACCTTTCAAGGAGATTTTTTCATGCAGCATACGCGTTTATTTTTTATACTCAAACATCTGCATAAGATGTCCTGGCAATGATCTCATCTTGCAGCTTGCCATCAAGCTCTGTAAAGTAAGCCGTATAACCAGCGACTCTTACCGTTAGGCTGCGATAGGCCTCTGGATTTTTTTGTGCGGCCAAAAGATCTTCTCGACGCAATACATTGAACTGGATATGCGGAATTTCCAAATCTACGAAAGCTCGCAAAAATTGACCAAATTTTTGAATACCATGCTCCGTCGCGAAAAACTCCGGCAAAAACTTCATATTCAATAATCCACCATTTGTCGTCAAATCATTGCTGAGCTTAGAAACGGATTTTAGCACAGCTGTTGGCCCTTTTATATCGCGTCCATAAACTGGTGATAAACCACCATCTGCCAAAGGAGTCCGCGCATAGCGCCCATCTGGTGCAGCACCGACATTTTCGCCCATCGGCACATGTGCAGAAACCGTATACATTCCCGTGTGATATTCCCCCCCACGACAATTTGTATAAGCTGACAGGCTTTTTCTGAAATACGCGGCCCATTTCGTACCGAGCTCGTCGACCCAAGCGATATCATTACCATATTTACCGACTTTGTTCAAAAGGACAGCTCTTAAAATATCGTCGCCGACAAAGTTTTTTTGTAAAGCTTCTAAAACGGTCCGCCCATCGAGTCGTTTTTCTTCATATACAAGCTGCTTCAAGGCCGCTAAGCTATCGGCTATATTAGCCACTTGTATCATTTGTATTCCCGACAAATTATAATGCGCTCCGCCGCAAGTCACGTCGAGGCCCCGTTCAAGACAGTCATTGATAACCGCAGACAAAAAAGGAGAAGGTAAAATATCCATATGTGCTTTTTCGACCATTTCACAGGCCGTTATCATTTTATCCATAAAAAAGTTTATCATTTTTGCAAAAGCTTCTTCTAGCTCGGCAAAGCTTTCATACGTATCAAGACCGCCAAAATTCGGTCCGATTTTCTCACCGCTGAGCAAACAGACCCCATGATTTAAAACCAGCTCTAAGGCTTTATTCAAATTGAACATCGCCGCATCGCTCCAGCCAAGATTATTGCCCTGCGTCGTAAGTTCCACACAGCCGACAATGGCGTAATCCAAAGCATCTTCACGCGAAATCCCAAGATTTAGAAGACCTTTGATGACGGATTCGTCATTGAAGAACTGTGGCATACCGCTGCCCTTGGCAACAACTTTTATACTCGTCTCAAGAAGTTCATCTGAAGTTCCCTTATTGAGACGTACCGAAAGATTTGGTTGCGGCAATCCTATTTCTTCTTGTGCTTTTAAGAAAATATAGGTCAGTTCATTTTCTGTCGCCATACCGTTTTCATCCAGCCCACCTAATGCGATATTGAAGCCAATCGGAAATCCTGCAAAATACTTTGCACTGTTGGCATTTCTCATATAGACGATCTCATTGAATTTGAGCCATAGGCATTCTGTTATTTCCAAAGCACGCTCTTTTGTCAATCGTTCATCTTTTATATCTTTTTCATAAAAGGGATATAAATATCGATCCATTCTCCCCGGTGAAAAAGAAGATGCATTGGACTCCATTTGTAACGCGACAAATAAGAACCATACGGATTGAACTGCCTCATGGAAAGATTTTGGGGGACGACTGGCAAGATTCCGACAAACTTGAGCAAGCTCATGCAGTTCATCTGCTGCATGTTCATCGTCTTGCTTTAGCGCCATAGATTCAAGCAATGCCGCATAACGCCCTATGAAGTGCTCTACTGCCCTCAAGGCAATGCTTACACTTCGATAAAATTCTTTTTTTTCACCTGTGCTCGTTTGATAAGCTGCTTGTGCTTCTTGCCGCAAACCATTCGGGCCTTTTTCCAGCCATTTACGGCAATCCGGACAGATGTGGCCCTGTGCATGATCTTTTTGGTTGATTTTTACTACCTTGGCTATTTGAGCAATCTCTGCTCCATATCTTTTTTTTAGAATGTCTTCTAAGGATTTTCCCTGCCAATATGGTTTGATTTCTTTGCGAAAAAATTCAATATCTTCCGGATGGACCTCAAATGTATCTTGCGGGCGTGTCGGTAAATCTTCAAACTCTTGATCTACCCAAGAACTTCCACTTTCAGGAAAAACTACACCGGCACGAATGCCGCAGGTACGGTTGCCCACAATCAACTCACCAGGTTCCACCGCGATTTTCATTTGCTTTAAGGCCTGCTCAAATGCCAAAGCTCTCTTTATCGAAACATTTTCTTGTTCATTTTCTTGATATGTTTTCGTTATAATTGCAGCCTGTTCGATTGAAGCCCAGCGTTTCGACGTCAAAATTTTATTTCGCAGCATATGGATTCGCTCGTTCATCAAAACCACCCATTTCTTTTTATCATTTGTTATTGTTTATTATTATTTTACGCCATTTCATAATTTTTTTCAAGTGAAAAAAGCAAGCATTACATTTGTAACGCTTGCTTTTTTATATGCATATTTATTTATCTTTTCCTATGGTTCTACTATCTAAAGTAAAGCCCCGCCCTAAAACTTCAGAGGCATCCGATACAATCATAAATGCAGCCGGATCTATCGCATCGGCAATCATTTTTATCTTACTGATCTGCGTCAAACTCACAACGATAAATAAGATTTCTTTTTCCTGCTTAGTAAACGCCCCGCGCCCACTGATGAAGGTGACCCCGCGGTTCACATCCTGCATGATCGCTGCGGCAATATGTTTTGCTTGCGGCGAAATCAAGATCACTGATTTTTCTCGATTGAATCCAGCTACAATTCGATTGGTCAATTCTGCTGTGACATACACAGCAATGAATGTAAACAACGACGTCTTCAGATCAAACAAAAAACCTCCGGCAAAAACGATCAGACAATTAAGAACAAAAATAACTGAACCTACATCATACGAATAAAACTTTTTCACTACAGCGCCAGCAACATCCAAACCGCCCGTATTTGCGTTGACCCGAAACACTAGTCCAAAGCCAATCCCCGCTAACACCCCGCCAAAAATAGCTGCAAGCATCAGATCATCCAAAAGCTTATAGTCTGACAGAAAACTGGTCGCATCGATGCAGATTGAAAAAAGTACAGTGCCGATAAGCGTATCCACCGCATACAGTCGGCCAAAAACACGGTAAGCAATATAAAATACTGGTAAATTGAACACAATCAGCTGCACACCAATCGGCCAATCAAAAAGATAATGAAAAATTATAGCTATACCACTCAACCCGCCCGACAACAAATGAGCTGGTATCAAAAAAGCATTGAACCCACAAGCACCAATTAAGCAGCCCATCACCATGATGAAATAGCGTTTGCAATAGTCCATGATATCCTCCTTTATCACTATCTAGATACGTTCTTCTTTCGTAGTCAGCATATCTTTAGGTTTACCCCGTTGCAGCAAATATAGTGGCCTTTGTTTGACTTCTTCAAATACGCGTCCAATGTATTCGCCTATGATTCCCAAGATGGAAAGCTGCACTCCACCAAAAAACAAGAGAATCAATGTAATTGTAGCCCAGCCCGGAACTGCATCATCCGTGAAAAACTTAATGAACAATACATGCAGCATCAAAAAAAGACAAACAATACCACTGACTACCCCTCCATATAGCCCAATCCGCAAAGGTGTCCGCGAATAAGACATGATGCCATCTAAAGCAAATTGCAGCATCTTGCGCGGTGAAAACTTCGATGATCCCGCAAAACGTTTTGGCGCAACAAAGTCAATCTGAACTTGCCGATATCCCATGGACCCGACCATCCCCCGAATAAAGCGTGCATGTTCACGATATTTGCGAAATGCAGCTACAACCTGCTTATCCATCAAGCGAAAATCTGACCCGCCTTCTTGAATATGAACATCTGACATTTTATTTAAAAGTTTATAGTAATACTTAGAAGTTATTTTCTTGAACCAAGAAACTCCTTCTGTTGTTTGGCGAATCGTCTGCACAACATCCGCTCCATCTTCCCATATTTTTATGAGCTGTGGCAATAATTCTGGTGGATGCTGCATATCTCCATCCATCGTGATGACCGCGTCGCCTTCTGCGTAGTCAAGGCCACAAGTCAAGGCCAATTGATGTCCATAATTTCTCGCTAGAAACATTCCCTGGACCTTATCGTCTTTTTCTTCTAAGCGGCAAATGATCTCACGGCTTTTATCTGCTGAACCATCATCCACAAAAACCAATTCAAATCGATAAGGCTGCGTCGCCATGACCTCACAAACAGCCTGATAAAAATGAACAATGTTATCTTCTTCGTTATAAACCGGTACTACGATTGTTATAAGTTTCATAATCCGCTCCCACATATCTTTTGTTTGCATAATAAAACATTGCTGAGCCTTATTATAATAGCAGACCTGGCAATATGCAACAGCTCAGCGCCTGCATAAAAAAAGTTTATAAACACTTTATCTTTTTATTTTATCCTCGAATTTGACAAACCGAATAAATATGGGATAATGCTATAAGAACTCAAATGAGGTGAATTTATTGCAATTAATCAAACAAATAAAACATCATTTTTGCACCCGGGAATTTTTTTTATTTCTTTTTGTCGGCTGTATCAACACATTCAATTGCACCATCATTGCCTATCTATTATCAAGACTTGTCCCCGATGCTAATTTAGCATTCAATATCGGTTATCTTTCGAGTCTTTCGATTGCTTATTGGTTAAACTGTAAACTCATATTCAAGCAAACCATGGCAATGAATGCCTATCTAAAATTCGCCTTATCCTATATTCCTAACTTCATCATCCAAAACATCATCGTCTTCATTTTTTACAACCAATTGAACTTTCCTCCGGTGATATCTTATCTGACTGCGGCAATCATCGGTGTTCCTGTGACCTTCTTGATTGTGAAAATATTTGCTTTTGGACAAAAATAGGCGCGCCAAAGAGGCAGCTAAGTGTATTTTTTACTTAGCTGCCTCTTTTTATTTTTGACTATACCACTGCAGCAGTGCTTGTGTTCCTAAATTCTCTTTTCCCTTATATGCCAATTCGTCATAAAGCGTTTTAGCCAGTTTCAGGCCTGGAAGATCGAGGTTCATCGCCTCAGCTGATTCGATGGCGATTTTCATGTCTTTGATAAAATGTTTGATGAAAAATCCTGGATCATAATCACCCTTAAGCATCCTTGGTCCTAAATTCGATAACGACCAGGAGCCTGCCGCTCCGGTTTCAATCGTTTTTAAAACGGTTTTAGGATCCAGTCCGCATTTTTCTGCATAGGCAAGGGCCTCACACACCCCCATCATATTAGAAGCAATTGCGATTTGATTGCTCATCTTAGCACATTGCCCAGCCCCAGCCTTACCAAAATAGCTTATGGTTTTCCCCATTGCTTCAAATACCGGCAGCATAGCTTCATAATCAGCACGTTGCCCTCCCACCATGATGGCTAGCCTAGCTTCTTTTGCTCCGATGTCACCGCCCGACACAGGTGCATCCAGTGCTTTTATTCCTTTCGAAGCTGCTTTTTCTGCAATACTTACTGCTAGTTGCGGACTTGATGTCGTCATGTCGATAATGTAGGCTCCCGCTTTTAGTGCAGCTAATATACCATCTTTGCCAAGATATATCGCTTCGACATCAGCTGGATAGCCCACCATAGAAATCACAACATCCACTTCATCCGCCAGTGTTTTAGGAGACTCCCGCCATTTTGCTCCAAGTTGTATCAATGCTTGCGCCTTAGCTGCCGTCCTTGTATACACAAAAAGCTCATAGCCGGCCTGCATCAAATTGGCTGCCATGCTTTTTCCCATGACCCCTGTTCCTATAAACCCAATCTTCACTTTCTCCATAAGAACATCTCCTCACATATTATCTATCATTTTTTCATAAATAACGCCGCTGCGCCATATACTCCCGCTTCGTTTTTCAAAGCAGAAGGAACGACCTTCACGTGCTCTGCCACAGTTGGCAAGCACTTCTTTTTAATTGCAGCTTCTACTGCGAGCCATACTTGTTCACCGGCCTGTGCCATACCTCCGCCTATCACTATACGATCCGGATCCAACAATGCAGCTGCAACGGATACGCATGTCCCCAAATCCTCCAGA
>CBDTTM010000092.1:0-9299 GCA_965363355.1 uncultured Selenomonadaceae bacterium | reverse complement strand
TGCATACCTTCAAGATCAACTGGCTGTGTAGTATTGATTTCAACAATGACTACATCGGCAGACTGAACATAAGAAGCCGCATTTCCCATCGAAGTTGTCGGCACAATATTGCCATCTTCTGTGATTGCACAAGCTTCAACAATTGCTACGTCAATAGTGCCGCCAACATAGCCTGTACGAGCCAGCTGTGCTGATTCACTCAAATGAAAATCGCAGTATTCGATTTCGCCGCTGTTGATCTGTGTACGAAGTTCTTTGTTCGTCTGATATGGCATACGTCTCTTGATTCCATGGACTTTAGCCAAGGCTTCATCGAGTTCCGGGCCAACGGAAGCTCCTGTCCACAAATTGATTTTAAACGGTTCCTTTTCCATTCTTTTAGCAAGTGCCAATGGAACCGCTTTCGGATACCCAGCAGGGGTAAATCCGCTTGTACCAATGTTCATATTAGGCTTAATGAAAGCTGCTGCTTCCTCCGCACTAACGATCTTTGCCTGCAATGCTTTATTGCGCACGCGATCGAGAATATCAACCATTGATAAAATCCTCCCTCATTAGATCAAGTTCCTTATTGATCTTTGATCTTTAGTCTTTTCCCTAACACTGCCGCTATAATATATCCATCACCAAAAAGCTTTTTCATCAAACTCTATCTAAATATAATCAAAAGTTATTGATGAAGTCATTTATAATTATAGATTATCATAGGAACATGTATCAGTTATATCCCATTGACAAGCATACCACTACAGATAAAAGCCGTCAAGATAGATATTTTCTCTTCTCAACGGCTTTTTTCCATCGGATTGTGAAAAGTTGTTCAATCCCCTTTTGATTTTTCTAGGGTTGCGGCTTTTACAAAATTTTCACATAATCGTTAAATTTTTCTTCAATTTTATTTTCTGGTAATATGATATGACAAACTGCTCAAGCCAACCGACAAATCTTCGTTGACAATATGCATTGAAGTTGGCACTTTCATCTTAATTGGCGCAAAATTCCAAATACCTCTGACGCCCGCTTCAACAAGTCGATCAGCAATGCCCTGCGCAAATGCAGCTGGTACGGAAATGATACCGATATGTATATTTTTAGCCTTGATGATCTCTTCAAGATTTTCAATATTTTCAACCTTTATGTGATTGACCGTAGAACCAATGACCGTTGGATCTTGATCGAAAAGTGCGACCAAATTGAATCCGAGCGTTACGAAATTCTGGTAATTCGCTAAAGCTGCACCAAGATGTCCAATCCCTATTACTGCAATGTTCCAATGATTATTGAGTCCTAAAATCTCTCCGACATTACGTTTTAATTCATTGACATAATAGCCCACGCCTTTTTTGCCAAACTGCCCAAAAGAAGCTAAATCCTTACGGATTTGTTCTGGTGTTATGCCCAGTCGGCGCCCTAGGTCATCTGACGAAATAATGTCAATGCCTTCATCTTGTGCTAAACGAAGCGTCCGAAAATATAGTGGCAGCCGATCGATCGTTGCCTTTGATATTGCAATTTGTCCCTTCAAGATAAATCCTCCTCAAGCATGCCCTTCTAAGCACACTCTATTTTACCTGTATTTATATCTTTCACAAAAACCTTCTGCTCAGTCGAGCCTTTCTTGTCCAATCAAAACAACAATCGCTGCCAAGAGCCAAAAAAGCATCGATGACTCTATATTAAACAGCACATAATCCGTCAAACCATTCAAAGCAATTGACAAAATAGCTAAACCAATACCTAGCATCAAGCCATTTAGCAATTTTTCTTCACGACGTTTGCCAAAAAACAAGGCCCGCCACAAAGTCCCAAAGAAAAAGACCATAAAACTTAAAAAACCAAATACACCAATTTCTGCTGCAAAATTCAAATACATATTATGTGCATGGACAATCTTCACTGCCGCGTCATTGATATAAAAATCATAGTTTGGATACACCATCCAATACGCGCCCCAGCCAATGCCAAGCAAAGGATGGTCCATCACCATTGCCAAAGTACTCTCCCATAACGCCAAACGCATCTCAGAGGACGTATCCATCTGATTGAATATCGAAAGGAGTCGATCCGCAAGAGCCGAATCCACGGTCAAGATAATCCCTGCAACCAAAATACAAACCAGCAAAATCCGTCGATCTTTCAATAAACCATACCCTGCAATAACGATTGATATACTAAGACATGCCCCGCGGGCATATGTCATCGCCAAACAAATCGCCACCAGACAGAAGAAACCTCCAAGCAGCCATTTTGTCCTTTTGTCGTCCAATGTACAAAAAAGGCCAAAAACAATTGCCATGACAATATCCAAATACCCCGCTAAGATATTGGGATTTTCCCAAGTAGAAAACACCCTGGTTTTCAGTTCAGGAAAAGCTGCTCCATCGACCCATTTCATCGTACTGATGTCAATACCAAAAATATATTGATAAAAACCATACAGGACAACAAGCAGTGCTGAGCCGCCAAGAGCATACAGCAAAGATTTCATCTGATGGAACGTCGTTATATTTTGCACCACTAAGATATAAAGCAAAACATAGCGGCCAACCAAGTTGTAATAATTGTAAAAACTAAATGCTGGATCAGGCGATACCAACACCGAAAGCCCACTGATCAAAACAAATGCGGCAATCGGCAAATCAAACGGAGTTCGACGAAAACTTTGTCCTGTCACCTTGAACTTCACGACATACAAAACAATTCCCACTAAAAGAGATGCTGTTGCCATAAACGGAGACAATGCCAGGAAAAATCCTACAGACAAAATTGCATAAAACACCAATCGATCCAAATCTTCTGCAAACCGTTTTTTTCTAAATATATTCACATTCTCACCTTTTAGCCTTATTTTAAGCTCCATTTTAAAGCGAAAGGAAACCGGTCAACAATAATATTTCTACCACTGTTGCCAATTTCCTTTTTTTGTTTGATTTATTTTTCCGCCAAGAGCATCTGCCGGACTCCGCCAATCAAATAAAGTGACCCGGCAATACAGAGCAATCGGTTTTTATCAGCAAGTTCAAGTGCACGAGCTAACGCCTCTGCATTATCTGGCTGCAACTCGATATGATGTGCTTTGATTTTGCGACCGATCTCTGCTGGTTCAGCAGCTCTTTCTGAATGAGGCATTGTCACCACCACCGTATCCATTGGACGAAGCAGTGCCTCCACCATTGTATCTACATCTTTATCTTTCAATATGCCAAGTAAAATGACTCGTTCTTGTACCGGAAAATACGTATCGAGATTTTGTCGTAAAACTTCCATTCCGGCCGGATTATGTGCCCCGTCAATGACAATTTGCTGTCCATCTTTTTCCAGCAATTCAAAACGCCCCGGCCAAACAGCATGTGCCAAAGCTTCCTCGGCACTGACCCGATTGATTCTTTCATCTTGATTGTGCAGTAGATGCAAAGCCATAAGTGCTAATGCACTATTTTCAACTTGATGCTCACCGAGCATTTGCAGCGCATACTCAGCCGAAACACCGAGTAAATCCGAATTGAATTGCAAATGTTGCCTTTGTCCATCAAAACGGACAAAGGACGAATGAAAGTCCTCACCAGCAACAAAAACATCCGCATTTTTGGCCTGAGACGTATCTCGGATAATTTGCAATGCTTTTCCTTTTGCCGCAGTCACTACCGGAACGCCATCTTTGATGATGCCCGCCTTATGTTCAGCAATCCCCTCCAGCGTTCCTCCACAGCGATCCGCATGTTCAAAGGTAACATTGGTTATTACGCTCACTTCTGGAACAATTACGTTGGTAGAATCCAATAACCCGCCGAGCCCGACCTCAATGACCGCATATTCTACATTCTTCGTCGCAAAATACAAAAAAGCCATTGCCGTCAACACTTCAAACTGCGTTGGGCTTTCCTCGCCCTCGGTCACCATTTTTTCAACATAACTGCGCACAACCGTGAGGTTTTGAGCAAAATCTTCTTCTGTAATGCATTGTCCGTCAATTTGCATACGTTCTGTATAGGATAGAAGATGAGGCGATATGTAAAGTGCCGTCCGGATATCTGCCTGTGAAAGCATTTGTGCCAGCATAACCGAAGTAGATCCCTTTCCATTCGTCCCGGTTATATGGATGGTTTTATAACGGTTTTGCGGCTGTTCCATAAGTTCCAACAAGCGTGTTATTCTCGTTAAACCAAGCTTTATGCCAAACGTATTCAAACTTTCCAAATAAACCATTGATTCTTGATAATTCATTATTTTTATCCTCTTATCTGCTAAACAGAGCATTGATGGCCAAGGCTGTACGATCTACAGCCTCTATGCCATCTGCTTTCTGTCTGGATCTTTTTATAAAGTGGCCAAATATGCTAAACGTTCTTTTACTGCCGTTTGTTTTTCTTCATAGCCCTGTTGTTTTTCACGTTCTTTTTCTACGACATCTGCTGGCGCTTTTGCAACAAAACCAGCATTAGAAAGTTTCCCTGCGATTCTCTTAATTTCTTTATCTAGGTTATCAAGTTCTTTTTGCAGTCTTTCCGTTTCCTTAACAACATCAATCAGTCCTTTTAGCGGCAGATAAATTTCTACGCCGCTGACAACAGCTGCCATAGCATTTTCTGGTTTATCCGCAGCGGCCAACTCGATGGTGATTGGAAGTGCCGAAGCAAGTACCGTCAAATAGCCTGTATTTTCTTCGAACACAGCTTTGAGCCCCGTATCTGCGACATGTAAGATGACCTCACTCTTTTTGCTTGGTGCCGCATTGACTTCTGCCCGCATATTACGGATAGACTTGATCGTTTCCATAATTGCAGTCATATGAGCTTCCGCTGCATCATTTTCCTTACCAGCTTCATTTGCCGGCCAAGCCGAAACCATGACACTTTGTCCTTCATGTGGAATATGCTGCCAAATTTCTTCCGTGATAAACGGCATGAACGGATGCAAAAGCCTCAGCGTATGTTCTAGTACGTAACCAAGAACATACTGTGCGGTCTGACGAGGACGCTGATTTTCTGCATCATAAAGACGCGCTTTCGAAAGTTCAATGTACCAGTCGCAAAATTCATTCCAAATGAATTCATAAATTGTTTTTCCCGCTTCGCCCAATTCAAAATTCTCAAGATTATCGGTAACCGCTTTGACTGTTTTGGCATAGCGGCTCAAAATCCAACGATCTGCCAAAGTATAATCAGAATCTGACGGCACGAACGATTTGTCAAAACCTTCTAGATTCATCAGCATAAAGCGAGAAGCATTCCACAATTTATTGGCAAAGTTTCTCGTTGCCTCAACACGTTCCCAGTAAAAACGCATATCATTGCCTGGTGTATTGCCTGTGATCAGCATAAAACGCAAAGTATCTGCTCCATACTTATCAATGACTTCGACTGGATCGATACCATTGCCAAGAGACTTACTCATCTTACGGCCCTGAGAATCGCGTACAAGCCCGTGAATGAATACATGTTTGAACGGAATATCCTTGCCAAATTCTAAGCCCATCATAACCATTCTAGCCACCCAGAAGAAGATGATATCATAACCGGTGACCAACACGCTGGTTGGATAGAACTGTTTGAGCTCTTCCGTGTTTTCTGGCCAGCCCATCGTTTCAAACGGCCAAAGCCCTGAGCTGAACCAAGTATCTAACACATCTTCGTCTTGATGCAAATGTTTGCCGCCGCATTTTGGGCAAGTATCGATGTCGGTGCGAGCAACGATTGTTTCACCGCAATCATCGCAGTACCAAGCTGGAATACGATGCCCCCACCAAAGCTGACGAGAAATGCACCAATCGCGAATATTTTCTAACCAATTGATGTAAATTTTTGTAAAACGTTCCGGCACGAATTTGATTTTACCACTCGTCACCGCTTCGATTGCCGGTTTAGCCAACGATTCCATTTTGACGAACCACTGTTTTGAAACGAGCGGTTCAACTGTCGTATGGCAGCGCGAACAATGACCGACGGCATGCTCATGTTCTTCGATTTTAACGAGCGCTCCCACTTCTTTCAAATCCTCAAGCAGCTGTTTGCGGCAATCATAGCGATCCATCCCCGCATATTTGCCTGTATTTTTTGCCATCGTTCCATCATTTTCGAGAACTACGATTTGTTCAAGATCATGTCGCTGTCCCATATCAAAGTCATTTGGATCATGCGCCGGCGTAACCTTGACCGCACCTGTTCCAAACTTTGGATCTACATACGAATCGGCAAACAACGGAATCTTGCGTCCTACCAACGGCAAAATCAAAGTTTTTCCTACAATATGGCTGTAGCGTTCATCTTCTGGATGAACCGCAACGCCAGTATCCCCAAACATTGTTTCCGGACGAGTCGTCGCAATCTGCACATATTCATCCGTGCCTTCGACTTGATAACGCAAGTGGTATAAATGACCAGCTTCCGTTTCATGATCCACTTCAATATCACTGATTGCCGTATTACAGCGCGGGCACCAATTCGTAATACGCGTTCCTTGATAAATCAAGCCTTTTTCATAAAGACTGACAAAGACTTCCCTTACAGCTGTCGAACAGCCTTCATCCATCGTGAAACGCTCTCTGTCCCAGTCGCAAGAAGAGCCTAAAGAACGCAGCTGAAACATGATACGGCTGCCAAAGTCCTCTTTCCAGTCCCATACCTTTTCCAAGAACTTATCGCGTCCAAGATCATAACGGGTTTTGCCTTCCTTACGCAAAGCTTCTTCCACTTTGGCCTGTGTCGCAATACCTGCATGGTCGCAGCCAGGCATCCAAAGCGTGTTGTAGCCTTGCATACGACGCCAGCGAATCAGTATATCCTGCAAAGTATTGTCCATCGCATGGCCCATATGCAACTGTCCAGTAACATTTGGCGGCGGTATTACAATGCTGTATGGTTTCTTGTCTTTTTCGACTTCCGCATGAAAAAGCTTGCTTTCTTCCCAAAACTTATACCATTTTTTTTCAAATGATTGTGGATCATAAACCTTCGGTATATTGTTCTCTTCCATAAAAATCTCCCCCAAATAAAATCTTGAAATAAAAAAATCCCCTTCATCCCAAAGGACGAAAGAGAACACTTTCGTGGTACCACCTAATTTTTCTGGCAAACCAAAACCAGACTCACAGCCTTAACGCGGCTAGACGGCTCAGCTTACTAACTTCAGCGAAGCGGCTCCAAAGCTACTTTCAATGATTCCGACAGGGAAATCTTTCAGCCACGAATTTCCTCTCTAAAACTGCCCCAAACCATATACTCTCTTTCTCATCGCCTGTTTCTTGTTCTGTTTAGCAGCACTTCATACCAATTTTTCTAGTAAATTAGTACCACTACCCCATAGCGGGTATTATATCATTTTCTTTATTCCACTGTCAATACCGAGACTGTGCTTACTATAGCCCATAAAAAAGAGAATCTCCACTCAGCTAAACAAGCGGAGATTCTCTTTAAAATTTTCAAACCCCAAGCAGCGCTAACATGATCCCACCAGAAATCGCAGTTCCAAATACACCAGCTAAATTAGGTCCCATCGCATGCATGATCAAAAAATTATTGCGATTTTCTTCCAACCCGACTACATGAGATACACGAGCTGCAATCGGAACAGAAGCAATTCCCGCAGAACCAATCAACGGATTTATTTTGCCACCACTGATTTTATTCATGATCCTGGCACAAAGAACTCCCGATCCAGTTCCCACCAAAAATGCCACTAACCCTAACGCAATGATGAGCAATGTTTTCATATTCAAGAAGTTTTCCGCTCCCATCGTTGAGCCAATCGCCACCGTCAATACCAAAGTGATGATATTAAGAAGTGCTCCACCAGCTGTATCCGCTAAACGATCGACCACCAAACATTCGCGCAGCAGATTACCAAGCATCAGCATGGTAATCAATGGTGCTACTGGCGGCAAAAAAAGGTTGACGATAATCGCTATGACAATTGGAAACACAATTTTTTCCAAACGAGACACATAACGAGGCTGCTCCATGATGATGCCTCGTTCCTCTTTTGTAGTGAGCAGGCGCATGACCGGTGGCTGAATCAATGGCATCAACGCCATATAAGAATACGCTGCTACGGAAATCTGCGGCAAAAGATCTGGCGCAAGCTTCATCGCCATATAAATCGCCATCGGCCCATCAGCTCCACCGATAATGCCAATCGCCCCTGATTCTGCCAAGGTGAAACCGAGAACCTTAGCTCCGATCAGAGCTACGAAAATCCCCAAATGAGCCGCTGCTCCTAAAATAACAAGACTCGGGTTGGCAATCATCGGACCAAAATCCGTCATCGCACCAACGCCAAGAAAAATCAAAGGCGGAACAATCAAAGATTGTACACCAGCATACGCATAATAAAAAAGTCCACCCGGTTTAACTAGATCCGAACCTGGCACATTGGCCACAATGCAGGCCATACCAATGCCAACCAGTAAAAACGGTTCATATTTTTTATAAATCCCTAGATAAAGCAGCATGCCGCCGACGATGATCATGACGATATTACCCCACCATAACTGCGTCAAGCCCGTCTGTAAAAGCAGATCATACATCAAGCCTATAAATTGATCATACATATCAATACCTCCATACGTTGCAGCTTTTCAATTCAATATTTTTCTTCTTTGATTTCGCCCAAACGATTGAGCCAAGGAAATAAAGCCAATACCCCACCAATCGCGCCAATAAATACAAAGCAAAGAAAAAAATCAATAACGCTTAAAACAAAAGCCCCTTCCATCGTATCTGGTAATTTCATGATATTTTCCTCCTATATTTTACGATTTGTCAAAAACTGCGTTCTCTTTTTGGCTTTCTCCATCAAATCCTTCTGATCTACAATGATGCGACGATGAACGCCATGACCGATTTCGCCCTGTTCATCCCATGCCTTGATTTTTAAAACAATTTCATTTTCCTCCACTGCCAAAATAGAAGCTTGTACACTAAGCGTCATTCCGAGGCTCGTCGGTGCAGTGTGTTTAAAGTCAACACTATAGCCTACACTGATCAGCCCATCCGGCAAATAAGGATCAATGACCTCGATTGCCGCCTTGATTGCCAGCCCCACGCAAACCGGTGTTGCTAGTAACCCATTTAAATCACTCGAATAATTTTCTGCTGTATCCGATTTCTGCACGACCCGCCGTACCAAGGCATTTCTCCCCGGCGAAAGTATTTTCTCATAATCTGTTGTCATGAAATCTCACCTCTTTATTATTTATCTTCTATAGTATGCCGCTTTACATCAGGTGCAAAATGCATTTTTTCGTAAAAATCATTACCATTGTCCATGATGTGAGCTTTAACCTTACATTTTTATGGATTGCT
>CBDTTM010000091.1:0-9384 GCA_965363355.1 uncultured Selenomonadaceae bacterium | reverse complement strand
CTTGGGATGATGATGGCGGACTCGTGATTGACTTTCAGCCTGGTGAACAGCATATGGATGGCAAAAAGGCGATCAATTATGTTCGCTACCGTGACGGAGAAGGAGATATCGGCAGAATCGGCCGTCAGCAAAAATTCATGAAGGCGGTACTGGCAAAACTCATTACGCCTTCGATCATTATGAAGCTGCCGGAAATCGTCAAAGAGGTCAATTCATCGGTTGAAACCGATATGCCAATCAGTGAGATGTTGGCACTGGCGAAAGAGCTGCCAGCGATAAAGAACAATGGAATCGATACGGATATGGTGGAGGGGACGCCGGCGTATTTGCAGGATATCAGCTATTGGCTGCCAAATGTCAAGGATCTACGAAAGTTGATGGCAAGCAAGCTCGGGCTTGATTTTGATGATAAGATGCAGGCTGATGCGGATACACTTGCAGCTGAACTGACACAGGCGATTCCGAAAGACGCCAAGGTATTGACCGATGAGAAAAAATCAGAAAGTCCAAAAGATAAAAAAGCAGCAGCGAAGAGTCGTTCCGATATTACAGTCTTGGTCATCAATTCAAGTGGTATCAATGGTGCAGGAGCGAAACTGGCAGATACCTTGATGCAGCAAGGCTTCAAGATTTCAAGTGTAGAGACGGGGCGCTCTTCCTCGATGCAGCATACAGCCATTACGGCTGCACAAAATGAAACCAGCATGTTTTATGGAATGCCGTTTCCGTGTACGATCATGTCCGGTGGTGATAACGGTCAAGCGGTCATCATAATTGGTAAAGATTATCAAAAATAACGCGAAGTATCCTGACAAGAATGTTCTTGTTCAGGATACTTTTTTGTGCTTTAGGGGTAGATGCAAATAAAGATGACGAATACATGTTCTTTGTGTTAAAATAAAAACAATTATGCAATACTTTGAGGTGAATTTTTTTGGGGATTTTACGTGTTGCCGGTCTCGGCAAATCCTTTGGTATAGAAGAACTTTTTCATGATGTCAGTTTTGAAGTGGCACAAGGTGATAAGGTCGGGTTCGTCGGAGCAAATGGCGCGGGCAAGACAACGTTGATGCGCTGTCTGATGGGGCTTGCCGAATACGATGGGGGCTCTATCCAGCTCGATGAAGCGGATACCGTTGGTTATGTCGAGCAAGAAGGCAAGTTTACGGCAGGGTCTCTTTATGATGAGCTCAAAACGGCTTTTTCCGATATCATAGAGCTTGGCCAGCAAAAAAAAGAATTAGAAGCGCAAATTGGTGAAGAGCAAGACGAGGCGTTGCTAGAAGGGAAAATGCAGCTCTATGCCAAAGTCGTCGATCGCTTTGAACGGCTTGGCGGCTATGATTACGAAAGCCATTTACGCCGCGTGGCTTATGGGCTTGGTTTTACTGAAGAAGATTTTGCCAAGGATGTCTTGCATTTTTCCGGAGGTCAGCGCACGCGTATCTGTCTAGCCAAGGCACTTTTGCGTGAACCTGACTTTTTGTTTTTAGACGAACCGACCAATCATTTGGACATTGGTATGATTGAATGGCTCGAATCTTTTTTACAAAGTTATCGCGGTGGAATACTGTTGATTTCACATGACCGGTTTTTCCTTGATCGGGTCACGAATCGCATTTTGGAAATTGAGAATAAGACCGTTGTCAATTATGAAGGAAACTATACGACTTTTCTAAGGGTCAAGAACGATCGCAGAGCATCTCTGGAATCCGCTTATGAAAAACAGCAGCTCCATATAAAAAAGACGGAAGAGTATATAAGGAAATATAAAGCGGGGATCAAATCGAAACAAGCAAGGGGCAGAGAAAAGCAACTCAATCGACTCGATCGTATTCTCTTGCCGCCAAACAGCGTCGGTTTCAATTATTTTTCGTTCAATGCACCACCGGAATGTGCGCAAAGAGTTGCTGAACTTGAAGAGGTTTTGATGAGTTTTGGGCAAAATGAAATATTCAAGAACCTGTCCTTGCTCGTCAGAAATGGCGATGGTGTCGCGATCGTGGGCCCAAACGGCGCTGGCAAAACTACATTGCTGCGACTTTTGATCGGTGAGCTCGAATCTCCTACGGGCAGAGTGAAGCTTGGCAGCCGGGTCAAAGTAGGCTATTATTCGCAGCAGCATGAAGGACTTAATGAAGAAAATTCGCTGATGGATGAGCTCGTCTATGAGTATGGCATCAGCGAAGAACAGGCACGGCGTTACTTGGGGGCTTTCTTATTCGTTGGCGATGACGTGTATAAGATCATTGGCGGCCTGAGCGGCGGAGAAAAATCCCGTTTGGCCTTTTTAAAGCTGATGCTGACCGGGGCGAATTTCTTAGTGCTCGATGAACCGACCAATCATCTTGATATTCCGGCAAAAGAAGCGGTGGAAGAAGCTCTTATGGCTTTTCCGGGGACTTTTATTACGGTATCGCATGATCGCTATTTTCTTGATAAAGTCACCAATTGTACCTGTGAACTTGAGTCGGGCGTATTGACCGAGTATACAGGCAATTATTCGTATTACCGGGAAAAGAAAGCTTTGGTAGAAAAAGAAGCCGCTGAAATTGCTGCTGAAAAAGCAGAAAAAGCAAAGAAAAGGCTTGTTCAGGCAAGCTCAACGCTAAAGCAGAGCGAAGAAAAAACAGCTCCAACCGAAAAATCTATGAGGCGCTCAGGCAGGCAGAGCATGAGCGAAACGAAGCGGACAGAGCTCACACAGCGCTGCGAGGCTGAAATCGCAATGATCGAAGCAGAACTCAAAGGTCTGGAATACCAGATGAACGATCCGGCTATGCAGGCGGATCCGCAGAAAAGTGAAGCGATAGCCAATGCGTATAGTGAAAAAGAAAAAGAACTGGAAAACAAGTATGAAGTGTGGGCAGAACTCACTGAATAGATGAAAGTAAACAAAAACGAGTGAGTCTAGCTGCATCAGGGGGTCGGCATATTGGAAGAAATGGAAGGTACCGTAGAAAATATAATATTTGCCAGTGATGACGGACGTTTTACGGTTTTTAAATTAAGACCGGATCAGCAGCATTCGCTCATCAATGTCACAGCCAATGCCGCAGCACCGCTTGTTGGACAGCAGTTGACCTTAAAAGGTGAGTGGATCGTTCATCCGAGATTTGGCGATCAATTCAAAGTGCAGTCTATGGTTGTCACAGCACCGACCAGTTTGGCTGGAATCGAACGTTTTTTGGCATCTGGGGCAATTGAAGGTGTTGGACCGGCTATGGCAAAACGCCTTGTTAGAGAATTTGGCGCAGATGCGTTGACTGTTATTGAAAACCATCCGGGGCGGCTGAAACAAATTGAAGGTATAGGAGCTAAAAAAGCGCAAAAAATCTATGAATCCTATATCAAGCAGTCAGAGCTTCGTGAAATCATGCTGTGGCTTGAAAGCCATGGCATATCAGGTGCTTATGCCGGCAAGATATTTGCCAAATACAGCTCAGCTTCTATTGATGTACTTGGCGCAGATCCCTACCGTTTGGCGAGAGATATTGATGGGATCGGCTTTACGACTGCCGACCAGATTGCAGGTAAGCTCGGTGTCGATCGCAGCGATGATAATCGTATCGCTGCAGGAATTGATTACGCTTTATTGCAGATCGCGCAGTCCGGGCACTGCTGTGTGCCGGAGGGAACCCTGATTGAAAAGACGTCAAGGCTCCTTATGGTGCAGGGACAAGAGATTTCTGAAGTGCTGCAAAAACAGCTGCGAAATCAACGGCTTTGTACGGAGCATGTCGGTTCGACTATGCTCGTTTACCCTCCCTATCTCTATCAAGCGGAAAAACAGACAGCTGAACGCTTGCTGCGTTTGCAAAAACAGATTGAACAGCTTGCTGTCGACGATGCGGCTCTATTAGCAAAGGACTGGGAAGATAGCAATGGGATATACCTTGCGGATAAGCAACGCGAAGCTATTGAAGCAGCACTGCAGTTTGGCATCTTGGTTTTGACAGGGGGGCCGGGAACCGGGAAAACCACTGTTATCAAGGGAATCATCGCTGTTCTTGAACAGCAAGGTTTACAAATACGGCTGGGTGCTCCTACTGGGCGCGCAGCCAAACGGCTCAGCGAAGCTACCGGACGAAAAGCATTGACCGTCCATCGTATGCTTGAGGCTACGGGTGGCAGAAGCGATGGTGAACATCTTTTTGCCAGAGATAGCGATGACCCTTTAGAGGCCGATGTCATTATCTTGGATGAAGTTTCCATGATGGATATCGTGCTCATGCAGTATTTTTTGAATGCAGTTCCCGATGGCTGCCGTGTCATATTGGTCGGCGATGTCGACCAATTGCCAGCGGTGGGACCAGGGTCGGTGCTCAAAGATATCTTAAGGGCTGGCGTCATCCCGAGTGTTCGCCTGACGGAAGTCTTTCGTCAAAGCGGCGAAAGTACGATTGTAATGAACGCCCATGCGATAAATGCCGGGCGATTGCCAGACTATGCAGCCGGCAAAGATTTTCAGCTAAGAGAAATCGAGGACAGTTCCATGGTCGCTCGTTCTATCGTTGATATCTGTACGACAGAGCTTCCGGCAGAAGGTTTTTCCGTAATGGACGATGTGCAGGTACTTTCACCGATGCACAGACTGGATTGCGGCGTAGAAAATCTCAATCGTTTATTGCAAGCTTCACTCAATCCACCTGCTTTGAATAAAAAAGAATGCAGCAGCAACGTGAATTTATTCCGCCGAGGGGATAAAGTCATGCAAACTCGCAATAACTATACGAAAAATGTGTTCAATGGCGATATTGGTTTTATCACAGAAATCGATGAGACAAAACTTTCTGTGCGTTATGGTGAAGAAAATGTCGTTTATGAGAAAAACGAGTTGGGTGAGTTGCAGCTTGCCTATGCAATGAGTGTACATAAAAGCCAGGGCAGCGAATACCCGGTTGTGATTTTACCATTGATTCCGGGCCATCACGTGATGCTGCAACGAAATCTCTTGTATACAGCTGTGACCAGGGCACGGAAACGTGTCATTCTTCTTGGGACAAAGGCGGCTTTGAATACGGCGATTGCCAATGACCGAACAAAAAAGAGATATACACTACTGGCGGAGCGTCTTAGTCAGACCTTGGGCGAATAAAAGCAGGGAGGCAATTTTATGCTGCGGCAAATGTATGAGGCTTGCATGGATTTTTTGTATCCACCGCGTTGTCCGGGGTGCGGCTGTTACTGTGACCATCAAGGAGATTGGTGTCGTGCTTGTCTTGAAAAAGCAGCCCATTGTCATGCTCTTCCCATTCGGGGGCGAGCTTGGCAATATTTGCTTGGCGTGCAGGCCGCAGGCCGTTATCGTGGCGGAACTAAAAAATTGATTCAACAGCTCAAATATCAGAAAAAACTGGCGGCGGTCGCCTATATACAAACTTTTTTGAATGCTTCGATTGACCCAAAGGCTTTTTCTTTTGTAGATTATGTCATTCCTGTGCCGCTGTATCCGGGGAAGGAACGCGCACGAGGCTTTAATCAGACAGAGAAGATATTTGCGCCTTGGGCTAAGCAGCAGGGCTTTTTGTGGCTGGATGCTTTGTCACGCATAAAAGAAACTTTGCCCCAATATGAACTAGACCTTCAGGCTAGGCAGCGCAATATGAAAAACGCGTTTGTTTTAAAATCTGGTGCTGATGTAAAAGGGAAACGAGTGCTCTTGGTGGATGATATCTTTACGACCGGGGCAACGATGGAAGCTTGTGCAAGTGTGCTCAAAAAAAACGGAGCTGTTCGCATCGAAGGTCTTGTCCTTGCTAGCGATAGCCAGTAACCGTTTTATAATAATTTTTCGTATGGATTGTAGAATCAGCGAAAATCTTATATAATGAAAATATAAAGAAACTTCAAAATAAACCCGCCTGGCGGAGCTCTAATAGAGGAGAGATAGCTATGAATAAGATTGGGAATTGCCCGGATTGCGGGAGATTATATGCAGATAATGGCCTTGGAATGTGCCGTGACTGTTATCGTAAAGAAGAAGAAAACGAAGCCATTGTGGCTAGTTTTGTCAGAGATCATCCGGGAACATCGGTCAGAGCAATACATGAAGAAACGGGTATCAAGGAAAAAATCATCTATCGCATGATTCGCAACAACCGTTTCGTCAGCGATGTCCAAATTTCATATCCATGTGAATCTTGTGGCGAGCTCATTGTCAAAGGACGTTTATGCGATAAATGCAGCACGAACATACTCAAGCAAGTGCAAGACAATGAGAAAAAACGCGAAACGAAAAAAGAAGAACCAGGGAAAAAACGAGATAGCCGTGGTATGTACACCAATAATATGTAAAATTTGACGCAATATTCATGACTTACAGTCAAAATATTACGTATTCAAGAGATATTTGCAGGAAAACAATAAAAAACACGTGAAATGCTAAAAAAGCGAGAATTAAGGTTCTTGCTTTTTTTTTCGATAAAATAAGCAAATAGAAAGCCCAAAAAGAGGCGGGTGATAAGTATGCAAATAGACAATAGAGTGCAGGCAATCAGCAGCGTTTACGCAAAAGCGAGCTTGACAAATCAAAATTCGGTAAAAAAGTCGGTCAATATTGACACAAAAGATGAAATGGTATTGTCAACAGAAGCTCAGTCTTTTAGCCAATTGCTGCAAAGAGCTAGAGCGATGTCGGATGTCAGAACGGATAAAGTTGATGACTATGCGGCACAGGTCAATGCTGGACAATACCAAGTGGATTCGCAGGCAGTAGCCGGCAAAATCTTGAATATACGGTTCTAAATAGGAAGGAACGAATTCTATGTGGCAGCAATTGATAAAAACGGTAAATATTTTAATCAGTGAGTATGAACGATTGCTTGCGTTGGGCCAAAAGAAACGTGCAATACTCATTGCAGTAGACTTTAAATCACTAGAGGCCGTCCTTAAAGAAGAGCAGGATGTCATTGCTTCAATTGCAAAAAGCGAAGAAGCGCGGAAATCTGCTTTGAAAAAACTTTCTTCTGATTGCAAAAATATAAGCTCTGCTACCAAAATGACGGACCTTTACCAAGTTTGTCCGCCTGAGTTGACAGCAGAGCTTAAAGAATGTAATGAACGGCTGGGCCGGATTGTTCAAAAAAATACAGAAGCTAGCGAAGCGAATAAGTTTTTGATTTCAGCGGCCTTATCGGCAGTTGAATATCATTTGAATGTTCTCGGCGAAACAAAAGCAAGCCCGGTTTATGGCGCAACTGGCAGTGAACAGTTTTCGAAAAGTAAAAAGTTTGATTTTGAAGCTTAGAGGGGAGCCATAATGGAAGAACTGATAAGGATTTTACGGGCACAGCTTGTTTTATGCCAGGAATTATTGAAGCTCGAACCAAAACACAGAGAATACCTTCTGGCGAAAAAGAGAGCGGAAACCGCTTCGGTCATCGCCAAAGAAGAAGAATATATCGGTAAGATCACTGTCCTTGAACGACAGAAGCTAAGGGTGTTCAATCAAAAAAATTGTGCAGATCTCACCTCGTTCATCCAAGAAGAACAAGCATCCGCACAAATAGAACTCGTCAAAACTTTGGCGGAACGCTTACAGAAATCTGTATTGGCCTTAAAAGACCAAAAACAACAAAATACAGAAATCTTGCAAAAATACGTCGAATTCATTGATTTTAGCGTCAATGTGATGACACAGACTACGAATGATAACATTTATGCCCGTCAAGGCGATACGTCGCCAGCGTCGGTCGTGAGCAATCAAAAGATGTTTGACCAAAAAATATAAGGAAATGGGTGAGGAACAAGATGGGATCGACTTTTTCAGGACTCAATACGATGGTAAAAGGCTTGAGCGCAAATCAGCTTTCGTTGAATACCATTGGTCATAATATAACGAATGCCAGTACTACAGGCTACTCACGCCAGAGCGTGAATTTAGGGGCGACGGATTCGGAGCTAGCTCCTAGTTTTTATGGAGAAGTACAAGTGGGGACAGGTGTATCAGCAACTTCCATAACAAGAGCACGTGATGTTTATGCCGATAAGCAGTATTGGTCAGAAAACTCCAATCAAAGCTACTATGATGCTCGTCAAACCAATTATAGCAAAGTGGAGACGATTTATAATGATTCTGACAGTACGGGCATGAAGTCGAAATTATCGGCTTTTTGGTCTTCTTGGCAAACTTTAGGAACGACAAGTGGTGCCGATTCCTATACAAATCGTGTTGCAGTCTATGAAACTGGCACGGAGGCAGCACAATCAATCAATACAGCAGCAACATCGATGCAGTCGCAAATAAAATCGCAATATGATGATATGAAATTAAAAGTTGACCGTATAAATGAAATCACGACACAGATTCTGAAATTGAATAAAAATATCGTTCAAACAGAAGCAAATGGAAGTTCATCAAATGACTTGCGTGACTCTCGGGATAATTTAGTTGATGAATTATCGGGTTATGTTAAAACAAGCGTTACCGAAAACTCGGATGGAACATATTCTGTTGTAAGCAATGGTAATACTTTGGTTAATGGGAAGAGTCGTTTAACGCTCGAGTGTGACGATAAAACTGCTACAACTAATGCAAACTATGGGGTTACTGACTATGCTATCACCATTAAGGAAACAGGAACGATCTATGATCCTGGAAATGGTGAACTCAAAGGAATGCAGGATTCTATCGATGAAGATAAAAAATCAATGGATAGCTTAGCAAGTATGGCATCGTTCTTTCTGACGACATTCAACGACCAACATAAAGCGGGGTATGGCATTGATACTGCGAATACGACGGGAACGAATTTCTTTGGTACGGATGGTACATCGTATGCTTTAGATTCTACAAAAACGCAAGTAACGGCAGGCGGAACGACACTCAGTGCAATTGATACAATTAAAGCGTTGTCTGTTAATACAGCGTTGTCATCAGTTTCAGGGAAAAATCTGATTGCTACTAGAGGTAAGACGACTAGTGGGGCTATAGAAGGTACAGCTGGATGTGCTAATGCGGTACTCCTTAGTAATTTATTTAATAAGCCTCTCACGACAACGACGACAACTGGTTCAGTTACGGTTACAACGCCAGTCACTACTGCATTGGGGACTATTTCCCTGAATGACTATTATACGGGTATGATGAGCAGCCTGGGGAATAAATCAGATGCAATCAATTCTAAAGTGGCACAACAGCAAGATATTATGACAGCAATAACATCAAATCGCCAGTCGACATCTGGCGTTAACTGGGATGAAGAACTTACGAATATGATAAAATTCCAGCAGGGCTACAGTGCATCATCAAGATGTCTTACGACGATGGATTCGATGTTAGAAAAACTTATAAGCAGCACAGGAATGGTAGGGAGGTAAGATTTAAATGAGAGTTAGCAGTTTAATGATGACAGGGAATTATTTACAGCAATTGAACAACGC
>CBDTTM010000090.1:0-9407 GCA_965363355.1 uncultured Selenomonadaceae bacterium | reverse complement strand
ACCTGCGACCCCCTGGTCCCAAGCCAGGTACTCTACCAAACTGAGCCATGCCCCGTCAACCACAAAATATATTATACCTTTAACAAGATCCTTTGTCAATCCTTTATTTTATGTTTTTTTAGGACCTACTCTGCCCCTAACAAAACAGGTATTTTCCAGGAAGCAAATGTTTGTATTTTATTTTTATTTTTAATCTGCAATATGATATAGTTGTATATTATAGACTTTTTTTGTTAATAAAATTAAATAAATTCCAGGAGGAAAATACATATGCAGCTTGCAAAAAGAATGAAACAATTCGGCGAGGGCGTCTTCTCTACACTTGCAGAAATCAGACAAAAAAGAGAAGCTAGTGGTGAGCAAATCATCGATTTGAGCGTAGGTGCACCAAATATCGCTCCAGCAGAACATATTCGTCAGGTTCTTTCTGAGACGTCGCTTGCCAAAGAAAACTATGTCTACGCCCTTCATGACCAACAAGAACTGCTCTTAGCTGTAAGTGCTTGGTACAAAAAACGTTATCATGTAAATTTGGATCCTCAGACTCAAGTCTGCTCTTTGCTCGGTTCCCAGGAAGGACTTGCCCATATTTCTTTGGCCATCGTCGATGAAGGCGATGTCGTGCTTGTTCCCGATCCATGTTACCCCGTCTTCGCCGATGGTCCAAAACTTGCCGGAGCTAAACTTTATTATATGCCGCAAAAAAAGGAAAATAATTATTTGATTTGCCTAAAAGATATTCCCGAAGATATTGCTCAAAAGGCCAAGTTCATGCTTGTCTCCTATCCAAACAACCCTACTACAGCGATGGCTCCAGCTTCTTTTTATGAAGAATTGGTCGCTTTCGCCAAAAAATATGACATCATCGTCCTTCATGATAATGCCTATAGTGAGCTGGTTTTTGACGGACATGCATGCGGCAGTTTTTTATCAACGCCCGGGGCAATGGATATCGGGATAGAATTCAACTCTTTATCCAAAACCTATGGACTCGCCGGAGCTCGCATCGGCTTTTGCCTCGGCAATGCCAAGATCGTCCAGGCACTTAAGACGTTGAAATCAAACATGGATTATGGCATGTTCCTCCCCATTCAAAAAGCCGCTGTTGCCGCCATCTCTGACGACCAAAGTTGTGTCGAAAAAACACGAAAAGCTTATGAATGCAGACGTGACATTCTTTGTGATGGTCTCAACGCAATCGGCTGGAAGATTCCAAAACCTTCCTCGACAATGTTTGTCTGGGCTCCGATTCCAGAAAACTACACGAACTCCAGTGATTTTGTCATAGATTTAATTGCCAAGGCCGGCGTCATCGTCACCCCAGGCAGCGCTTTCGGCCCTTCGGGCGAAGGCTTTGTTCGCCTTGCTTTGGTCCAAAACGAAGAAATGCTCAAAAAAGCCATCACTGCAATTGCACAAAGTCAGATTCTATCTGCATGAAAGCAAAAGAAAAAGCACGGCAAAATATTCTGCCGCGCTTTTTCTTTCCTTAAAACTCCTATCTTCTCACCTGTACGCTGAAAATTCCAGGATGAAATACTTTCTTCGCCACTACCTTGCATTTGGGACATAATACCTCTTCACTGCCTTGCTGGCCAGGTTCAATTTCCTGCTTATGAACTTCTAAATGAGCACCACAATTTGGACAAGTCGCATAAAACATCTTCATCCCTCCATGAGCAATACTATACTAATTCTTTTCTCCATAGAATGGGAAATCCCTCTATTAAAACTCATTATTTTTAAAATTCTATTTATTCTTTCTATATTTTCTTCTTGTTCTATTTTAGTTTTGCTTCACGCTGTTAAACTACCATAAAGTATGTTAGGATAGTAGTAGTTTCTGTCAAAATGACCAAAGGAGCCTTTATGTTTAAAAAATGGGATTTCATCATCATCGCTGGCCTGTTGCTTTTATCTTTTCTGCCAGAGTTATTTTTCATTGCATCAAATTCCGGAAAAGGACACGACAATTATGCCGAAATCTCGTTAGATGGCAAAATTTATCAAACCATCAACCTGTCAACGCATCAGGGTCTAGACAGCATTGATATAAAAACTGAATCTGGTTATAACATCATCGAAATAAATGAGCATTCCATTCGCATCATCGATGCAGACTGCCCCGACCGAATCTGCGTAAATGATGGAGCAATCAACTCGCCTGGCCAGTTACTTGTCTGCCTGCCGCATAAGTTGATGATTGAAATAAAAAATGATGACCCATCCGAAACTACGGATATAATTCCGGCACATTGAGGTATCTTTTATGAATAAAACGTTTCGTCTTGTTTTTATCGGACTTTTAGTGGCACAGTCCTTAGCACTTTACATATTTGAAGGAATGTTTCCTGTTCCTTTTCTCACCCCCGGAGCAAAGCTCGGTTTAGCCAACCTCATTACCGTGATTGCACTTTATCTTTTACCCAGTACCAAGGATGTCTTTTTGATTTTGTTCTTGAGGGTCTTGCTGTCTACTTTCTTTGGCGGCGGACCAGCTGTTTTCATCTATAGTGCCGCAGGGGCTGCGATGAGTTTCACCTGCATGGTCCTCCTGAAAAAAATAGGTAAAAACAACATCAGTATCCTCGGTGTCAGTGCTGCCGGAGCGATTTTCCATCATATCGGCCAGTTGATTGCCGCTGCTTGTATTTTGCAAAACGCCGCACTTATGCTGTATCTGCCAGTTTTATCCTTAACAGGGACCATTACAGGCATCTTGATTGGCATTGCCGCCCATTTCATTGTACGCAGGCTCGCTTCTCTTCATTTTTTCACAGCCAATTTCACTTCACCTTCTGCCCAAAACAACAAAATCAGCCCACAAAAAAGCAAAGCGCTATAAAACGCTTTGCTTTTTTATTATGGTGTAAATTGAAAATCCTGATGGAGTTTCATCATCCTGGTCTTGAATCCACCAGCTGTATAAATCAAATGATCCGTTGTCGTGATTTCTCCGTGGGCAAACCCGAGCCCATCGAGAAAATCGCGGCCTTTTTCCGGACCCATGACAAAGACAGCCGTGGTCAACAAATCAGCCAACATTCCGCCTTCCGGGATGCTGCCATCGATTACAATCGTGTCATTCATAACGCCAGTATCAGCCGGATATCCTGTCTTCGGGTCAAAGATATGATGATATCTCTTGCCATCTTGTATGAAGAATCTCTCATAATCACCCGATGTCGAAAGGGATTCATCCTTAAGTCCGACAATTGCCAAGTATACCGATGCATCATCATTTCTCGGATGTTTGATGCCAACGTTCCACGCCTTGCCTTTCTTGTTTTCACCCAGGGCATACATAGAACTTGACCCAAGATTGATCAGGCCATTTTTGATTTGGTACTTTTGATAGATTTTTTCCACTTCATCGGCTGCATATCCCTTAGCTATCCCGCCAAGATCGACTGCCATGCCTTTTCTTTCGAGTTTTACGTTCAAATCCTCTTGTAAGCTGAGATCTTTGTATCCGACCAACTTCAAAGCCGCTTGCACTTCCTCTGGCAACGGCAATTTCTGTTGATCTGTACCAATGCCCCATAAATTTATGATAGGCCCCATGGTCGCGTCCCAAGCCCCATCCGTAAGCTTTGAGTACTCTTGCGATACCTCCAGCATGTGATAAATTTCCGGATGGACTTTCACCGCATGGTCGCCAGCTGCGGCATTTATTTTGACCACATCGCTATCAGCGAGTGTCGGACTTGCCATCTCGTCGAGTTCTTTCAATCGATCAAAGCTCTCATTCACGGCTTTTTCAGCATTTTCACCACTTGCACTGAGCGTCACCACCGTATCCATGACAATGCTGCTTTTCTCATAATAAACTTCATTTTGTCTAGTACAAGCACTGCAGATCATCAGAACCATCAACGCAACCAATATGTACATCTTTCTCACGAAAGCTCCACTTCCTTTCATGCGCATTGAAAAAGCAAAAAATAAATCCAAAAGCCCGGCACAAAAGCGCCGAAGGATTTGGATTTATTTTTCCTGAACAAAATATAGTTAGACAGCCGCTTGCTCTATCGCGTCGTCTTGTACTTTTGTCACAAAGGATTTTATCGCCTTCGTCGGACATTTTGCAAAGCAAACCGCATCTTCACATTCTGTTTGACATATCTTCACATTGACGACAGCCAAATTATTCTTGATTTCAATTGCCCCATGGGTACAGTTTCTCATGCATATCCCACACCCAAGACAAGCAGCCGTGCAAAGTTTTCTGGCATCAGCGCCTTTATCTTTTGAATTGCAGTCAACGCTAACCTTAGCATCGATTGGAAGCAGTTCAATGACATGCTGCGGACATACCGACTCGCATTTACCGCAACCTGTACAAAGCGCAGCATCGATGACCGGCAACCCCTCACTGCTCATATGCATAGCCCCGAAAGGACAATTGCCTACGCAGGTGCCAAAACCTATACAGCCATGCTTACAGGCTTTTGGCCCGCCTTGTATGAGCTTTGCCGCCGCGCAGTCTTTGATTCCCTTGTATTCATAACTTAAAACCGCTTTACTTATTGAACCGCTGCAACGGACGCGAGCAATACGCGTTTCCATCTGCTGCGCTTTTTTACCAGTAATTTCCGCTACCAATTCTGCAACTGCAGCTTTTCCCGGCACACACAGATTGGGCGGCACCGACTCGTCAAGCACTACAGCTTCCGCGTAATTGGCACAACCGGCAAAGCCGCAAGCACCACATTGACCTTTAGGTAAAACTTCATCGACTTCATGGATCAAAGGGTTGACTTCCATCGCAAACTTCTTATTGGCCAATGCCAAAATGACGCCAAAAACGACTCCGACAGCCCCCATCACGACAAGAACCATTATAGCAGTATTCATAATTTCTATGCATCTCCTTAATACTTAGTCAGCAAAACACATCGGTCTTAGAGCATACCAGAAAAGCCAAGGAAAGCCAAAGAAAGCATTCCTGCCAAAATAAAAGCGATACCTGTTCCTTCTAATGGTTTAGGAACATTTGCATAAGCGAGTTTTTCTCTAAGACTCGCCATCAAAATCAAAGCTAATGCAAAACCAAGCCCTGAACCAACAGCAAAGACAATGCTTTTGACAAAGTCATAATCGGACTCCACACTTAAAAGCGGCACGGACAGCACGATGCAGTTCGTCGCAATCAGCACGAGATAAATTCCCCACATATTATAAAGTGCCGGTGCCTGTTTTTTGATGATGAGCTCTAAGAGCTGAACAAAGCTGGCAATCAAGACAACGAAGACAATCGTAGTCAAAAACGTCAGACCAAAAGGGAAAAGAACAAAATGATATACGATCCAAGCCAAAATCGAACTGAGCGTGATAACTGAGGTCACAGCCATCCCCATGCCTACCGAGGCATTGAGGTTTTTCGAGACCCCAAAGAAAATACACAAACCTAAGAACTTCGTCAATACGAAATTATTTACGACTACTGAACCAATGAATAAAGTAAAATATTCCGCCATTACGATTCACTCCCCTTCAGTCTCTTTTCTTCTTTGCGTTGATTATAAAGGCGTATTGCGCCTATCATATAACCGATGAGAATAAAGGCACCAGGAGGCAAGACCATGATCAATGCCGGATTATAAGCAGAGCCAAACACCGAATATCCCATAATCGTCCCATTTCCAAGAAGTTCACGAATGACTGCGATGACCAGCATAGCAATCGTAAAACCAACGCCCATGCCGAATCCATCAAAAAAAGAAGGAATCAATTTATTTTTTGAAGCAAATACTTCCGCTCTGGCGAGGATAATTGCAAAAACAACAACCAATGCCAAATATATGCCCAGCGCCTTATAAAGTACTGGAAAATATGCCTGCAAAACCAATTGAACAACCGTTACGATCGTCGCGATCGACGTAATATAGACCGGAACCCTTACCTTCGGATTGACCAAACGACGCGTAAGTGACACTACGACATTATTCGTCGATATGACGAACAACACCGTCAATCCCATCGTCAGCGCATTGATGACATTGGTCGTAACGGCCAGTGCTGGGCAAAGACTAAGAGCCAATATGAATATCGGATTTTCATCAAATAAACCTTTGTAAAAAATCTTCCACAATTCCTTCATCTCATTTGCCTCCTGTAAACTGCTCAACATCCTGTACGGCATTCTTGACCGCAAGGGTTACAGCTCTTGACGAAATAGTCGCCCCAGTCATCGCCTGGACATTGTCTTTATTCGACGGATCTTTTACAACGGTCAAAGCATCTGCTTTTTTACCATTGATCTGGCTTTTAAAAGGTTCTTTACCAGCATTATCGCCAAGCCCAGGTGTTTCATTACTGGTCAAGATGGTATAATCGAGGACTTTCCCATCTGCCGTGACCGCAACCAGCATCGTTATCGCTCCACCATACCCCTTGCTGTGCCCGGGTACTACGTAGGCAATGACTTTGCCATTTTTCTCTGCGGCGAACCAGTTTTCCTTATCCGCAACAGGCTTGAACGTTTCGGCATCCTTCACCAGATTTTTCATGGATTCTTGTTTCATTATCTCATTTTTTTCCGCAGCAATCGGTGCCGTTATGTAATAGACCAACCCGATGATACACCCGGAAATAAGACATGCCATGATGAGATTTATCGCTACCTTGCATATCGATTGTTCTGCTTTGACCTCTGTCATTTCGCTACCTCCTGACGACCAAAAATCTTTGGTTTTACGAGACGGTCAATTAGTGGAGTGACTGAGTTCATCAACAAAATCGAATAGCAAACTCCTTCCGGATAACCGCCGAGTAAACGAATCAACACCGTCAAGGCCCCAGCCCCAACAGCAAAAATGATCTGGCCTTTTATGGTGATTGGAATCGTAACCATATCCGTCGCCATGAAAAAAGCCCCGATGATCAAGCCACCTGCCATCATATGAAAAATCGGATCCCCCGTAAAAAGACCTGCTGGACCAAAGATCCAAGTCAAAAGGCCAACGGTTCCAATCATGAATACCGGCACATGCCAATTGATATAGCCTTTGTATAAAAGGTAGATTCCACCAAGTAAAAGCAAAATTGTCGAGGTTTCTCCCAAACTGCCGTTTCTTGTGCCAAACAGCATGGCTTTATAAAGTTCTGTCGTCCCGCCAAAAGTTGCGACGAGTTGATCATATCCCTGCTGTTTTAAGATGTTGAGCGGCGTTGCGCTCGAAACCGCATCTACAGCTGTCGTCATCTGTGTCCAGGTAGTCATCGCCACTGGCCAAGAAACCATCAAAGCCGCACGACCGATATGTGCTGGATTAAAAATATTAAAGCCAAGTCCACCCATGGATTGTTTGGCAATCACGATGGCAACAAAAGAGCCTAAAGCAACCATGTAAGCCGGCAGCGTCGGCGGCAAAGACATTGCCAACAAGAGGCCAGTCAAAACAGCACTGCCATCTAAGGCACGAACCGTAATTTTACGATATTTCTGCACGAGATATTCACAAACAACTGCTGAAACTACGCCAACAGCCATATTTACTAAAGCGGGCAAGCCAAAATAAATGATAGAAAAAATAGCAGCCGGTGCCAAAGCGATATTGACGTTCCACATAATCTTAGAAATTGACTCCTCACAGCGAATATGCGGGGATGCTGATACTGTAAACCTTACTTCTTGCTCGGAAACTGCACTTGCTTGGTTGTTTTGCACATTGGTTTCTAAACTCATTTTTTGTATCCCTTCTTCCCTTATTTCTTAGCAGCCGCCGCTTTAGCAAGATTCGCTGCCTTGGCATGTTTTACATATTGAACAATATTGCGTTTGGCTGGGCAAGTGTAAACGCAGCTGCCGCATTCCACGCAATTGAATAACCCATATTCTTCCTTAGCTTCTTCAAAACGTTCCCGTTCGCTCAAGATGCTGAGCATGCTCGGCACCAACCCCATAGGACAGGCCTTCACGCAGCGTCCGCAGCGAATACAGGGAGATTCTTCCCCAGCGTTGACAACTTCATGGCTCAGAGCCAAAATGCCAGATACCCCTTTGATTACAGGGACTTCAAGACTAAATTGAGCCATTCCCATCATCGGTCCACCCATTAGTATTTTTTCTGGAGTTTTGCTGAAACCACCGCAGTAATCGACAACCTCTTTAAAGCTAATGCCAATGCGAAGCAGCAAATTTTTCGGATTTGAAATGGCATCCCCCGAAACTGTTGTCACTCGCTCAATTAAAGGAATCCCCCTGCTTACTGCATCACTGACAGCAGCGGTCGTCCCTACATTCATTACGACAACGCCAACATCCATTGGCAAACCACCTGTAGGAACCGCTCTGCCGGTCAATACTTTAATCAGCATTTTTTCAGCGCCCTGTGGATACTTGGTCGGCAGCGCAGCAATTTCAACAGGCGTGCCAGCAAAAGCTGTCTGCATCGCTTTTATTGCTTGCGGCTTATTATCTTCGATACCGATAACTGCCTTCGAGACACCTAGTACTTTCATTGAAATCTTGACCCCATCGACAATACGGTCTGCGCATTCGAGCATGACGCGATAATCTGCTGTCAAATAAGGCTCACATTCAGCGGCATTCACGATGAGCACATCGACTGGTTTAGTCGGTGCCAATTTGATATGTGCAGGAAAAGTTGCCCCGCCCATACCGACAATCCCCGCTTTTTTTATCATTTCGAGAATTTCTTTATTTTCTAAGTTTTCCCAATCATGCTGCACAGGCAAGCCATCTGCCCATTCATCAAGACCATCGCTCTCGATGACAACAGCCATGCATTTTATTTTTGAGGCATGCGGCATTTCAGTGATTTTCAAGACCTTACCAGAAATAGAAGCATGCACTGGGCTATGCATAAAGGCCTCGCTTTCGCCGATGATCTGTCCTTTTTTGACGAGATCGCCGACTTTTACGATAGGTGTACAAGGAGCCCCTATATGCTGGCTCATAGGAATGACCACCACTGATGGCAAAGGCGGGCTTTCAATCGCTTTGTCCATAGCAAATTTCTTGCTGTCATTCGGGTGAATTCCTCCGATAAAACTTTTAAACATTAGCGTCACCTCATAAATTTATTAAAATATATATAAATATAATATATCCATCATAAAATGCGAACGATATCGGGCTTGGATGCCTCACTGCCCGCCGCTGAACGATCAAATCTCTTTACAAATATGAGCGATAGTAAAAATCCGATAATGCCGCCCATAATTTGTAATGTCATCTCTGTGCCAAGCCCTTCAAGAGCTGCCATACGACCAGCAAAAACACCAACAGCTGCTGCCATTAAAGGGCATACGAAAACGGTGAACGCTCCGGTTAAAACATTCACCTCTTTGACCTCGATTTCTACTCGCTGTCCTGCCTTGGCCCCGATTTTATTGTTTGCTGTGACAATTACATGGTTGCTGCCAGGACAAGCACCACA
>CBDTTM010000089.1:0-9586 GCA_965363355.1 uncultured Selenomonadaceae bacterium | reverse complement strand
TGTTGTAGTTTTGATTTTCATCAAAACCACAACATTTATTATAGAGCCTAAAAAAGGGATGAGTGAATCAGCTCTGGTAACTGATTCACTCATCCCTTTATTTTATAATTTCAATGAGGATAGATTTGCTGTAATAAAGCCGTTCCGCTCTTTGTCCGGAATACTTTTTGCTTAAAACTATCGATAGCTTTTGATGACAGATTATCTTCATAGGCATTGACAAGAAAATCAGCCTCGACAAGAATTTGATAGTCGAGTCCGTCAATATTTCCATAGGTATGATGATGGCCGATAAGATAAGCAACTCTGTCAATCAAAGCGGCATCATAGCCGAGTTCGCCAAGCATTTCCCGGGAAATATTCGGACCTTCAATTTCTTGATATTTTCCGGCACTGCTGCCGTATTTTTCTTCGCTGATTTTGATGCCGATATCATGGACAATAGCTGCGATCTCTAAAAGGTACTGCTTTTCTTTTGGCAATGACTCGAGTGTTCCCAGTAAGCTTGCAAAACTATAGACTTTGAGGAAATGTTGAATGCGTTTGGCATCACCGGCATAATAGGCAATCATTTTTTTTAGTAAAGCACTGTGAGTAGATTCCATAAAAAGCCTTCTCTCCTGAATTTTGCTCTGATTATAACATAATGGCAATACAAAATAAATGATAAATGCAACCTCGTAAAAAATAGAAGCATTTATCATTTATTGAAATTTTTATTATTATTATTATGCTGTTACCATAGACCGATGATCTTCCACCAGGCACCGCCGATGAAAAGCCAGATCAAAACGTTTACGGTTGTCAAAATGAAGCCGAGCTTCCACCAGTCCCCCATAGAGACATAGTCAGCTCCGTACAAGATCGGCGCTGCTCCACCGCCGTAATGTGTTAGCGGTATCATAAGATTTGACATTGCGGCAAAGGTGAGCGCTGCTAAAAGTGGTGGTGTTCCTACGACAACTGAAATGGCGAGAAATGCGGCATACATTGCACTGATATGCGCAGTTACGCTTGCAAAAGCATAGTGAGAATAAACATACACAAGAATCAAAAGAGGAAAGGCTATATACCAGGTTATGCCTGCATCTTGGATCGCACCACCAGCTAAAGCGGCCAACCAGGAAATGAATCCAGTTTTTGCCAAAGCTGTAGCCAAGGCAATCAAAGACCCCATCCAAAACATTGTATCCCAGGCACCTTTTTCATTTAACACATCTTGCCAGCTCAAGACTTTTGTTAAAAGCATGATGCAGACGGCAAGCATGCCGACAACCGTTGCATTGATATTTGTAATGCTGCCGGTTGCCCACAAAATAAGTGCACCAATAAAAACAGTGGCAACGATTTTTTCATCTAGTCGCATATTTCCCATAGACTGTAATTCTTTTTTTGCCATTTCCTTGGCATGGGGCATATCTTTGATTTCGGGTGGGAATAGCTTATAGAGGAGATATGGCATGAGCAGCAAGGATAGAAGTCCTGGCACGATAGCGGCAAGGGCCCAGTTGCCCCAACTGACTTGGATGCCAACTGTTTTTGCAGCCAATTCGATTGCCATAGGATTTCCGGCCATAGCGGTCATGAACATGGCACAAGTAATGGCATTGGCATGATATTCAATCTGCATGATATAAGCGCCGAAACGGCGAGCCGTTGTACCAGGCTTCGAATCAAGGGCCAGGGCAAGACTTTGGATGATTGGATAAATGATTCCACCGGCACGAGCTGTACTTGACGGCGTTGCTGGTGAAATGACGAAATCGCTAAGTGTGATAGCATAGCCAAGGGTCAGAGAAGATCTGCCGATATAGTAGATGATAAAGGCTATTCGCTGCCCCAAGCCGCTTTTTATAAAGCCACGGGCAAATAGGAAAGCACTAATGATGAGCCAAATGGTCGAGTTCCCATAGCCGGCAATGGCATCGTCGACTTTGAGGGTTTCGGATAAGGCTGCAAAGGTGACGGCCATAAAGGCGCAGGCTCCGATGGGAAGCGGCTGTAAAATCAACGCAGCCACGGTAGCTGCAAATATAGCAAATAAATGCCAGGCTTGGGGTGTTAAATTATCTGGTATTGGAAGAAACCAAATGAGGCAGCCAATGAACACGACAATAATTGCTGAACGCAGTTGTTTAGACATGAAAACACTTCCTTTTTGAATCACAAAATTTAGGTAAATAAAACCGCGGCTGACCAGAAGGTGCAGAGCCGCGGTTTTGTCAGCCAGTTGTTTAGCGCATTTTATTTAACGCCGTATTTTTCTAAAACACGATCGGCAAATTCTGGAGCTAAACCAATATAGTTATGCGGATCGAGCATATAGGCGATTTCTTCATCGCTGAATTCTTCACGAACGGTAGGGTTATGCTTGAGGGCATTTTCCATGGTATCTTCTTCTTCATACGCTTTCATGCAGGCTTTGTAGACGATGTCGTGTGCACTCATGCGGCCGATTTTGGGTGCCATGTGCATCATGACGCATTCGCTCATCATAAGACCGCGAAGCTTGAATAGGTTTGCTTCCATATGCTTTGGATATACGATGAGGTTTTCTAGAATATCTTCCGATTTTTCTAGAGCGGCACTCATCAAATGACAAGCACGTGGAATAGCTTCCCATTCGGTGAGGAAGCAGCCCCAATCACGTTCATTTTCACTGATCATGGATTCGACAATAGAAGGTGCGATGCTTCTTACCGAGCGGCAGCAAGCGAGAACATTTTCAAGGACTTGTGGGTTTCTTTTATGCGGCATGGTTGAGGATCCAACTTTGCCCATGAAGAAAGGTTCTTCAAGCTCAATGATTTCTGTGCGTTGCAGGGAAAGGATTTCATGGGCTATACGGCTGATCGTTCCAGCACAGATTGCCAGTACACTAACGAATTCAGCCTGATTGTCGCGAGCGACATGCCACGCGATGGTTGGAACGTTAAGGCCGAGAATTTCCATCGTGCGAGCCTGGACCTCAAGTCCTTTGACTTGATGCGATGCCAAAGTTCCAACAGCTCCGGCAAGCTCGCCGACGAATACACGGTCTTTGATTTCTTCAAGACGTTGAATATCTCGGCCTAGTTCATCGGCCCACACAGCAGCTTTGTAACCAAACGTGATGGGCAAGGCATGAATGACATGGGTACGACCACACATGATTGTGTCCCGATGTTTTTTCACTTGTTGTAATACAAATCTTTGGCAATTCTTCATTTGTTTTAAAATGACTTCATAAGCATCGCGTTCCATAAGCACCATGCCAGTGTCTACAATGTCATGACTGGTGGCACCCCAGTGAACGAATTCACCGGCATTGTCATTGAGGACTTTTTTGAATTCTTTTAGGACAGGAACAATTGTGATTGAAGATTTATAGTTTTCTCCGATTTGGGCGATATCGAGAAGTTCTGCTTTTGCTTTGGCGCAGATTTCATCGGCTTTTTCTTTCGGAATGACTCCGAGTTCGCCTTGTGCCTTGGCTAAAGCTGCTTCTGTATCGAGAAATTTTTGAACCAGATTTTTATCACTGAAAATATCTCTCATTTTATCAGTGCTGAACAAGCAGCCCCAAACTTCGCTGTCGATTACGGTAGATGCCATAATAAGATTCCCCCTAGATTTTATTATTGAAAAATAGTGTCGATTCACAGAAACAGGTTGTTTCATGTGATGCGTTTATCGTAGCATATGATTTATTGATAAACGAATATCTACATCTTATTCTTAGATAAGAAAATCTTATTTAAGAGTTTGGAGGAAATTATTTAACAATAAACTTCATTTTTGAAAAATAATTTAAATAAAAAAAGAACTTATGCCGAATATTTTAAATACAGCACTTGACGTATAACAAAATGTTATTGTTGGATAATTTAATATTATGCTGAATAAGAAGTTTTTGGTGCAGCAGTCTGCAATCCATATGATACAATGAAAAGAGTCGTTTCTGGAGATAGAAGGAGTGGTCGATATTATGGAACTCCGGCAATTGGAATATTTTCAAATGGTCAGTAAAGTCAATAGTTTTACCCGGGCAGCGGAGCGGCTGTACGTATCACAACCGGCTGTGACAAATACCATTCGCGCATTGGAAGATGAGCTGGGAATACAGCTCTTCGATCGCAGCCAAAAACAGGTATTGCTGACAAGTGAGGGGCAAATTTTTTATAATCATGTTGAACATGTCTTACATGGTGTAAGCAAAACTCTCGCGGACATCAATAATATCAAAAATCTAAATGGCGGAATATTGCGTTTGGCCCTGACTCCATTGGCTGGAATCAAGGCTTTTACTTTTCTCCTGGCAAAATTCAAAGAAAAATATCCACAAATCCAAATTGTATTTGAAGAAAACAATAATGAGGATGGGCAACGAGCGTTGCTTGAAGATCGGGTGGACTTGGCTTTTTTGTTGCCAGAGATGAAGAGCAGCTCCTTGACTTATGTGTCCATTGGGCAGCAATCTTTGGCTTTGTGCGTACCGGCAAATCATCTCTTAGCAGCAAATGTTATGGTCCGGCTGGAAGATCTTGTCGAAGAGCCCTTGATCTTGTTTAAACAGGACTGTGCACTGCGTAATTTATTGCTGCATGAGTTTGAGCGCAATAATACGCTGCCAAAGATTCAATTTGAATCAAGCCAAGTCCAGACAATAAGGTCGCTTGTAGCTGAAAATGCAGGAATCGCTATATTGCCAGAAGATTTATGCGCAGTCGATCAACGAATTGGTATTGTTCGATTGAAAGCACCATTATACATTGATTTGGCTTTGGCTTATAAAACGCAAAAAAGCTTATCTCATGCAGCTGAGGCATTTATACAGCTGGCTGAGGAACTTTATGCAGAAAAGAGGATGTGATTTCAATGAAATTGAAATTTGCCGCTATAGGTTCGAATGTTTTGGTTGCTGAAGAAATCAAAAGAGCAGTGCAATCGATTTTTTATAAAGATATCGATATAGAATCCTATACATTAGATATGTTACCAGCAAAAAAAATGGCGGATCTCTACATTTGTGCAACGACTCAATTCGAAAAACTATGTCAATTCGTTTCTCCAGTGAAGGTCGTCTGCCTTGAGTTGATGCCCTCTTCCCGTTTTTTCCTTTCCGTTGGAAGGATTCCCCGAGGTGAACGAGTCTATATTTGGAATAACCATCTGAAATATGCACAAATCCTTGAGGAATATTGCCAGCGGTTAGGTATTCTCGATATTATCTTTGAGCCTCTACCATATGCGAATCTGTCTGTTGATGATGTTTTGTTCAAACTAAAGCAAGCGAATTATATAATGGGTGTGGATTGTTTTATCGAGGGAGATCTTTGGGAAAATGAAAAATATCGGAAAAGCTTGCAGCCAAGCGTTGTATTGATCAAAGCGCAGCGAGTAGCAAGTATCCAATCAGCAAGTCGCTTGCTTCGGGAAATTGCAAAACTTATGGGAAAAGCGATTTTACTGAAACGGCAGAAACTGCAAATTCGGGATCGAGATGAAGATGAAGATGCTGCGGACCATTTATTGGTTTACGCCGAACAGGCAGTGGCGCTTATTCGCGATTCAATCAATAAGGCAGTATATAATCAGATATCTCCAGAAATCTCGAGAGCGTGTGTGGGACAGGAAACTGATGGGCAATTGCAGTTGAAAGGCACTTGTTTTGAAGAAAAATTAGCCGGGATCGATGAGCTGCATTGCGTGTTATCAGATCTTTGTGACAAACTCAGATTGATTGAAGCTGGTAGCGAATGAATATTGTAAAAGTGAAGAAAGGGTTGTTGACAAACGTCAACAACCCTTTCTTCACTTTGTAATAAAATAGCAAATCGATGCAACGGCAATTCCAGTGAAAATGCCGCCGAAAATCTCAAGCCAGCTATGGCCTACATGTTCTTTGAGGGGTGTAGTCAAGGCTGTTTCTTGTTTGGTCTGCAGTTGGTTGATTAGTTGCGCCTGTTGCCCCACATAGCGTCGCAAGCCATGTGCATCCGTGATGACAATCAATACTAAGGCAAAGCCAATGGAAAAAAGTGGCGTGAAAAATCCTTGCGTGAGTCCCGCAAAAAAAACTGGTGCGGTGACCAGCGCCGTGTGAGCACTGGGGAAGCCGCCATAGCGGAAGAATTCCATTGGCTTGAGCCGCTTCTGGCGTAATCCGTAGAGCAATACTTTGATAAATCCGGCAATGCACCAGGCAAAGAGCGGAACTAAAATAAATTTCAAGACAATTCCTCCGTGTAGAAAACAATATCTTCTATAATAGAATATCCGCTTAAAAAATACAATCTTTTCACATTGCTAGTTGCAATGCAAGTCGGGGAATGTTATCGTATAGTTAGGAATCACTATCAATTAGAAAAGGACGAGGAGGAGCCAATGAATATTTTCCAACGTTTTATGCAATTTTATGGGCCATATCGGCGATTGCTTTATTTTGATTTATGTTGTGCAATCATTTTATCGCTCATCGATTTAGCCTTTCCTCAATTATTATATTATTTGACACATTATGTGTTCGTACAGGACCGGGAAGTCATCATACGTTCATGCAGTATCTTGCTTGCGGGGATGCTGGTCATGTATGTTGTCCGCTATGCCTGCCAGTATTATATAACGACCTGGGGCCACATCATGGGAGCTCGGATGGAAAGTGATATGAGGGCAAAACTTTTTGAGCACTATCAGAAGTTGTCGTTTTCTTATTATGATCGAAATAATACAGGGGAGATGATGTCGAAGCTTGTAGCTGACTTATTTGATATCTCTGAATTAGCACATCATGGGCCGGAGAATATTTTTATTTCTCTGTTGAAGATATTCGGTTCATTTGCATTGCTTTTGTTGATCAATGTCAAGATGACCCTGATTCTTTTGGTTATTACCGTTGTAATGCTGCTATTCAATATGTATAAGAATCGAAGGATGAAGGAAATCTTTTTAGATAACCGTAAGAAAATTGCGGGAGTCAATGCAAGTGTCCAAGATAGCTTGGCAGGCATCCGCGTCGTAAAATCATTTGCAAATGAAGCGGTTGAACGTGATAAATTCGGTGAAAGCAATTTGGCCTTTTTGGAGTCAAAAGAAAGCAGTTATCGGATGATGGGCAGCTTTTTTGCTGGCAATGGACTGTTTCAGGGCTTGCTGTATACCGTTGTGCTCGTCAGTGGGGGTTACTTCATTGCCGAAGGTTCTTTGCAGGCATCAGATCTTGCTGTATATGCACTTTATATCGGGATATTCATCAATCCAATCGATGTCTTGATCAATTTTACGGAGCAATTTCAAAAAGGATATTCCGGCTTCCGTCGCTTCCATGAAGTCGTGGGGACCGACCCTGAAATCGTCGATCGCAAAGATGCAGTTGAGTTGAAAACGGTGAGGGGTGAAATCACCTACCAAAATGTTTCTTTTCGCTATAACAACGATCAAAGCGTTCTTGAAAACATCAATATCCAAATTGAAGCCGGCAAGACAGTTGCTTTAGTTGGTCCATCGGGCGGTGGTAAAACGACGATTTGTTCTTTACTGCCTCGCTTTTATGAAGTCAGTGACGGCGCCGTTATGATCGACGGACATGATGTCCGCGATATCAAGCTGCAATCGCTGCGCCGTAACATCGGTGTCGTTCAACAAGATGTCTATATGTTTGGTGGCAGCATTCGGGATAACATCGCCTATGGTAAACCGGAGGCCACTGATGCGGAAATTATCGAAGCTGCTAAACAGGCGAATATCCATGATTTTATCGAATCTTTACCGGATGGCTACGGCAGTTATGTCGGAGAACGGGGAACACGTCTATCAGGAGGTCAAAAGCAGCGATTATCTATTGCTCGCGTATTTTTGAAGAATCCACCGATCTTGATCCTGGATGAAGCAACATCGGCTCTTGATAATGAAAGTGAGCGTTACATTCAGGTTTCACTTGAAAAACTGGCGAAGAATCGAACAACGATTGTCGTTGCACATCGTCTGAGTACGATTCGCAATGCGGATGAAATCGTTGTCATTGATGCCCAAGGCATTCAAGAAAGAGGCAGTCACGCAGAACTTATGGAAAAGAATGGTATATATGCTAGATATTATCATATGCAGTTTACTGGAATATTAGAAAAAAACGAATAAAGACTAGAGAAATAACCGGAGATAAATATGTCTTCGGTTATTTTTTTGAAATTCTTTAACATAACCTTAACCTTCTCTTCCAATTTGCTGAATTTGGTTTTGCTAAAATAAAAATTACCAGCTTTCCTTGTTATGGAAATTGGAATATTATGGGTAAGAACATGATAGGAGAAGTGTCTATGGGCGTTCGGAAAAAATTTTTCTTTTTAGTTGGCGCTGTTGGTTTGATTATGTCCTTGGCGATTGCGGCAGGTTATTATATTTCTTACCAATACATGTCGAATGCAATCGAAACTGGCATGCAGGCAGAGGTCAATCAAAGCGGAGAAACAATCGATGGTTGGCTCAAGGCTCGCAGCCAGGTTGTTTTGACCACAGCTCGTTTGCTTCATGCATCCGACGAGGCGGCGGGGCGGCAGCAAAACGTATTGAGCCTGGCTGAAGGCGATCTTGAAATAGAGGATTTGATGCATGGCAGCGAAGCAGGTTTTTTCCATTCATGGCATAAAAGAGTAAGAAATACAGACCCTAAAAAAGAACCTTGGTACATAGCCGCTAAAGAAGCTGGCAGTATGGTTTTTACACCGGTACAGGCCAATGATAGTGGCAAGCTTGTAATAAAGGCCACAGCTCCTTATAGTGATGGCTCTGGGAGATTTGCCGGAGCGGTGAGTGCGGATATATTACTGGATACGCTTAAGAATCGATTGGATCAAATGAAATATCAGAAACAAGGGCAGGCAGTGCTCTTGGATAAAACAGGTACTGTTTTGGCGGCAGCTGCACCGGATGATGGGCAAGACGATATAAAAAATGCGGTTTTTTTGCAAAATCAGTTCAATGAAATGGCCACAAACGGCCAAGGATATTTATCGATAGAATCTGGCGGGACGAGTAATATTTTCGCTTATACTACAGTGAAAAGCACGGGCTGGATCTTAGGCATCATAGTTCCAAAGGCGATTGTGTATCGGGAGATGGAGTCGATGCAGATTACCTATGCGATATTAGCTTTATGTAGTTTAGTATTGATGCTTGTGGTCGGAATAAAGTGTACTGGCCAAATGACAAAGCCGTTGATATTGCTCAAAAAACAAGCAGAAGCTTTGGCGCAGGGGAATTTGCGGGGCAAAGATATGGAGGTTTCTTCCAATGATGAAGTGGGGCTGCTCGTGCAGGCCTTTAATAAAATGAGCCAAAATTTGCGGCTTCTTCTAGGAAAAACGGCTTCATTGACGGAAGCAGTAAGTGCCTCTTCACAAGAATTGTCAGCAATTGCGGGCGAATCGACGAATTCTTCGCAAAATGTAGCAGCGCAAGTCAATGGTATTGCTGCTGGAATGGATATGCAGCGAAAAAGCAGTGAAAAAGTGACAACAGCCGTAGGTCAGGTTGTTCAATCCTTGACTGACGTAGTTGATATTTCATTGCGTATCGGTGCCCGTTCAGATATAGCGGCTGGTGTGGCTCA
>CBDTTM010000088.1:0-9632 GCA_965363355.1 uncultured Selenomonadaceae bacterium | reverse complement strand
AATAGGGAAGATTGGTGTAAAACCAACGCGGTCCCGCCACTGTAACAGGGAGCGACTCTGCATGATGTCACTGAAGCAAAAGCTTTGGGAAGGCGCAGAGGAGCGATGAACTGGAGCCAGGAGAACTGCCTAGTCAGCAATCACCGTTTGACCTGCGAGCGATGGGGATGGGGATTTTTAGATCATGCAATTATATGTGTTCTTTAAATCCTAGCGAAAGCTAGGATTTTTTTATGACATGGTTTGTATTTTCTGAGGATCGTTTCCCATCGTTTGCGGAAGCGATCCTTTTATTTTTGTCAGAAGGTTTTTCTTTACGGCTTCAGCTCCGTGAAGAAATTGTTGCTCATATATTATTTGGTGCCTGTTTGTTGCCGTGATTTGCGGCAAATGCTTGGAAGAGTAAATCTTCTAAGCATTATTTTTCCAACAACTGCCCATTGTGGCGTTGTAATAAAACATTGCCGAAAGCAGGTGCTTTCGGCAAACTCCCTAAAAAATAAATGAGGTGAGTATTGATGACAAATGATTTTGGCTGGGTGGAAAATCCATATCTTTCGGCAGAAAAGATGCTGCCGTTAGCTCAGCGCATCGAAAAAGAACGGCCGCAGTTAAAAGCCGGGCTGGGAAAACTGCTGGAACTCCTTGGTGAAGAGCGCTTTGAAAAGCACATTTCATCTTTGGTCAATATGACGAAAAATGATAATACTCTTTTGGTGGTTGCCCAAAATATGCTGCAAAGATCAGCCATCGAAAGAGAATGTATAAAGGAATTGAAGGAAGCTTTTTCGGTTCAGTTTGTTAAGGTCGTAGGGTGAATATTTTGGGCCCTTGCAAAACTATGTTGCTTCGCTGACGGGGCGAAATGGTTTTCATTTTGTAAGGTTCGTTGCGAAAGGAATGTGAAAAAAATGTCAATCCCGGAAGAAAAAATACCAAGTGAATTACCTGAAGTCGATTTCTCTGAGTTTTCGCCGCCAGATTATGAAACCTGGAAAGCAGAAGCAACTGCGGTTTTAAAGGGGGCGAGCTTTGAAAAAAAGCTGTTTACAAAAACCTATGAAGAAATCACATTAAAGCCAATATATCGGATGGAAGATGCGCCGGACCCAGAACTTTTAGCTAATTTACCGGGAATGGAAAACTATATGAGAGGCACTCATGTCGGCGGTTATGTGACAGATCCCTGGAAGATTACGCAAAAAAATGCCGCAGTTTTGCCACGAGAATTGAATACGATGATTCGCCAGGCACTTGAAAAAGGTGCGACAGCAGTTCAAATCGAGCTTGACTGGGCAACAAAGCATGGGCAAGATGTGGATGCGCTGGAAGATGAAACTATTGAAAAAGGCGAGGCATCTATCAGTACGCTGCAAGATTTGCAGGAAATTTTACAGGGAATAGATTTGAAGAAACATCCGATTTTTATGCCAACCGGTGCAGAAAATGCGGCACTTCTCGGACTTTTTGCCGGGCTGCAAAAAGCCAATGGTAAAAATACGGAGCAGATTTCGGGAATGATCGGAGCCGATCCTTTGGGTACACTGGCAGCGGAAGCAATGCTGCCTATGGAAATCGGTGCTCTTTATGATGAATTGGCACAAACAACCCTATGGGCAGAAATGCATATGAAAGACATGGCTACTATCCTTATTGATGGTGCACCTTATAACGATGGTGGTGCGTCAGCTACGCAAGAACTCGGCTATATGATGGCAACTGCAATCGCGTATATACGAGAACTTGGTTTGCGCGGCGTCAGTGCAGAAATTGCTGCGCGTCATATGTATTTTTCTTTTTCGTTGGGATCGAACTTTTTTATGGAAATAGCTAAACTCAGAGCGGCAAAAATGGTTTGGGCACAAATCGTAGAAAGTTTTGGGGGCAGCAAAGAAGCGCAAAAGATGAAGACCCATGCAAAAAATGGACGATTCAACAAGACGACGTACGATCCGTATGTCAATATGCTCAGAACGACGACGGAAGCGTTTTCGGCAGTAATCGGGGGCGTCGATAACCTGGAGACAAGTCCTTTTGATGTGAATATTCAACCTTCCGATGATTTTTCTCGGCGCATTGCTCGTAATACACAGCTTATACTTCAAGGTGAATGCAACCTTTGCAGGCCAGCCGATCCGGTTGGCGGCTCTTGGTATGTAGAATCTTTGACGCAAGAGGTTGCAGAAAAAGCCTGGAGTATTTTGCAGGAAATCGAGGGAGAAGGCGGAATGTTCACCGCTTTAGAAAAAGGAACGGTGCAGTCCGCTGTGCAGAAAATTTTAGCCCAGCGATTCAAAAAACTGGCGCAACGAGCCGATCGTGTCGTCGGCGTGAACATGTATGCAAATATGCTGGAAAAGCCCCAAACCATCCGGAAAATCGATGTAGCTGCAATCCGGACACAGCGGTTGAGTGAAATAAAAAACTATACAGACGATGTCGACAGCGAGCAGCACGATATGCTTCTCCGCAAAATCGCACCATCGCTCAATGGAAAACGAATTGGGCTCATTGAAACGCTGCAGGAAGCCTTCCTTGGCGGAAGCACGCTTGGTGAAGCTGTCATTGCACTTCATCATGGGCAAAATGATTTGTATATAGACAAGAAAGTTGAAAAACATTTTGTGGCAGAGCAATTTGAAGAATTACGAAATCACATGAACCATTATGAAAAAAAGAATGGAGAAAAAGCGAAGATTTTTCTGTGTAATATGGGAAAAATTCCGCAGCATAAGGCCAGAGCTGATTTTAGCACAGGATTTTTAGAAGTCGGAGGATTTGAAATCATCAAAAATAATGGCTTCATAAATCCAGCAGATGCTGTTGATGCAGCGGTTACTTCTGGTGCTTTTGCGGCTGTGATCTGCTCGACCGATGCGACGTATCCTGAGTTGGTACCAATTGTTGCTGCCGGCATCAAAGAAAAATGCCCGACGATGAGCGTTTTATTAGCCGGTGCGGCAGATCCGGAACTTGAAGTGGTTTACCGAAATGCCGGGGTGGATGATTTCATCCATGTAAGAGCGAATTGCTTGGAGCTTTTGACTTGGCTCCAACAAAAAGGAGGCGTACAGTAATGGCCAATCCAGATTTTTTGCAAATGGATTTTAAGGGGATGCCCCAAAAAGAAAGTTTCAAAGAATGGAAAGATCGTATCGAGGCGCAGTCAGGAAAAAAACTCGATGAGCTCATGCAGCGGACGATGGAGCAGATCAATGTAAAGCCGCTTTATACGGGAGAGGACCTTCAGGGCATGACTCATTTGCATTTCATGGCAGGCATACCACCGTTTTTGCGCGGGCCTTATCCAAGCATGTATGTGACGCGTCCGTGGACCGTTCGTCAATATGCGGGTTTTTCGACAGCAGAAGAATCCAATGCGTTTTATCGGCGCAATCTTGCCGCTGGACAAAAAGGGCTTTCTATCGCGTTCGACTTGGCTACGCATCGCGGCTATGACTCAGATCACCCGCGAGTGGTCGGTGATGTAGGGAAAGCTGGCGTTGCGGTAGACTCGATTTTGGATATGGAAATTTTGTTCTCGGGAATTCCTCTTGATAAAATGTCTGTTTCGATGACGATGAATGGGGCTGTTTTGCCAGTTCTAGCCTTTTACATCCTGGCGGCAGAAGAACAGGGCGTAGATAAAAAAGTTTTGGCAGGAACCATTCAAAATGATATTTTGAAGGAATTTATGGTGAGAAATACATATATCTATCCACCAGCGGCTTCCATGCGGATCATTGGGGATATATTTTCGTATACATCACAAAATATGCCGAAATTCAATAGCATAAGTATTTCAGGCTATCATATGCAAGAAGCTGGGGCTACGGCAGATATTGAGCTTGGCTATACGTTGGCAGATGGTCTTGAATACCTTCGTACGGGAACTACGGCAGGGCTTCATGTCGATGATTTTGCTCCGCGCCTGTCATTTTTTTGGGCCATGGGTAAAAATTATTTTATGGAAGTAGCCAAAATGCGCGCTGGTCGACTGCTTTGGGCAAAAATTGTCAATGGCTTTGAACCGAAAAATCCAAAGTCTATGGCACTTAGAACGCATTCGCAGACCTCTGGCTGGAGCCTTACGGAGCAAGATCCCTACAACAATATCGTGCGCACTTGCATTGAAGCAATGGCGGCAGCACTTGGGCATACGCAGTCTTTGCATACGAATGCACTTGATGAGGCGATTGCTCTGCCGACGGATTTTTCGGCGCGTATTGCTCGTAATACGCAGCTGTATTTGCAAGATGAAACGAAAATCTGCAAAGTGGTCGATCCATGGGGCGGTTCTTACTATGTAGAAGCGTTGACGCAGCAATTGGCACGAAGCGCTTGGGCCCATATCCAGGAAGTGGAAGGCCTTGGTGGCATGGCAAAGGCGATTGAAACGGGCTTGCCGAAAATGCGCATCGAAGAGGCGGCAGCTCGCAGACAAGCGCATATCGACTCCAAGGATGAGATGATTGTCGGCATCAATAAATACAGGCTGGAACATGAGGATCCTCTCGATATTTTGGCAGTTGATAACGTAGCTGTCCGCGAATCCCAAATCAAGCGTCTGGAGAAACTAAGAGCGAACCGTGATGGCGATAAAGTAAATTCTTGCTTAGAGGCTATCACTAAATCAATGGAAACAGGTGAGGGGAACCTGTTGGAACTTGCCGTTGAAGCTGCTCGTGCTAGAGCTAGTTTGGGTGAGATTTCCTATGCAATCGAAAAGGTGAGCGGTCGGCATAAAGCGGTGATACGTTCTATTTCGGGGGTTTACAGCAGTGAGTTTGCCGATGCATCAGAAATTGCCAATGTCAGAAAGCTCACGGATGAATTTGAAGATAATGAAGGTCGTAGGCCGCGTATCATGATTGCGAAAATGGGGCAAGACGGACACGACCGCGGTGCCAAAGTTATTGCGACAGCCTTTGCGGATCTTGGTTTTGATGTCGATATCGGTCCACTTTTCCAGACACCGGAAGAAACGGCACAAGATGCGGTCGACAATGATGTGCATGTGGTTGGCATGAGTTCATTGGCGGCAGGTCATAAGACGCTTTTGCCGCAATTGATTGAAGAGTTGAAAAAAAGAGGCCGTGAAGATATCATGGTTTGCATAGGCGGGGTCATTCCGGCACAGGATTATGAATTCCTTTATGAACATGGTGCAGCTGCAATTTTTGGCCCGGGAACCGTCATTCCCGTTGCCGCAGAAAAAATTCTCATGAAACTCAAAGAGCAGTTAGCTTGATATGATTCGAAGCCATAAGCCCGAATGGGCGCCCCAAAAAGACACGACGGCTTTTGCGTGTGAAGTCATGGAGGGCGTACAAGGCGGCCATGACGGCATGAAAAATTATACGGCGATCGTTCAGCGTGCTGCACCGCTGACGGTCAAGAAGAAAGATTTATCGGTAGAAGAATATGTAAATGGGATACGAAACGGGAATCGAATGATCTTATCGAGAGCGATTACCTTGATTGAAAGTAATTCACCAAAGCATATGAGGCTTGCACAAGAGGTGCTGCAAGCGGTTCTGCCTTATACGGGGAATTCTATACGGGTTGGCATAACTGGCGTTCCCGGGGCAGGAAAGAGTACATTGATCGAAGACTTGGGCTGCAGACTATGTAAAACCGGACATAAGATGGCGGTGCTGGCAGTAGACCCGAGCAGCAGCATAACAAAAGGGAGCATTCTGGGTGATAAAACGAGGATGGATAAGCTTTCACGGGAACAAAATGCGTTTATCCGGCCATCGCCATCGGGGGGGACGCTTGGCGGAGTTACGCGAAAAAGCAGAGAGACATTGCTTTTATGTGAAGCAGCTGGTTACGATGTCATTCTTGTAGAAACCGTGGGGGTTGGGCAAAGTGAAATCACAGTGCGCTCCATGGTAGACTTCTTTATGCTGGTCGTTTTGACTGGTGCTGGCGATGAATTGCAAGGCATGAAAAAAGGCGTCATGGAGATTGCCGATGCCATTGTTGTCAATAAGGCAGATGGTGATAATAAGCAAAAAGCGCAGATGGTCAAGGTCGATTATGAACGCATCATCCATTATCTAAGACCAGCAACCGAAGGCTGGACGACAAAAGCATGTACTTGTTCGGCGTACACGGGAGAAGGGGTTCAAGAGCTTTGGTCCGTGATTGAAGATTTTACGGCTAGGGCCCAAGAGTCCAGCGTCTTTAAGCAGCGCCGCTCGAAGCAGACGTTAGAATGGGTGTATTCTATGATTGAGCAGCATTTGCGCGCATTATTCTATGAAAATGTAGAGGTTAAAAGCTTGCGACCGCAAATAGAAAGGCAAGTAGCTGGCGATCAAATGTCGGCGACGCTCGCTGCGCAAAAACTCATTGAAGCTTTTGGTCATAAAAGCACGGATTAAATGCAGCGGCGAAGCTTCAACAATTGAAGCATTGTTGAAGCATAGAGCCTTGGTGAAACAGCAAAATCCTGATGCAGATAATGTATCGGGGTTTTGCTTGTTTTACGTGAATGTTTTTTGTCAGCAGGGGAAGGATGTTTTATCATGAAAAAATTTTGGGGTCAAAAACGTTGGTTTTACTTGATCGCTTGTCTGTTTTTGAGCATCGCGCTTTGGGGCTGTGGTATACAGAAAAATGCGCAAATGCAAGGTGGCGGCTACGATGTGACGGATATCCAGGGGACGGTAGTCCATATGGATGCTAAGCCGCAGAGCATATTGACGCTATCGATGAGTACCGATGAAATCATAGCTGGCTTGGTTGAGCCAGAGAGAATCGCGGCGGTCAATCAGTTGCTCGATGATCCGGTGAGTTCAAATATTTCTGAATTAGTCACTAAGATTCCTGCTAGAATCGGAAACCCATCGGTTGAGGAAATCGTTTCGCTGCATCCAGACCTAGTCATCGTGCCGGATTGGGGGAATCTCGAACGTGTCGGGGCACTGCGGGATCTTGGCCTCAAGGTTGTGGTATGTCAAGGACCAAAGAGCATTATGGAAATAAAAGATACGATTGCTTTGTTGGCGGCGGCTGTTGGTGAAAATCGGCGAGGTGAGGTGCTGCTCAAAAAAATGGCAGATAAACAGCAGAAAATAAAAGAAAAAGTAGACCGGATTCCGGTAGAGAATCGAAAAACGGTGGTGCTGCTGTCTTTGATGGGAGCTTATGGGGGGAGCGGTTGTGCCTTTGATGATGCTTGCCAAAATGCAGGGGTCATAAATGGCATGGCAAAAGCTGGAATAAAGACCGGCCAGACCATGAGCAAAGAACAGCTTATTGCGATAAATCCGGATATCTTGTTTTTGCCGACCTATAACAACCATGGGAATTTTGATATAGAAGCTTTTCGCAATAGTTATATACAAGATCCTTCGCTTCAGACCATGAAGGCTATCGAACAAAAACAGCTGGTTAATCCACGCGAGGGCTATATCTACAACTGTTCACAAGACATCGTTTACGGTATCCAGGAAATCGCCTATTGCGCTTATGGCGAGGAATTCAAACAAGCAGCTGACTGCCATCTATCGGCGGTAGATGATTGATTGGGAACAAAACAATCTATGCGAGGGAAAATATGGAACATGAAGTTTTAGCGGTTCAAGACCTATCCGTTGGCTATAGGGATAGCATGGTTCTTGAAAATATTTGTTTTTCGGCACAAAAAGGCGAACTCATCGGTATCATCGGGCAAAATGGTGCAGGGAAAAGCACATTGCTCAAAGCCTTACGTGGCTTATTGGCACCTAAACTTGGACATGTCGCTATCGAGGAGAAGCAAATCGCAAGTTTCACCGATAAGCAGCTTGCCCGTAAGGCAGCCTATTTACAGCAACAAGCGGTTATTTCTTTTGGCTATAGGGCCCATGATATTGTATTGGCGGGACGCTATCTGTATCTTGCCTGGTGGAAAAAGGAGGGTATGGCTGACCTAAATATTGTGCAGGCTTGTATGGAGTACACTGGTGTGTGGAATCTGGCGGATACGCCGTTTAACCTGCTTTCTGGTGGGCAGCAGCAACGCGTGCTTTTGGCAAAGGTCTTGGCACAGCAAACCCCATTGCTTTTTCTGGATGAACCGGCAACGGGACTGGATATTTTTTATCAAGAAGAGATCTTCCGCTTTTGCCGGGAACTTTGCGGTACTGGAAAAACCATTCTTATGGTCGTTCATGAGCTGAGCCTGGCCGCTCGTTTTTGTTCACGGCTATTGCTGATTGGAGATAAAAAACTGCTGGCAGATGGCGTGCCGGCACAGGTCTTGACGGAAGAACATTTGCAAAATGCATATAAGACGAAGATGAAAGTAGTAGAAAATCCGCGCACGGGGCATTTGGAAATCTTCACTGAGGATATGCGAGTTGGTGAGCGGCGAAAGGCCTTGCAGCAAATAGCAACGCAAACGAAAGAAAAAAAGACAAGGAGTGCAGAGAATGAGAAGAACTGCATGGTATGAAAAATTTGCAGCAAGAATGTCTCTTTGGCAAATTCTAGTTTTGGCGAGTGCATCCTTTTTCCTTGTTGGAATGGCTTCCTTGTCACTGGGACAAATTGAGATTCCCGTAGATCATGTATTGGCATTTTTGTGCCAACAGGCAAATCTACCATTTTATCAAGACGTCGCCTTGACGCCAGAACAGCAGGCCGTATTGTATTACATCCGTTTGCCGCGAACTTTGGTCGGCTTTTTGGTTGGAGCTGGTTTGGCTGCGTCTGGGGCTGTCATGCAGGCAATTTTCAGCAATCCCTTGGCCGATCCTGGCATCATAGGCGTTTCAAGTGGTGCTTCCTTGGGCGCGGTACTGGCGATAGCTCTGGGGCTGACGGAGCTGAGCATGTTCTATATGCCCTTTTGCGCTTTCGCTGGAGCATTAGCTGCTGTCTGTATCACGGTTTTTCTAGCAATGCGCCAAGGCAAGGTCCCTGCAATGGCTTTATTGCTATCGGGGGTTGTTGTTGGAATGTTCTTAGCGGCTATGACATCAGGAATTTTGACGATGATCGATGACCAAAAGCTGCAACAATATTTATTTTGGACAATCGGTGGCCTTGATTATCGGCGCTGGGATCATGTGGCTTTGGGAGTCGGACCAATTGCGGCAGGCCTGGTGCTTATGTTCTTGATGGCTCGTCAACTAAATGTGTTAGTATTAGGTGACGTTGAGGCCAAAACGGTAGGTCTGCCGGTGACAGCATATCGGTTAGTATTATTGGCGTTCGCTTCGATGACGTAGATTTGCCCTTCCTCGGTGACTCGCAAGTCCATACGCGCGTAACCGCTCATCCCCAGGGCTCGGTAGACTCGTTTGCAGATCGAAGGGATTCGCTGGGCGACCCCTTCGGGCAGGTCTTCGGCAGCCTTGGTTTCAATCCCGTGGCGTTCTTGATATTTGCGGTTCCACTTGACGCTGCGAGTCGCGATTTTCGGTTGATCCGCCGGCGTTTTCGAGAAGAGTAGTTCCCACGTGGTGAACGCTTGCAACCGCTCGTTGCCGATCACGCCGACGTACAGTTCGCGGCCATCGATGTATTGTTCGGCCATCACGTCGCCGCCGGTCAGGCCGTGCAGGTATTGAACGCGTTCGACCAGCGCTTCGTCGTTGTGCACAATCGACGCCCGCGAAATTCCCAACGACGCA
>CBDTTM010000087.1:0-9718 GCA_965363355.1 uncultured Selenomonadaceae bacterium | reverse complement strand
TCTTTATCATCGATACACATCGGGTAACGTGTCAAACGCTCTTGCAATGCCTTATCAACATTTTCAGCAAAAGAATCTTCCAAATACAGGCAAATCATATCAGTACGTGGAATCATGATTTCTCTAACATGACGATCTGAAAAGTCAAATACATTATCGACAAAAGTAAGTTCTGTCTTATCGATATAACCTTGTTTATGGCTCTCCTCCATCAATATACGAATTTCAGCCTCTGTATGAGCTGCATCATCTTCACTGTTCACTTCAAAACCAAGTTTTTTAAGCACCCAATTCGCAACATGGTTAAGTACCCAAACCGCCGGATACATGACACGCTGAAATAAAAGCATTGGAAATGCTATGCCCAAAACCACCGACTCCGCTTTTTGGATTGCCAATGATTTTGGTGTCAATTCACCCAAAACGATATGCAATGCGGTGATGAATGAAAACGCAATGACAAAAGAAATGGAATGTCCTACTTCTGGCGAAAGACCAAAAAATTCAATCAGTGGATGCAACATAGCTGCAACTGTAGGTTCGCCAATCCAGCCCAAACCTAATGAAGCCAGTGTAATGCCGAGCTGCGTGACCGATAAGGAAGCATCGAGATGGTCTGTGAGTTTTTTTGCGTATTTCGCTCGCTTATTGCCGTCTTGTATCATTGTTTCTAGTCTAGAAGAACGAATCTTCACCACAGCAAATTCCGCGGCTACAAAAAAACCATTCATAAATACCAAAAACAAAATTATTGCCAACTTAAACAAAGCTGTCCAAAAATCCAATAAATACCTATGCTGCGTTAAAAGCAGCTATAGGTGTTCACCTCCTAAAATCTTCTCTTATGATTCTTTGATGTGCAGGCCTTACGATAAAGTCCATGACCTGCCCTTGGGCTAATTTTTTAGCCAAAAATTTAACTTGAAGTTTTTGTCCGATAGCGGCAAATTTAGTAATTTCTTTAGAATCTACCAACGTAATCGCCGTCCCCTTCGCACCAGCACGACCCGTACGGCCAACTCTATGCAAATAGACTTTTTCATTTTCTGGCAAATCCAAGTTAAATACATAATCGACATTAGGGATATCTAATCCTCTAGCCGCTATATCCGTCGCCAAAAGCAAATTGATATTGCCTTTCGTAAAATCAGCAATCGCTTTTTGGCGCGAAATCTTATCCGAAGAACCCACAAGAGACGCTGCTTTCATGCCACCATGAATCAGTTTTTCAAGAGCCACATCTACATCATAAGCTTTATTGACAAACACCAAGGCTCTCTTAACAGCCAATGTCTTCGATAGTTTTTTTAGCATTTCTACTTTATCACGGAATTCAACAAGAAAATAACAATTTTCAATTTGCGGCTGTAGTATCGCACGATCATTGACCTTAATGACCTGTGGTTTCGCTAGGAAGTCAGCACGGTCCAACGCCTTGCCCGGAGCAGTTGCTGAAAACAATAGATACTGACAATCCCTGGCTACCATCTGTTGGACTTTTGCGATGGATTCCTGGTTTTGATCATCGAGCAAGCGATCGAACTCATCAAGTACAAGCATTTTGACTTGCTGAAGTTTAAGCTTCCCTTTTTTCTGAAGCTCAATGATGCGTCCCGCTGACCCCACAATGATTTGTGGTTTTTTCTTAAGCTTTTCCATTTGACGAGCAACATTCGCTCCACCGATCAAGGCTAAATTTCGAATAGGTAAAGCGCTCATTTCCAAAAGTTTTTGTAAATGCTGATTGATCTGCATAGCCAATTCATACGTCGGAGCTAACACAACTGCCTGCACAGCTGAAGAATTTATATCAATTTTTTGAACAAGCGGCAATAGGTAAGCCAATGTCTTTCCCGTACCAGTAGCTGACTGGCCAACGATATTTTCTCCAATCAAGGCTTTCGGTATTGCCTGCTCTTGAATCGGTGTCGGATCGATAAAGTTCATTTTATCCATGGCCTGAACCAAGTCTTCACCTAGACCCAGCTTTAAAAATTTTTCACTCATATTTTTCTCCTCATATCAAGTATTTGGTTTTCCTTTTATATCATCATAGGTTGCTGTGCAATGTGGATAATTCGTACAACCCCAAAAAACTCCATTTTTGCCGTTGATACGGCGAAGATTGCCTTCACGGCAGCGAGGGCAAAGTGGCAAACCTTTCGGCGAAGAAGCTTGTGCCAACGTTTCCAAAGGATTTGCAGATGCCTTTTCCCGCTGTGCTTTTGCCGCGTTCATTTGCGCTATCATATCCATAGCCGATATCATTGGAGCAAAATCATCATCCAAAATATCCGTTGCCACATTTCTAGGTCCAGGGCTATTTTGCCTTGGCGCCTTCGCCGATGAAAAATCCGGCACACCTGCTTTATCATCGCAACTCATTCGACAACGGGGATAATTTGAGCAGCCCCAAAAGTCTCCATTTTTTCCATGTCTTTTCAACATGACGCCTTTTTTACAACGCGGACAAGGATATTCTCCCTGTACAGGCAATTCAACAGCAAGTGCTTTTTGACAAAGCAGCGTCGCAAACTTGATTTGAGCTGCCAAAAATTCTTCTAGTTCCCCTTCACCTTCTGCCATTGAATGCAAATGATCTTCCCATATCGCCGTCGAATCCGGATAAATCATCTCATCTGGCAATGCATCGACCAACAAATACGCCGCGTCTGTTGGAATTAAATATTTTTTCTTTCCCTCAGAACGCAAAAACTTCCGTTTGATCAAATCATCGATGATTGTCGCTCTCGTTGCTTCTGTACCAATTCCATATACATCTTTCAACTTCTTTTTGGATTCTTCATCTTTGACATATTTATGGATTTCCTTCATACCGGCCAAAAGTGTTGCTGCGGTAAAGCGAACAGGCGGCTTTGTAGCCCTTTTGTCAACTTTGCCATTTTTATAATCCACGCTGTCTTTCTTTTTCATCGCCGGCAAAAGTGCACTTTCATCTTTTTCGTCGTCTTTATCTGTATCTCCTGAATAAAGCGCTTTCCAACCAGCCTCTTTTACCACTCGTCCACTAGCTGTAAATTTTTCTTCTTCATAATCGATTTCCACTTTTGTTTGATCATAAATATGAAGTGGATAAAACTGTGCTATATAAGCCTGCGCGATAAGGAAATATATATTTCTTTCCGTTTCACTTAACTGCAAGGTCTTTACCTTAACTTGTGTCGGAATAATCGCATGATGGGCTGAAATCTTTTTATCATTCCAGCACCGACTCTTCATTTTGCTGTCTCCGGCCTTACTCCATTGACTTAGGGCTGAATCATCACCTTGTGCTAAATTCGCTAAAATAACTTTAGCATCCGCAAATTGATTGACCGGAAGATATTCACAATCCGATCGAGGATACGTCGTCAATTTTCGTTCGTAAAGTTTTTGTGCCGTATCTAGCACGAGCTGCGGTTCATAACCAAATTTTTTTCCTGCCATGACCTGTAGGGACGATAACGAAAATGGAAGACGATGGGGTTCTTTTTTTTCACTTTTTTGATAAAGGGAAATAACCCCTTTCGAAGATGACGAGGCAAAACGCTGTAACAAAGCTTCAGCGATTTCTGCATTAAGCAGTCGCCCCTCGGAATCTAGCCCACGCTGTTCTTCGCCAGCCTTCCAATTTGCCCAAAAATCTCCATTTTCATGGGAAAATTCTGCCTTAATTGTATAGTAGTCAACCGGGATAAAATCTTTAAGCTCTCTTTCCCGCCTGACGACTAATGCCAATGTTGGTGTTTTGACTCGTCCAATAGGCAAGACAATGCGGTGTCCCGCACGGCGCGCCGCCAGTGTATAAGCCCTAGACAAATTCATTCCAATCAGCCAATCAGCCCTGGCTCTAGCTAAAGCCGACTGTTTTAGATTATAAAATTCCTTATTGTCTCGCAATGAAGCATTTGCCTTTTGAATGCTCTTCTCATCTAAAGCGTTGAGCAAAATTCGTTTTACTGGCTTTTCATTCTGCACATAATCCAATACCTCATCGATCAACAACTGCCCCTCTCTATCAGGGTCACCTGCATGGACGATTTCATCGGCTTTTTCAATAAGGCCCTTGATTGTATTAAACTGTTTGACGCAAGATTTATCGACGAGCAATTTCCAAACTGCCGGAACAATCGGCAAGTCTTCTGAACGCCACATTTTATATTTTGCATCGTATTCATCTGGTTCCGCCTGGCGCAGAATATGGCCAAACCCCCAGGTCACAACCCCGCCTTTGGTTACCAAATACCCATCATGCCGTTCGATCGGGCCGGTGAGACACTTCGCTATTTCCGCTCCCATGCTCGGTTTTTCGGCAATATATAATTTCAAAATTCACACCTCATTAGAATTCTATCACTTCTATTTAAAAATCAACGAATACATTGCCCATATCATAAGAATCACCCAAGCAAAAACAATACTTGCCGCAATAAAAAGTATATAAGGCATTTTGTTGCTAAGCGTATCAGCCTTTGTTTCGCTATCACGCCGCACTGGAGCTGGCAATAAATTGAGCAGACCACAAACAGCTGCTGGAACAATCACTGCATCATCGAGCCAACCAACAACAGGCAATGTATCTGGTATCAAGTCGATAGGACTGATCAAATAGATAAAAGCCGCAGACAACAGCGCCTTGATATACCTAGGAGTTGCTGGGTTTCTCACGGCAATGGCCATCACTAATAGATCCTTACGAAATATCTTAAATAACGACCAGGCCCGCAACCACATAAAATCATCTCCATACTTTTTTCTTCTGCCTTGAACTGCAAAAATCTGCCAACATGAATCCGGCAGCAACAGGCAAGTATATATTTCATATTATCTAGTATTCGATATATTTTTATTTTACCATAAAAATATTCCTTTTCTGCAAAGATTTCTAAATTTTATTGAGATAAAATTGACGAAAGCTTCATTAGATTGCAAACTAATGTTTAAAACTGTTTACCTACTATAACATATCAAAGCTTTCCCAACAAGCTTTGCCCGCTAAATCATCTTCTAATTTATATTGATTATAATTTTCAATTGACAAGCTATACTGTGCTTGCTATAATTTACATACATAAAAATTACATATTTACAGGTAGAGGAGCGATGGTTCAAGAGTAACTTCTAAGAGCCGCCGGGCATTGAACAGAATTGAAAGGGAACATCGCCGAAATGATTTTGCTGGTAAACAAGATCGTTGGTCCTGGGTTGAATAAACACAGGACTGTCATACATCCGTATGGAGGGCTATCCGAACGCTATGAATACACAGCGATTTGTCAGGACCTTCCCGACAGGTCGCTTTTTGTTTAGGCCCCATCCCCACCAAGACTATGTAAATCAAATGGAGGAAAGTACTATGACTGAAAAAGTTTTCCCAATTGTCCAAGACAGACTCGAAAAAATCATTGAAAAATATCCAACGCCTTTCCATATTTACGATGAACAAGGCATGCGCCGCAACATGCGCCGCCTTTTTAAAGCATTTGACTGGGCTCCAGCCTTTCGCGAATACTATGCAGTAAAAGCTGCGCCAAATCCTCGTCTTTTGCAAATTTTGCATGAAGAAGGCGCCGGCGCTGATTGCAGTTCCCTGCCGGAACTTCTTTTAGCACAGGCCTCTGGTATCCACGGAGAAGACATCATGCTCACATCCAACGACACCCCTGCCGATGAATTTCAAAAAGCCATCGAACTCGGGGCTATCATCAATCTCGACGATATCAGCCATATTGAATATTTAGAAAAGAATGCTGGTTTTCCTCAGGTCATGTCATTTCGTTATAACCCTGGCTCTTTGATTGAAGGAAATGACATCATCGGTAAACCAGAAGAAGCAAAGTATGGTTTGACTAGAGCACAGCTTTTTGAAGCCTATGCCTTAGCAAAAGAAAAAGGTGTCAAACGTTTCGGCCTTCATACAATGGTCATATCGAACGAACTAGATGCCAATTCTTTTATCAATACAGCAAAACTCATGTTCAACTTAGCCGTTGAAATCAAAAATAAACTCGGTATCTGCCTTGAATTTGTTAATCTTGGTGGCGGTGTCGGCATACCTTACCGTCCAGAAGAAACGGCTGTCGATCTTGAGTTTGTTGGCAGCGGCATCAAAAAAGCCTATGAAGAAATCATCATATCCGCTGGTCTCAATGGTCTTGCGATTGCTATGGAATTAGGCCGTTCCATCACAGGGCCTTACGGCTACCTCGTCTCAACGGTACTGCATGAAAAGCACACCTATAAAGACTATATCGGACTTGATTCCTGCATGGCTAATCTCATGCGTCCAGCTCTTTATGGCTCTTACCACCATATTACCATTGTCGGTAAAGAATCGGCCCCTTGCGATCATGTGTACGATGTTACTGGATCACTCTGCGAAAACAATGATAAATTCGCGATTGACCGCAGCCTCCCTAAGATTGATATCGGTGACCGCGTCATCATCCACGATGCTGGTGCACATGGCCATTCTATGGGATTCAACTACAACGGCAAACTGCGCAGTGCCGAACTTCTTTATAAAGAAGATGGTTCCATCGAACTCATTCGCCGAGCAGAAACCATTGAAGATTACTTTGCTACTCTTCAGTATGATGGCTCCGTTCTCTAATTGGCAAATAGCCACAAAAGGCCTGTACGAAATTCATCGTACAGGCCTTTTTAAGGGTCGACCAGATAGTGTCTTTTTAAAACTATTTTTCGTTCAAAAGAACAAGATGTCCATGCGATAATCGTCGCATGGACATCTTTATGTTTTAAGCTAATACACGAGCTAAACGGATGAGTTCTGGATCCAATGTCTTTTGATTGGAAACCGCATCATTTAAGTCAATAGTGACGACTTTACCAGCATCAAAGCCGAAAACCACATTTGACAATCCTGAAATCAATGCGAGTGCTGCTTTTTCACCAAGCATACTAGCCTTTATACGATCTTCAACGCTTGGCGCTCCACCGCGCTGGATATGACCGAGAACAGATACACGTGTGTCGATTCCCGTTTTTTCACCAACGACTTTACCGATATCCATTGCACTGCCAACGCCTTCAGCAACAACGACGATGCTGTAACGCTTACCGCGATCATAGGCTTCTTTGAGCTCTTGGCACATTTCATCCAAATCATATTTTACTTCTGGTACGAGTACGTATTCAGCTCCGCCAGCGATACCAGCCATCATCGCAAGCCAACCGGATTTTCTCCCCATAACTTCTATGATGATGATACGACGATGTGCCGATGCCGTGTCACGCAATTTATTGATTGCTTCGACAATCGTATTGGCTGCCGTATCAGCACCGATCGTGTAATCCGTGCCCCAAACATCATTATCGATTGTTCCCGGAAGCCCAACAATCGGAATGCCCAATTTGCTAAGCAGCGATCCACCCGTTAAGCTCCCGTCACCACCAATGATGACTAAACCCTGGATACCATGCTTCTTCAAATTATCGACAGCCGTTTTGCGACCAGCCTCTGTTTTAAACTCAGCACTGCGTGCAGTTCCCAAGAACGTGCCACCGCGTTGGATGATATCGCCAACATTGCGAGATTCAAGCTTACGCATATCATCTTCAATCATGCCTTTATAGCCATTGTTTATGCCCCATACTTCAACGCCTTCAAAAAGAGCCGTTCTGACAACAGCACGAGCTGCTGCATTCATTCCTGGGCTGTCTCCGCCGCTGGTCATAACACCGATACATTTCAACATATTCCCAATCTCCTCTTATCCCCGTCAGGTCATTTTTATACAAATTTAAGTAAATTTATGCAGAGTTTCGATAATTTAGCTTAATTATAAGCAACATTTATCGTCATCTCACTTATACTTGCTTATTTTTATTTAAAAAAAAGCTACATCTGCATCTATGTTCATTTTAAATAATTCCTGGAAAAATGTAAAGTCTTTAGGCCAAATTCCTTGATATTTTTATAAAAAAAGAAGCGGCTAGCGTAATGCAGCCGCTTCTTTCTGATATTTACTTCAAGATACCTAACCAGAAACCAACAATACCGATTGCAAAGAGACCGAAGATGATCCAAATTGCATTGACCTTTTTCTTCATGAGTTTCATGCAAGCAAAGGTTAAGAGTAGTGGAATCAAGCCTGGCATCAACTGATCCAAGATTGTTTGAATCGTCGTCGTTACCACTTTACCATCTTGCATAGTGATCTGCGACACAACAACTGGAATGTTGACCGATGTCCATTTATTTACCAAGGCGCCCATGACGAACAATCCTAAAATGGATGCACCTTCTGTAAGTTTTTGCAGTTTATTTCCAGCAACATCCTTGACGACGTCCGTACCTTTTTCATAACCGTATTTAATACCATACCATCTGATTGCCAAACGAATTGCATTAAAGAGTACGAAGAAAATAATCGGACCACCGATGCTGCCAGTCAAAGCTAGTGATGCACCTAATGCTGCAGTGATCGGACGAAGCGTTCCCCAGAAAATTGGATCGCCAACCCCAGCCAATGGCCCCATCATACCAACTTTTATCCCGTTAATGACACCATCTGGGATATCTTTACCATTTGCTTTTTGTTCTTCCATTGCTGCCGTAATCCCAATGATTGGAGCAGTTACAAACGGCTGTGTATTGTAAAACTCAAGATGGCGTTTAATGGCCTGCTTAAGTTCATCGCCTTCATACAGTCTTTTCAAAATAGGTACCATGCCAAAGCAATAACCTAAAGCCTGCATTCTTTCCATATTCCAAGAACCCTGAGCAAAGTTCGAACGGACAAATGTCCAGAAAAAATCACTTTTCGTAAGCTGTTTCATTATGAATCTTCCTCCTTTTATTCTTCTTAGTTTTAGTCGTCCAAATCGTCGTCAGCATCACTAGCCGGACCAGATGCCACGGCCACTCCATTGCCCGTATTGTATTTAGGATTCAATTGGATATATACAATAGCCAATACCAGCCCAATTACACCGAAAGCAACCAAGTTGAAGTTTGTGAAAGCTGCACAAACAAAACCCAAGAAGAAGAAAGGCATCAGATAGGATGCGCCCATCATGTTGATGACCATTGCATACCCAACAACAACGATGAATCCGCCAGCTACCTGTAAACCGCCTGTAATAACCGTTGGAATAGCTGCCAATAAAGCCTGTACAGCACCTGTTCCAATATACATGGCAACGAGTGTTGAAGGAATGGATACACGAAGTGCTTGAACAAGCAATGCACCTAAATGACAAATATCAATACCGCGTAAGTTTCCTTCTTCACCATAGCTATCCGCTTTATGTTGAAAGAAAACTGTAATCGTGCGGCAGATGATAGTCAGAACCTGACCTGCTGCTGCCAATGGCATTGCAATTGCAATCCCGGCACCAATGCTCTGATGTCCTGCGATTACAAGAATCGTCGAAATAACTGATGCCAAAGCCGCATCAGGAGCCATAGCCGCCCCGATATTCATCCAGCCCAAAGCAATCATTTCTAATGTACCACCAATAATAATACCTGTTGTGATATCGCCCAAGATAAGACCAATCAAGGTGCAGGCGATAAGCGGTCTGTGTGTCTGAAATTCATCCAGCACACTTCCCATACCAGCTACACAAGCTACAATGAAAATGGCGATGATTTGCATACTACTAAGTTCCATTATGTTTCCCTCCATTTATAATATATATTTTTTTGGAATACCCTTTTTTAATGCCAGGACTTATTTCAATACGTCCATCA
>CBDTTM010000086.1:0-10199 GCA_965363355.1 uncultured Selenomonadaceae bacterium | reverse complement strand
CTGGCCACAGCTTTCATGGGAAAAGAAGGCTTGTGTTGTCCGCAAGAAGTCAAGGACACTGGTCCGGTCATCCACAACTAGAATGGCGCCAGAGCCGACGGTGACACCAGCTTTTTTCAAATCGTCATAAGTATAAGGGGTATCAAGGATTCGCGACGAAGCGACTTTTCCGGATGCTCCGCCGAACTGAATCAAGCGGATAGCATGGTCGTTCTTTATGCCGCCGGCCATGTCATAGACGATTTCACGAACGGTTGTGCCGAAAGGAATTTCAAAAACACCTGGGGTATTTACATTGCCGCCAACGCTGACGAGCTTTGTGCCAATTGATTCGCCGCTTCCGTAGCTGAGATATTCCTTTTTGTTGTCAAGAAGCAATGGAGCGACAATCGCAAGGCTCTCTACGTTATTTACGCAGGTTGGACGGGCAAATAGTCCGCTTTGCTTGATAAATGGTGGTTTCATGCGAGGGCGACCAGCTTTGCCTTCAAGCGAGCGGATCAAGGCTGTGCCTTCGCCGCAAACATAGGCACCTGCACCGGAATAAAGATGGATATTGAAATTGAAGCCTTTGCCAAGAATATTTGTTCCTAAAAATCCATAGGTTTTTGCTTGGCGTATCGCATTGAGAAGGAGTGGGCGCAGATGAGAATACTCTTCGCGCATGTATATGTAGCCATCTTGAGCATCTACCGTATATCCGGCGATGATCATCCCTTCGATGAGGTTGAAGGGATCTTTTTCAATGAGCGCACGGTCTTTGAAGGTGCAAGGTTCACCTTCATCAGCATTGCAGATAATGACTTTCTTTTCAGCGACAACGGCTTTGGCCTGGGCCCATTTGCGGCCCATATCGTAAGCAGCACCGCCACGTCCTTTGATTTTTGCTTCGGCAATCGTTGCAGCAATGTCTTCGCCAGTCATGGTGACTGCTTTTTTCAGGGCATCGAAGCCGCCGATATTCATGTAAGAACCAATAGAGGATACATCGTATTTACCAAAATTACGAGTAATGAAATTTACGGATTTGCTCATCTTGTTCTATCTCCTTATTAAAGCAGTTTGTTTAACAAATTTTCGATTTTTCCGCGGCTGTCAAGATGCCCGTAAACGGTTCCGTTGATGCGCACTGCTGGAGCTACATCACAAGCGCCAAAGCAAGGAACACTTTCAAGAGTAAAGCGGCCGTCATAAGTAACTTCGTTGAGCTCAATACCAAGAAGCTCTTTAAAAGTAGTGAAAACAGAATCATTATCGTTGATGCTGCAAACAATGCTGTTACAGATTTGGATTGGATATTTAGCACGAGGTTTTTCGGAAAGGCTCGAGTAAAAAGAAATACAGTCATAAATCACAGTGATTTTTAAATCGAGTTTTTCCGACAGATAATAGGCAATGGTTTCTGGTATGTAATGTTCATCAATGAGATCTTGGACATCGAGTAAGATGCCAACGATCTGTGTGTTGTCATATTCATGCGATGCAAGCACCAGGTCGATTTTATCGGATAATTCTTTGGATAATATATGGTCTTGTTTTTGCGCAGTTAGCATAAAACACCCTCCCCATAAATAAATATAAATAATAAATAGAAATAACAAACAATATGAAGTTATACTGTCAACATTATATACAATATTAGTACTTTTGCCTATGCATTTAGAAAGATTCCAAATTTTCAGAGCATAATAGGGTTGATTTTAGTGGGCTGATAGGTTAAAGTATTTTTTTCACAAAATGAAAGAGCTATCATTTTTTTTGAAAAAGTATAAAAAGTAAGAAAAATATCGTTTTTATATCGATGCTATTTGGAATTAATGAATTTTAATACTAAAATAATGTATACAGCTTTACATGGTTGTGGTATAATATAGGTGTAATCGTAGATGAACTGTAAATGAAACTCACACAATCGTGATGGAGGGATATTTATGGCAATAAAAAACGTTGCAATGGACCGCAGAGACAGTCCAAATTATCGTAACCTTTTGAAAAGAGGAGGCTTCATTTCGGCGAGTTATTTATCGATTAGTGGGTTTGATGCCAACCGGTTGAAAAAATTAGCTCAGGAAGGAAAACTTGATGCAATCCGGTGTGCTATTGGTAAATCTGTAAGATGGTACTATTGTGAAAAACAAGCGGAGTTAGCTCATTTACGAGGTGAAGTATAGACGCCAGTACAGGCACTATACGAAATTTATAATGTTGGTGTATATAGAACCGGCTTTTGTCGGTTCTTTTTTTCGCTTTTTTTGAGGTGAAAAGCGCATAAAAAAGGTGAAATACGAGAAATATGATATAATGGTCATAGTTTTGGAGGGATGAAGATGAATCCGACAATGGTGTTTTTTTTCATAGTATTGGCGTTGATGGCCTTGCTGACATTTCTTTCTGTGCAGGTGGTCAGAATACTTTGTACACAGGCATGGGGAAAAAGAGTCAGCAAATTAGTGCTGGCCCTGAATTTTTTATCTATAGCAGGAATTGCCGGCAGCAAAAGCTTTTTTAAAGGGATGCCTTTTGCCGGAGAATTGTTGCAAGCTATAGTTATATGGTTTATGTTCCAACTGATTTTGGTCTGTTTATTTGCTGTTTATCGAGGGGTTTTGTTCATATGCCATAAAATAAAACCGTCATCTTGTCGATATGATCCAAGCAAACGTTATTTTTTGCAACAGGCAGTTTGTCTTCCAGCAGCAGCGGGTGCGCTTAGTTTATATGGAGGACTTGTGGAAAGTCGTGCGATAGAAAATACGGATTTTGATATTCAGATAAAAAATTTACCTAAGAAATTCGACGGTTTCTGCATAGCGCAGCTCAGTGATGTGCATTTAGGTTATTTTTTTTCATTGGATCGGTTGGATGAAGTCCTTAGTCAAATTGCCGCGGCAAAACCGGATATTTTATTGATTACGGGAGATCTGTTTGATGATCGAGAGCACAATGAGCAGGCTGTAGATCTTGTGAATACCTATGTGAAGGATTTTCCACAAGGGATCTACTTTTGCTGGGGAAATCATGAGTATATGGCTGGAAGAGAAAAAATCGAGGCTTCATTGGCTAGAACAAAAATAAAAGTGCTCGCCGGCAATGCAGTAAAACTGCTAGATGGCGAGCGTCCTTTATATTTATTAGGCGTTGATTATCCAATCGACAGAATGCGGGATCAGTCTGCGCAGTGTGCAGAGACGATGAACTCGGCAATGAAGGCTGTTCCATCAGCTGCCGTAAAGGTATTGATGGCGCATCATTCTATCTTCATTGATTATGCATTTGCCAACGGAGTCGATTTGACAATGACAGGCCATACCCATGGGGGACAAATCGGTTTATTCGGCATCCCACTTTTCCCGTTGTTTAAATACACGAGAGGGATGTATCGGCAAGATGATCTTTATGGTTACGTCAATTCAGGCGCGGGCAGCTGGTGTCCATTTAGGCTTGGCTGTCCACCGGAAATCAGCTATTTTCATCTTTGTTGATGCATCGTTACGATGGGGTGCCAAGAAGAATCAGCCGAATGCCAAGGGCAAACATAGATGCTGAAAGCAAAAGCAAAATGATTTTAGGTCGAGTCTTCTTTGAGAGCTTTGCGCCAATCTGTGCACCGATAAGAGCGCCGAGGCCAATGCTGATTGCTGGCAGCCAAATGATGTGATTTAATATGAGATGAGAAAAAACGCCACAGGCTGAGGAAACAGCCAAAACAAAATGAGAGGTCGCGGTGGCAACGTGTGTAGGAAATTGCAACAGGTAAATCATCAAAGGAACGTGGATGATGCCGCCACCGATGCCGAATATGCTTGAAAGAAAGCCGACGAGTACACTGCTGAGAATGCCAAGGACCTTATTGTATTTGAAGGTCTGAGGATTAAAGCTTGGTTCTTTGCCTCGTTTACGGCTCGAATTCCAATACATGATGATTGCCATGAGCAAAAGAAAGGCGCCGAAGGCTACATTGAGCGTATCGCCATTGAACCGATCTGCTATGTATGAGCCGAAAAAGGCGCCAGGCAGAGTCGCAATGGCAAAGGGAATCGCGGCGTTAAAAAACACTCGTTTTTGCCTGATATAGGCAAAGGTTCCGGATAGTGCATTTAAAAAAACGATGACTAAAGAAGTTCCGACGACTTGCGGGGCGGTGGTAAAAATCGATGGCGTCAGCCATAAAATAAAAATTGGTACGCAAATGAGTCCGCCGCCTATGCCGACTAATGTACCAAAGATGCCGACACCGGCACCCAAAAGAAAAAACAATAAAATTTCCATATATTCACCTCAGTGTTTAAGTACCTTCATTATACGCTAAATATTTATGGATGAAAACAGTGCTGCTAGTTGTAAATCAACAGATAAAGCCAGCAAGGTCTTTTCTACTGCAAAACTTGCTCAAAAGTAGTATAATGTATTGCAGACTACGAATTTTTATGGAGGTAGCATTGTGCAGGAATTATTGCAGGAAATGCATGGCTGGATGCTTGCTTATGTCCAATCGTTTTATAATTCAAATGAAAAAATACAGCAGGCGATGCTGTTAAAGGAAGAACATACAAAAAAGGTGACTGCCATTTGCCGAGAATTAGCGAGTCATTTGGGCCTTTCGGCAGATGATTGCTTATTGGCAGAACTGATGGGGCTTTTTCATGATGTTGGACGTTTTGAACAGTTCACGCGTTATCAAACATTTAATGACAGTATTTCGGAAAATCATGCACTGCTGGGCTTGAACGTCATCAAAGACCTTCCCTTGGCGGAAAGATTGTCAAAGGATGATTATCAGACTTTTTGCTTTGCTATTGCCAATCATAATGCCAAACAAATTGCCAAAACAGAGAAGCCGCGGCAGTTGTTTTTTGCACAGCTTTTACGCGATGCCGATAAGCTCGATATCTATCGTGTGTTAGAGCCTTTTTTGCAGCCATCCGATGGAAGCGGCTGCAGTGAAGAGTTTCTGCAGCGTTTCATAAACGGTGAACAATGTGATTATTCACAGATCAAGACGCAGGATGATCGAAAGTTGGTACGGTTGATGTGGGTCTATGATGTCAATTTCAGCTGGACTTTGCAAAAGATTGTTGATGCGGATTATATTCGTCGAATCTTGGCTTGTTTGCCGCAAACGGATCTTTTGGCCGAGGGCAGCAAAAAGCTTTCGTCTTATGTTGAAGGTGCATTGGCAAAAAAAGATATAGTGCCTTGGTAAAGCTTGATAAAAGGGAAAATACATAAACAGGACGAATATTTGTAAGAAATAGTTCTAAGAAAAACTGATAATAAATCAATTTATAAATAAAGGGGTAAGATTATGGCAGAAAATGCAACGCTTGCAGCTAATTTTGTGCAGAATGCGATCGATGATGATTTGAAAAAAGGGAAATACAGTGAGGGCATCCATACTCGTTTTCCACCTGAACCAAACGGTTATTTGCATATTGGTCATGCAAAATCGATTTGCTTGAATTTTGGTTTGGCTAAAAATAATGAAGGCCTTTGCAATTTGCGTTTTGATGATACGAATCCTACCAAAGAAGATGTCGAATACGTCGATTCAATTCAGGAAGATGTGCGTTGGCTTGGTTTTAGCTGGGATGATCGCATGTTTTATGCATCGAATTATTTTGAACAGCTTTTTGCCTATGCGCTTGAGTTGATCAAACGTGGCAAAGCCTATGTTTGTGACCTTTCGGCTGAAGAAATCCGTGAATATCGCGGTACATTGACTGAACCGGGAAAAGAATGCGCAGATCGGAGTCGCAGCGTCGAAGAAAACTTGGACTTGTTCAATCGTATGAAAGCTGGCGAGTTCGCTGATGGAGCACGTGTGCTTCGCGCTAAAATCGATATGTCCTCACCCAATATCACGATGCGTGATCCGGTCATTTACCGTATATCCCATACGTCGCATCATCGTACTGGCGACGCTTGGTGCATTTATCCGATGTACGATTTTGCCCATCCGCTATCGGATGCCATTGAAGGCATTACGCATTCAGTATGTACACTCGAGTTTGAAGAGCATCGGCCTCTTTATGATTGGCTCTTAGAATCTTTGGGCTTTGATGTCAACACGCGTCCTCGCCAGATTGAATTTGCTCGCCTCAATATAACGAATACGGTAATGAGCAAGCGTAAACTTCGCCAATTAGTGGAAGGCGGTCATGTAAGTGGCTGGGATGATCCTCGGATGCCTACGATTTCAGGCTTGCGCCGACGGGGTTATACGCCAGCATCCATTCGTGATTTTTGTGAACGCATCGGCGTTGCTCGCAGCAATAGCTTAGTTGATGTCGGAATGCTGGAGCATTGTGTCAGAGAAGATTTAAATGAACATGCCGATCGTATCATGGCGGTACTTGAGCCACTTAAAATTGTCATTACAAACTATCCAGAAGATGCTGCGGAAAATATGTTGGCAGAAAACCATCCGTATCGCGGTGGTCATCGCTATATGCCATTTGCCCGGGAAATCTATATCGAACGAGAAGATTTTATGGAAGAAGCACCCAAGAAGTTTTTCCGTTTGAAGCCAGGCGGCGAAGTGCGTCTTAAACATGCGTATATCATCAAATGCGAAGATGTCATAAAAGATGCAGAGGGAAATGTCGTAGAGCTTCATTGCACCTATGATCCAGAATCAAAAAGCGGCAGTGCCAATAGCGGCCGTAAAGTAAAAGGCACTTTGCACTGGGTTGCAGCAAAGACGGCCATCAAAGCGGAAGTGCGTCTTTATGATTATTTACTTAAAACGGATGAAAACGGTGAAGAACCAGCGGATTTCATCGAAAGCCTCAATCCGAATTCTTTAGAAGTCTTAAAGGATGCATTGGTTGAACCGAGTGCTGCTTGGACGGCTGTTGGAACTCGCTATCAGTTCCTGCGCCAAGGTTATTTCTGCGTGGATAAGGATTCTACGAAAGAACATTTGGTTTTCAATCGGGTTGTCGGACTTCGTGATACCTGGGCTAAAGTAAAAAAGGGGTAAGAATATATGGCTAAGATACCAAAAAATTTAGCAGATAAAGATATGTTCAGCGGCTATAAAGAAAAAGACAGTTTTGAATCCATATTTTTGGCCGCGGAAGAAGATGCGCCGGCTCCTTTGAAGGCAAAGAAAAAAACTGCAGCAGAGAACCTGCAGTTATCTTATCTGACACCGATTTTGCAAGAAAAAATCGGAAAATTGCTCTTGGAATTGAAGATGGACCTTTATAAAGAAGGCGTCGTCGATTATGAAATCAAGGTAAAACGAGATGGCAAGAATATCGTTCTCGTACCAACGCCTTATAAAAAAAATAAAGTCTAAGGTAGAAGCTGGCAACGTTTATTTTGCCAGCTTCTATTATTGTAGATGAGCTTGACTATATAGAGGAGTAGAGCTAATGGGATTAAATGCAATGGCGGCTGTTTTTATTTTTATTGCGGCCTATATACTGATTGTTTCAGAAAAGATCCATCGAACGGTCGTGGCGATGAGCGCAGCTTTAGTATTGATTTTGCTCGGGATCGTTTCACAGGAAAATGCAATCCATCATATTGATTTCAATACGTTGGGGCTCTTGATTGGCATGATGGTAATCGTCAACATTACGAGTGAAACGGGATTGTTTAATTACTTGGCGATTTGGTCAGCAAAATGCGTCAAAGCCAAACCTGTATATTTATTGGCAGCTCTTGGCGCATTGACGGCTGTATGCTCGGCTTTTTTGGATAATGTGACAACTGTGCTTTTGACTGTTCCGGTTACTTTTAGCATCGCTTCACAGCTTAAAATATCACCTAAACCGTTTTTGGTAGCACAGATCATAGCGTCTAATATTGGCGGGACAGCTACGCTCATCGGTGATCCACCCAATATCATGATCAGCAGTGCGGTCAAGGAACTTGATTTCATGGCATTTTTGTGGAATCTAGCCCCAGTCTGTATTTTGATATTTGCCGTCAGTATTTTTGTTTTGGCCTGGTATTATAAAGATGAGCTCAAGACTACCGTGCAGTTGCAAGAAAAAATCATGCAGCTCAATGAAAGAAAACAGCTCCAAGATGCAGGCTTGTTAAAAAAATGTTTATTCGTCCTGCTTTTGACGATACTTGGATTCATCTTGCAGCGATTTTTGCATTTGGAAACAGCCAGTGCAGCTCTTGCTGGTGCCAGTCTTTTATTGCTTTTGACAATAGGTAATGATGAAGTGAAGCTCAGTAAACTTTTTGCCAAGGTCGAGTGGACGGCTATTTTCTTTTTTATTGGATTGTTCATTTTGGTCGGAGCCTTGGTTGAAAAAAATGTCATTTCACTTTTGGCCCGTGAAGCCATGCAATTTACCCAAGGAAACGTATTATCGACGACCATGCTCATTTTATGGCTCAGTGCAATCACTTCGGCGGTCATTGATAATATTCCGTTTGTAGCGACGATGATACCTTTTATCAAAGATCTGGGGAGTTTTGGCGGGATACAGGATTTGACGCCGCTTTGGTGGGCTTTGTCATTAGGCGCCTGTCTTGGCGGCAACGGTACTTTGATTGGTGCCAGTGCCAATGTCGTCGTGGCTAGCATGGCAGCGCAGCATGGACATCAGATTTCTTTTCTTAGGTATTTGAAAATTGCTTTGCCGCTTACCTTGCTTGCAATTGTAATCAGCAGTGTGTATATTTATTGTCGTTATCTATAAATTTACAAAAAAATGGATTCGCAGCTCATCAAGCGGCGAATCCATTTTTTGTGATTAAATATCACTGTGTTCGATCGTATCGAACATATCGGTAATTGCTTTGGCTGGTTCTTTGCCCATTTTGCTGACGATATAAATAGCCAGGCAAGAGAGAAAGAATCCAGGGATGATTTCATATAAACCGAAGAAGGCAAATTGTTTCCAGATGAGGACGGTGAGGCCACCGACGATGATACCGGCCAAAATCCCATTGCGAGTTGCCCGCCGCCAGAAAAGGGAAGCTAAGAGAGCTGGTCCAAAGGCAGCACCAAATCCCGCCCAGGCATAGGCAACCATTTCTAAGATAAAGCTTTCTGGATTCAAGCCAATCAGAATCGAAATGGCAGCGATCACGATGACGGATAGACGTCCGACCCAGACCAATTCTTTTTGACCGCAATTCTTGTGCAATAAGGCTTTGTAAATGTCTTGCGCAAAAGCGGAGGCTGCGACCAGCAGCTGAGACGAGGCCGTGCTCATAATGGCTGCCAGTACAGCAGATAAGACAAGACCGGCGGCAAATGGGCTAAACAGTGCATTGGTCATGACAAGAAATACGGTTTCGCTGTCACTGCCACTGAGTGCTGAAGTCAAAAATACTTTGCCGACCATGCCGACGAGAACTGCGGCTGCCAGTGACAAAACGACCCAGGTCATGGCTATACGCGTGGCTTGTTTGAGCTCAGCCGATGATTTTACTGCCATGAAGCGGACGAGGATATGTGGTTGCCCAAAATAGCCAAGGCCCCAGCCAAACAAGGAAATCAGTTCAATAAAAGAAAGTGTGGAGTGGTCTGCCTTTGTAAATGGATTGAAATAATCCGGGCTGATCAAATAAAGTGCCGAAAAACTTATTGTTATGCCACCTAAGGAATAAATCGCTGCAAGAGGAACGATGATGATGGCGAAGAACATCATGACGCCTTGGATGAAGTCTGTCCAGCATACGGCTAAAAAACCGCCAACTAGAGTGTAGAAGACGACGACGAAAGCACCGAGCAGCATAGCCCAAATATAAGGCAGGCCAAAGACGGTTTCAAAAAGCTTGCCGCCGGCAACAAAGCCTGATGATGTATAAAGTACGAAAAAAATAAGAATAAAGACGGCAGGTATGATCCGAAGGAGATTCGATGGGTCATGGAATCGATTTTGGAAAAAATCTGGCATCGTCAGTGAGTCACTGGCGATTTCTGTGTATTTTCTGAGGCGGGCGGCGACATAACGCCAGTTGGCGTATGTTCCAAGGGCTAGGCCAAGGGCAATCCAGCCAGCACTTAATCCAGCCATATAGGCGTAGCCTGGTAATCCCATGAGCATCCATCCGCTCATATCCGAGGCTTCAGCACTCATGGACGTGACCCAGGCGCCCAGCTTGCGATTGCCTAAGATGTAATCTGCCATGTTGCGTGTCCGGCGATAATAATATACGCCGATGGCCATCATAAGTCCTAAATAAAGGATAAAGGCCAGGATAATGTATAGGTTGTCATT
>CBDTTM010000085.1:0-10213 GCA_965363355.1 uncultured Selenomonadaceae bacterium | reverse complement strand
TGAATAAATTGTCGTTTTTGTATATCATATAAGATAGTAGGTTTTTATGAGACAATGGATATAAAGTAAATTAGCTGATAAACGTACAAGAGAAATGGATGCATTATATGAGACGACATAAAGATGATTCAAGTAAATTTTTGGCGAACAATCGGATTTTATTTGATATTTTAAAGCAAACTTGTGATCAATATTTATTTGCCTGTGACCCACAGAGCAAGCAGTATATGATCTCACCTGGTATGCAGGCAGACTTTGCATTACCACATGCTGAAGCTAAAGACCTGGATAAGTATTGGAGCATGTTGATACATCCAGATGATCTTGAATCATATCAGACCGATATTGACCGGATATATTCTGGGCAAAGTGAAGAACATGATTTAGAATATCGTGTAAAGAACCGTCGTGGTGAGTATGTATGGGTGCGTTGCCATGGAAAATCGATTCGGGACCAAGAGGGCACAGCCATATTTTTTGCTGGCGTGATTTCTAAATTAGCACAAAAAAGCAAAGTCGATGCCTTGACGGGCCTTTTGAATAAATATTCTTTTGAACAGGCGGTCAAAGGTTGTCTAGAACAATATCGCAGTACGGGAGAAACTGGAGCATTGATGATCTTTGGGTTGGATAACTTCAAGATTGTCAATGAAACTTATAATCGTTTTTTTGGTGATGCTGTATTGCAAAAAATAGCGCAACGCTTAGAAAATGTTTTACCGGCGGAATTAACGTTGTATAAACTTGATGGCGATGAATTTGGTATTGTTTATATGGGGGCAACAGAGGCTGATATCGAGTCCTTGTTTCATGCGATACAACGAACGGCAATGGCACCGCAGGAAATCAACCAAAAAATGTATTTTTGTACGCTGTCGGCAGGAACGGTGTTTTTTCCACAAGGAGGAAAAGATTACCTCGTTTTGCACAAACATGCGGAAGCTGCTTTAGATATAGCAAAAAAACAGGGGAAAAACAAAAATTATCTATTTTCGAAAGCGGTTTATAATCGCTGGGTTCGATCGATTGCCATGCGGGATGATTTGCAAAAAAGCGTAGAACATGGCTGTGAAGGGTTTGAACTGTTTTTTCAGCCGCAGGTTTTGGCATCCTCACGAAGTTTATGTGGAGCGGAAGCCCTGCTTCGCTGGCGGAATCCTAAAGGGAAAATGGTTGCGCCGATGGAATTTATTCGCTTGTTAGAGGAAACAAAGCTTATCATACCTGTAGGTAAGTGGTTGTTTGAGAAAGCAATTGTGATTGGTAAGAAATGGCAGGCTATGGTACCTGATTTCCATATCAGTATCAATGTGTCTTATGAACAGCTCAAAGATAATACGTTTAAAGATTTTGTGCCACAATGTCTGAAACGTCATCAGATGAAGCCGGAACTGATCACTTTGGAGCTTACTGAAAGCTGTATTGTCGCTGATTGGGATTTCGTCAATAAGACGTTTGATTTTTTCCGAGCGCAGGGATTGAAAATTGCGATGGATGATTTTGGCACGGGCTATTCTTCACTAAGTTATTTAAAAAATTTATCAACGGATATCGTTAAAATCGATCGTGAGTTTGTTCGTAAGATATTGGTAAATGATTTCGATAAAAAAGTTGTCAAATACACGGTTCAATTATGCCAAAGCGTTGGGATGAAAGTTTGTATCGAAGGCGTTGAAACCAAAGAGGAATATCGCTTGCTGACAGGGGAATGTCAGGCGGATATGATCCAAGGTTATTTATTCGGACATCCCGAATCAGAAGAAGCATTTGTCCAAAAATTTATTTTAGATAAAGAAAATTTACGAGTAGAGGTTTAGAAAAATGACAAGAGAAAATGAAGCTGGAATCAGCCTTTTGGGGCAAAAAAATGTAAAATACGGCTATGACTATGTGCCAGAAATTTTGGAGACCTTTGAAAATAAACATCCGGATCGTGATTATTGGGTTAAATTCAATTGTCCTGAATTTACGAGTTTGTGTCCAATTACCGGACAGCCTGATTTTGCGACGTTATATATTTCGTATGTACCGGATATCAAGATGGTCGAAAGCAAGTCGCTTAAATTGTATTTGGTGAGTTTCCGCAATCATGGTGCATTTCATGAAGATGTCGTCAATATCATCATGAAAGACTTAGTGAAATTAATGGAGCCGCGCTACCTTGAGGTTTGGGGCAAATTTTTGCCTAGAGGCGGAATTTCCATTGACCCTTATACCAATTATGGACAAAAAGGAACAAAATACGAGGAATTGGCTTGGGAAAGATTTAAGCAGCATGACCTTGCCGCTATGGATAAAGTAGATAATCGCTGATTGTAAGGCGGCAGGATCTTATAAGATTCTGCCGCTTTGTTTTTTATGACAGACAAAGGAGGGCTTCGTATGCTGCAGGTTTATACCGGAAATGGTAAAGGAAAAACAACAGCGGCGATTGGTTTGGCAATTCGAGCTTTGGGGGCGGGGAAAAAAGTTTATATTATGCAATTCATGAAGAGCTTGGCCTACAGCGAGCAAAAAATTCTTGCTGGATTACAAAATCTTTGTTTAGAAACCACGGGAAAACCTTTTTTTATTGCAGAAGAGGGTATGTTGAGCAAAGCAGAACTTGACAGCTGGGGAAGTGATGTAGAAGTGTTCCCAAAAGGGAAACCACCAAAAGAGTATGTACAGATTTTGCAAGAAGGCTTATTAAAAGCTAAAGCAGATTTTGCAAGAGGATCATATGATATATTGATTCTTGATGAAATCAATGTTGCGCTGTTTTTTGGGTTGATTGACAAAGATTTGGTAGAGGGGCTTTTGCAGAAGTCAGGTAGTGCCGAAATCATTTGTACGGGGAGAAATGCCCCGGATTGGCTTTTGGAAAAGGCCGATTTGGTCACAGAAATGAAAGAAATCAAACATTATTATACAAGAGGCATCGAAGCTCGCAAAGGAATTGAAAATTGAAGTAAAATAAAAGCACGGCATATCACATGATTCTTGTGGTATGCCGTGCTTTTATTTTAGTTGGCTAAGGCTTCTAGAAAAGCCTGTCCATAACGGTTGAGTTTATGTTCACCGACGCCTTTGACATCTCGGAATTCCTCAAGGTTATGCGGTTGACGGTTACAGATATCTTGTAATGTCGCATCAGAAAAAACCATATATGGTGGTATTTTTTCTTTGGAGGCAATGTCTTTGCGAAGGTCGCGCAGTTTTTGAAAGAGGGCAGAATCTGTTGAAACTTGTCGCTCTTTAGGAATTTGCTGGAAAACAGAGGCCTTACCGCGTAGGACTGCATAGGCTGAAGCTGTTAATTTAAGTACCGGATACTCGCTTTCCGTCAGCGTAAGGTATTCTGTGGCAGCAAGTCTTTGGATGAGTAGTTTGATATCGTTGATGCTTCTGTTTTGGAATAATCCGTAGGTCGAAAGCTCTTCAAAATGAAATTTCAGCAAGTTTTTGTTTTTGGAGCCACGCAGAACTTCTGCTACCATGGTCACGCCAAAACGTTCCTGCATGCGATAAATACAAGAAAATACTTTTTGTGCGTCTATGGTAATGTCGACGAGTTCCGATTCTTCGCGGCAATTGCTGCAATTATCACAGGTTTCTGGAGCGTTTAAATCGCCAAAATAGTTGATGATGAACTGACGCAGACAGTTTGGGGTATGGCAATAATCGACCATTTTTTGCAAACGACCAAACTCATGGGCCTTGCGGGATTCATTTTCAGTGGATACATCAATCAGAAACTTTTGGGTCATGGTATCTTGCGGCCCAAACAATAAGATGCATTCCCCAGGTTCGCCATCACGCCCGGCACGTCCGGCTTCTTGGTAATAGGACTCGATGTTTTTAGGCATGTTATAGTGGATGACATAACGGACGTTCGATTTATCGATACCCATGCCAAATGCATTGGTTGCGACCATGACTTGGAGGTTATCGTAGAGAAACTCATCTTGCATATGGCTGCGTTCTTTTTCAGCTAAACCGGCATGATATCGTCCGACAGCGATGTTTTTTTTGTGCAAAAGCTCATAGATGGCATCGACTTCTTTGCGTGTCGCGGCGTAGATGATGCCGGCTTGGTCGGGGCGGCTTTGCAGATATTTTGCGATGTATTTCATTTTATCTTCGCCGCGAAGTACTGAAAAATAGAGATTTGGGCGATCGAAACCGCTGATGTGTATGGTCGGATTTTTTAAAGACAGCAGTCCGGCGATATCGTCTTTGACGTCTGGAGTGGCTGTAGCAGTAAAGGCACTGAGAAGGGGCCGCTTTGGCAGGGCGTCGATGAAGGGGGCAATTTGCCGATAACTGGGCCGAAAATCGTGTCCCCATTGCGAAAGGCAATGCGCTTCATCAACAGCGACAAAAGAGATTTCGATGCGGCTGAGCAGTGCCTGGAAATATTCGGTATGCAGTCGCTCAGGGGCAATATAAACTATTTTGTAACGGTTTGAACTGATGCCGTTGAGTCGAGCCGTTGTTTCAGATGCAGTCAAAGAACTGTTGATGTAAGTAGCCGATATACCTTGGTCGACAAGGGCATCTACCTGGTCTTTCATAAGAGAAATCAAAGGGGAAACGACTAATGTGATTCCGGAAAATAAAAGTGCGGGAATCTGAAAACAAAGTGATTTGCCGGCACCGGTTGGCATAATTGCCAAAGTATCGTGTCCAGATAGCAGACTTTCGATGATTTTCTCCTGTCCTGGGCGAAAGGCATCATAGCCGTAATATTTTTTTAGTAAGTCCAATGCTTGTTTGATCATTTGAAGTTCCTTCCTATTGCTTAAAAGCCATTCTTTTTAAATTCTGCAATAAATCCAAGGAAACCTTCCTATAAAAAAATTTAAGGATGAGACCTTTGTATTAGGCATTTATTGTATAATAGATTTGTTGGCACAAAATAGTTCTAATATCATGGAATTATACCATTTTACCTTGTTTTACGACAAAAATGAAGAAATGACAAAGAATTTTCAAAGAAATATCATCTATTATAAATATAATAGGTGACAAGTATAACCTTGAAAGGGTGTAACGATATATGATGAAAAAAGCCTATGTGAAACGAGCCTTGATTCTAGCTCTTAGCTGTTCTTTATGGAACGTATCGCTTGGATCTTGTGCGTCTTTATCGATTGATGAGGCGGTCGATATGGCGGCGCAAAGGAATCCAGAAATAAAGATTGCTGTAAAAGGCGAAGAGAAATCCTTAGCGGATCTCAACGCCGCAAAAGGAGCAAATGGGCTCAGTGTTTCAGCTACATCGGCACTTACGATTACAGATGGAGCAACAAAAAGTTTCTCAAAAGATAATTCAAATGGAATTTCAGTGACTTTGCCTTTATACACTGGTGGCGAGAATGAACTAGCAATTGAAAATAAAAATTTGGAATTGCTTTCAAGTCAGTTAAATAGCGCAAGGACGAGAGAAAATATCAAGCTTAGCGTAATCAAAGCTTATTATGATGTTTTGGAAAACCAAAAGGAAGTTGAAGTAGATCAAGAATCTGTAAATAATTACCAATCACATTTAGTCAATGTGCAACAGCTTTATTCTGCTGGAAGTAAGGCCCGTGTCGAGGTTTTGCGTTCAGAAGTAGAACTATCTGATGCAAAACAAACGTTGATCAAGGCACAAAACTCATATGATATAGCGCTGAGCACACTCAAAAACATCATTAAGCTAGACCGCGATGAACCATTGACGCTTACGGATGATTTTGTTTATACGACATTTGATAAAGCTATGGCTGATTGTCTCGATTATGCTCGAAATAATCGAAAGGATTTAAAGCAGGCACAGCTTACGGTCGATGAATCAGAAAAAAAAGTAAAAATCGCTAGGGCTGGTTTTTTGCCTTCGGTGGATCTTACCGGCGGTCTTGATTGGGATAATCAGCCGCTTCCTAATGATAAACATTATGCATATAGTGCCGGAGTCAAAGCGACCTGGGATCTGTTTGACAATAATGTGACACAATCGAACATCAAATCTGCTCAAGCTACGTTAGAAGAAGCACAGCTTACTTTGATGAAAGACCAGGACGATGTCGATTTGGCAGTTCGCCAAGCCTATCTTAATATGAAAGAGGCTGAAAAAAGGTTTATTTCGACGCATGACGCTGTGCGCAAGGCTCAAGAAGATTATTATATAGCCAATGAAAAATATAAGGCAGGAGATGGGCTGATGCTGGATATTATCGATGCTCAGCTGGCTCTATCGACTGCACAATTAAATTATATCAGTGCCCAATATGATTATGCTCGTTATAAAGCAACGGTAGAGAATGTCATGGGGATTGAAGATGGGGTGAAAGGATGAAAATAAATAAAAAAGCCAAATGGACCATGGTGATCATCTTTATTGTGGCACTTTTAGGTGGAGGCTATTATTATTATTATCAAAATCAACAAAAATTAAAAAGCGCATCGGCAATTGAGACAGCCGATGTACAGCGAATGTCGATGAAATCGGTTGTTTCAGCAACGGGAACGATCCGCCCGGTCGATGCAGTTGAAGTGAGTTCCAAGATAACAGCAAGAATCGAAACTGTTTTGGTCAAGGAAAATGATACGGTGAAATCAGGACAGACGATAGCGACTCTTGACGGCAAAGAACTGCAAACCGAACAAGATCAGGCAGCTTATAAAGTGGCGAATACAAAAGCTAAATATGATCGTGTAGCCTATTTGTATTCAATCGGAGCATCTTCCCAAGAAGACTTTGAAGATGCACAGTATAATTATGATACGGCAAAAAGCAGTATGGAAGGCACGCAGTCTAATCTTGATGAAACGGTCATAAGAGCACCAATGGATGGTGTTGTTGTCGGTAAACCGCAAACTCCAGGAACGATGGCAGTGCAAGGAACGAGCAATCCGACCGTGATCATGCGTATTGCCGATTTATCCCGCAAACAAATCATGGCAAAAGTAGATGAAACAGATATTGGTAAGATTCAGATAGGCCAGATGGCGACATTTACAGTTGATGCCTATACTGGTAAGACGTTTACGGCAAAAGTATCAAAAATTTCTCAAACCGATGTCGATAACACATGGGACACCTCATCTTCTTCGACAACATCGTCGTCATCGTCATCCTCCTCATCGGCGAGTGTCATTTATTATTATGTGACGCTTGATATCGATGATGCGGATAATTTGCTCAAACCGGCAATGACTGCTAGAGTGGAAATCAATACAGCTGAAAAAAATGATGCTTTGGCTGTGCCATTGGCAGCTTTAAAGACGAATAATGACGGTTCGTACGTAGTCGTCGTCCATGCAGATGGGACAACAGAAAATCGATCGGTAAAAACGGGGATTTACAGCGATGAATACGTTGAAATTACCGATGGGCTGGCGGAAACAGACAAGGTTTCGATTGCCTATACCGCATCGGCGAAAAAGACCACTAGCAGCAGTAGCCAGCACCAAGGACCGCCGCCGATGTGAGAGAGGGAAGGATAATGTTATGACGATTCGTCTTGTCGGAATTAAAAAGATATATCAGATGGGAAACCAAGAAGTGGCGGCATTGGCTGGTATCGATCTGCACATAAAAAAAGGAGAGTTCGCTGCCTTGATGGGACCGTCTGGGTCGGGAAAGTCTACCTTGATGAATATACTAGGCTGCCTCGACAGGCCAAGTGAGGGTTCGTATAAACTGGAAGGCCAGGAGGTAGCATATCTCAATGATGATGAACTGGCAGTTACCCGCAACAAAGAAATCGGGTTTGTCTTTCAGAATTTCAATTTGCTCTCCAGGATAAGTGCCTGGGAAAACGTAGCGCTTCCTTTGGTTTATGCTGGTATTGGCCGTAAAGAACGCATGGAAAGAGCAGCGCAGATCCTTGAAGATGTTGGACTTGGATCAAGGCGTAACCATCAGCCAAATGAACTTTCCGGCGGACAACGGCAGCGTGTTGCGATTGCCCGCGCTTTGGTCAATGATCCGCATATCATCATGGCGGATGAACCAACCGGAAATCTCGATACAAAATCCAGTGTTGAAATCATGGATATATTTGCTAAGCTGCATGAAGCCGGTAGAACGATCATATTGGTCACACATGAACCGGAAGTGGCAGCTTGCGCAAGTCGGCAGTTATTGATGCGTGATGGCCTGATAACACGAGATGAAGGCAAGGGGGTTGTCATGGATGTTGTTTAATGAAAGTGTACGCATAGCAATTACGGCTTTGTTTGCCAATAAGCTTCGGTCCATACTGACTATGCTCGGCATCATCATCGGTGTCGGGGCAGTCATTGCTATGGTATCCATCGGCATGGGGGTACGCCAGCAAGTGCAGACTTCCATTGCCAGTCTTGGCAGCAACATGCTGATTGTCTCGCCAGGTTCAGCATCTTCTTCTGGTGGAATGCGAACGGCAGCTGGTACCAGTGTGAAGCTAAAACTCGGAGATTCAGATGCAATAAAAGCAAAAATTAAAAATATAGATTATGTATCACCAACGGTCAGCAATTCTTATCAAATCGTAAATGGCAACCAAAATTGGAATTCTACGGTACAAGGCGTTACGCCAGAGTATATGGCGATTCGCTCATTGATTGTAGGGACGGGGTCTTTTATCACGACCGACGACGTGGCTTCCCGCAATCGTGTGGCTGTGATTGGAACAACAGTTGCAACGAACTTGTTTGGTTCGGCAAATCCTATAGGGCAGAATATCCGCATCAACAATGCCCCCTATAAGATTGTCGGCGTGCTGCAGAGCCAAGGACAGTCATCTGTTGGGCAAGACCAAGATGATGTTGTCATCATTCCTTTGACGACCGCACAGGAGCGTTTGCTTGGGATAACCTATGTAAAGTCGATCAACATACAAGTAAGTGATGCCAATAAAATGGATCAGGTCCAAGAAGAAGTTGAAAATTTGCTTAGGCAAAGGCACCATATCACTGGTGACAAAGAAGACGATTTTTCGGTGCGTAATTTGACGACCTTGATGAAAACAATGACCGATACGACGACGATGATCACCTTGCTTTTAGGCAGCATTGCTGCCATATCGCTTGTTGTCGGCGGCATCGGCATCATGAACATCATGATGGTCTCCGTTACGGAAAGAACTCGTGAAATCGGTATTCGTAAAGCATTGGGAGCCACATTTCAAAATATCATGATGCAGTTTTTGATTGAATCGATTGTAATCGGTGTCATCGGAGGCTTGATCGGGATTATTTTTGGCTGCGCGGCAGCACAGGCGATTTCGGCTTTTGGCAATTTCAAGACGGTGATAACGGCAGCTCCAATATTATTGTCGTTCTTCTTTTCCGTTGGAATTGGGTTGTTTTTCGGAATTTACCCAGCAAGAAAAGCAGCTTTGCTCGATCCAATCGATGCTCTGCGCTATGAATAAAAATGTGAATGTTAACCGTAGATTGCTATGAAAAAAGGAAGATCAAGCACTGCAGATGTAGTGACTCCATAAGTTAGACTCATTTTAGGTCTAACTTATGGGGGGCAGTACAAAAGGCAGCCATGATCTTCCTTTTTTATATACATATTTGACTAAATGGGCAAAGAAAAAACCGGCAGATGCCGGTTTTTATCATTTAAAATTTAATGGTTGCACCAACGCCAACGCCATTTTCGCGTCCGGAATGATCACCATCAAAGTTATGGTAGTTGACATTAAGGTCAACGTTTGCTACTAAATTCATATTGACACCAACTTGTGTTTCGTTGAAGTCAGAGCCAGTGATGTAAGAAGCATAACCTTCCATACCCATGACTTTAGGCGTGCTGACAGAAAGGCCGCCGTAGAAATTGTTTTCATCATACGGTAAGTTGTCGCGATGTCCGACAAGTGCTTTTACGTTAGGGATCAAATCGATTTGGCCATAGATATCATGCTGTTTTCCATCATAATCACGGTCTGCGTATTGATAGCCAAGGGTAACGTCATTATTGATTTTGTGTTCGATATAAGATTCCTTTGTGCCTACACCGACAGCGGTTTCACCAGAGGAAAGGCTATTGATCGGCGAAGCAAATGCAGTGGCAGTGCTGAGCGCAGTGAGCACGGTAAGAGTTAATAATGTTTTTTTCATGAAAAAATCCTCCTGTAATATAAATATAAGACTTAGTATAGACTATATTCATTGGAATTGCATTAGAAAAAAAGAATCAATTTTTAAAATAGTGAAGAAAAACGGATTGACACTAAAAAAAATACAAGCTATG
>CBDTTM010000084.1:0-10373 GCA_965363355.1 uncultured Selenomonadaceae bacterium | reverse complement strand
TGTTTTCTTCAGCAAGTTCTTGCTCAAAATAGCCGACGAATTGGTATTCGCCGAGGTCTATTTGTCCTTGTAATGGATTCAACAGACCGAGCAGGCTCTTTAAGAGTGTCGATTTTCCTAGACCATTAGCGCCGACTAAGGCTATTTTTTGTTCGCGCTGCATTTTTAGGTTCAAGGATTTGCTCAGGGGCTGTTGGTAGCCGATGACCAGGTTCTTGGACTGGAAGATCATGCTGTCGGAGCGGCGCGCTTTTTTGAAGTGGAATTGTGGTTTCATCAGTTCGCTTTTTATTTCGATGCGTTCGATTTTTTCAAGTTTCTTTTCGCGAGATTTTGCCTGCTTGGCAGTTGAGGCGCGGGCTTTATTTTTGCGAACGAAGTTTTCAAGTTTGGAAATTTCGTTTTGCTGCTCTTTGTACTCGATGAGTCGCTGTTCTTTTTGGATTTCATAGAGTTTGAGAAAGTGATTGTAGTTGCCGACATAACGCGTCAATTTCTTGTGTTCTAGGTGATAGACGACGTTGATGACATCGTTGACGAAATCACTGTCATGGGAGATGAGGAGAAAAGCGTTTTCATAGTGGATCAAGTAGCTTTTAAGCCATTCGATATGTTCTTCATCGAGGTGATTGGTCGGCTCGTCTAAAAGCAGGACATCGGGCATTTTGAGGAGCAGTTTTGCCAGGAGGACTTTGCTTCGCTGACCACCGCTTAGGCTGGCTGAGTCAGTGTCAAGAAATTCTCGGATGCCGAGTCCCGCTGCTGTAGCTTGGATTTTGGTATCGATGCCGTAAAAATCATTTTCATCGAGGATGTCTTGCATCGATGCGATCTTTTGCAAGGTCTTCGTGCCTTCTTCTTCGCTTAAACTGCTGAATGTTTCATACAAATCGGCGATTTTTGCTTCTAGGTCAAACAGATGGGCAAAAGCCCCTTTTAGCACGGTTTCGACGGTGTCACCGTTTTTTAGGTCGACATGCTGGTCCATGTAGCCTACGCTGACTTTGCTGCTCCATTCGATATTGCCGCTGTCGGGCAAGAGCTGGTTCGTGATGATTTTCATGAAGGTGGATTTGCCTTCACCGTTCGCACCGACCAAGGCAATGTGTTCACCTTTTAGCAGGCGGAAAGAAACATCACTGAAGATGCTTCTTTCGCCAAAGGCATGGCTCATATGTTCAACTGTTAAAATACTCATGTTGTAAAAACTTCCTTCTTGTTTGCGTAAATCTATTTCCGCCAGGGAAAACCTGGCATTTTGTTTCGAAAATAGTCAATACTATCTACTATAACACAGTTTGCCGCAATATATCTTAATAATTCGTTTGGGACGGAGATTTTATTCTGGGAAATAAAAGCCTGTGCATTAGCGTATGCACAGGCTTTCGTTTGTTTTTAATGCAATTGGAAGGCAATCGGTTGGACGATATTGCAGCTGATCGCTTGCCCGGTGCTGCCATTTTTGGCGGGGATGAACTGCCAGTTTTCAACAGCATCGATGGCAGCCTGATCAAGTTGAGAATTGCCGCTGGAGCGGTAGACGGAGATATTGCCAGTTCGCCCGCTCGATAAGATCTGTATTTTTAAAACAACGGTGCCTTCGATGTTGGCTTGTTTGGCTTCTGGAGGATAGACAGGGTCAACTTTGGCGTAAAGGCTCGGACGGATGATGTCATCCATTGTTGGCCGAGAGCTATTTCCAGAGGGCGAGGGTTGATCAGAACCTTCACCAGAGGAGGCTGCTGTATTGCCCGTCGAAGCATTAGAACCCGCCGGGGCTGACACAGCGCTAAGGTCAGCATCTGTCATGGTCGCTGCGGCTTCGTTGACGATGGCAGACGCGGTGGTTTTCACTGGTGAAGGGGTGTTTGGATTCGTAGCTAAAGCTGCGGCTTCTGCTTTGGGGGCGATGCTTGTATTTTGCATCGCTGGGGCATCTGGCCTGGCAGGAGAACTACTCGGGCCTTCGGCATCGAGCATCATTTCCACCAAAGGATCTTGATCTGGCATCGTTTTATTTGGAAGATGCGAGGATACATAACCTAAGAGGGGAAGGACGACAAGGTGGAAACACAAGGACAGGAGCAGGGATTTTTTCCATATAGTAGCGGTTTTCATAATGAGCCTCTTTTCTAAAGTTACGAATGGTTGAAATCGTAGAAAGGTATTTATTTTTGGAGCTGACTTGGCGACATGCCCATTTTTTTCTTGAAGATGCGACTGAAATAATAAGGGTCCGTATAGCCTACGCACGAAGATACTTCGGCGACGCTGTATCCTTTTTGAGATAAGAGCTCGCGTGCCCTTTGGATTCGATAGTCGATGATATATTGATTGGGGCTGATCCCCAGGCATTTACGAAAAAGCTGCGTGAACTGTTTGGCCGTAAATCCGTATTTTTGTGCTAGATCCGGAATGTTTAAAGGCATCATATAGTGTTCATTAATGAACTTCGTAGCTTCAATAAAGACACGTTCGTCTTGTTTGGCAGAAGTTGGTTCACCGGGGTTGCTTTTTTCTAATATATTCAAAAACAAATGCTGAGCTTGTTCGGCTGGGAATTGTCCAGGAATCGCACAATATATGTATAATTGCAGTAAAAGATCATAAAGCTGTGGTGTAAATGAAATATCTGTTTCGTAATCGCTATATGCGTGAGGATTTTTGGCAAGAATTTCGTATTGAATGACCATGTAGTCCCAATATTCTTTGCCGATGACTTCTTTATCTAGAGTCATTGCAGGAGCGAAGTGAAATATTTTTCCTTGGGCCATTTCGTAGGGCGTTTTGTTGAACTGCATTCGGGCTTGACCGGCTAGTGGGACGACAAAGCCGGGATGGGGCGGAGTTTTAGCGCCCATGAATTTGCTGCCGGGGGCAACTACATTTCGCTGGACGCGGATGATTTGAAGATTTTCTTGGGAAAAACATTTGATGATTTTTTCGATTGGCAAGTTTTTGGGCACGTAAGCAACTCCTTTCAAAAGAGTAGATGCAAACAATAATCATTATCAATTTATCAAAAAAAGGAGAGAATGTCAACCTAATATATAGACGCAGTGTTTGTTGAAGCTTTGCATTGGACGAAATGTGCAGGTGATTTTACCAAAAATCCATTTACTTTAGGGAGCGGTCTTGATAGACTTTGATATGTTATCATTTGATAATCATTATCATAAAAGGAGCGCTGATTTTGCATAAATTATCTAAACATAGAAAAAGAATATTATGTGCCTTAGTTGGCAGTACGTTGGCCCTTCATTCTCCTTTTGTTGCTTATGCAGCGGAACATGAGACGGAGACGGCAGCTTCGGAACAAAACGAAGAAAAAAAATCCGAAGGAAATGAATTCACTTTTCAAAAGGTGACGGTGACCTCAGAAAAGGAGAAAAAAGTGGAAAAAGAAAAAACGGAAGAAAAAGAAGATGCTTATGCCGGCGGACAGGTGGCTAAAAAGGCGAATCTCGGAATGCTTGGCAGCACAGATCTTCTCGATATCCCGTTCAATATGATTAGCTACACGTCAAAAGTGATTGAGAATCAGCAGGCAAGAACGCTTTCGGATGTCTTGCTCAATGATCCTTCGGTGCGTTTTACGACGTCGAGCGGACATATGAACGAGAATTATACGATCCGTGGTTTTGATGTGACGGCGGATGACTTGAGTTTCAATGGTTTGTATGGCATCGTTCCTTCCGGGCATGTGCCGACGGAAATGATCGAGCGAGTAGAGGTGCTCAAAGGACCGAGCGCGCTTTTGAATGGAACGCCGCCGGGCGGATCGGTTGGCGGAACGATCAATATCATAACCAAAAAAGCCGAAGATAAACCAATCACGAGGGTGACGACCGATTATACCTCGGGTTCCCAGCTGGGACTTCATCTTGATCTTGGTCGCCGTTTTGGTGAAGAAAATGAATGGGGTTTTCGGTTAAATGCCGTGCGGCGTGAAGGCGGTACCGGTGTATCGGGGCAAGACAAAGGCCGGACGCTTGGTGCGCTGAATCTCGATTATCAAGGGAAACGCTGGCGCGCCTATGTCGATGCGTATAATGATACGGAGAAATTCACGGGTGGATCGTCGATGATGGTCAACTTCAAAAATTCCATCACGCAGATCCCGTCAGCTCCGGCAGGCGATATCAACGCGTTCAAGGGGGCTTACGGATCTTTAAGCAATAAAGGCGCGATGTTCCGCAGTGAATATGATTTCAGTAAAGATTTGACGGCATATGCCAGCATTGGTTATTTGAAAAATACATACAAAGGTTTTATAAATTCTACGCATGCTAGAAACACAGACGCTCTTGGCAATTACAGCGGTTATACGACCAATATCAATGGTTATTCGGATAATGTGTCGGCGGAACTTGGGCTGCGCCATACATTCAATACCGGTGACATCAAGCATAAAATGGTTCTGAGCGCGACTCGTGTCGATACAGAAAGTGGATCTGCATATACGCAAAGCGGTACGTATTCTTCTAATATCTATAATCCGTCGGTTCCAATATTGTCAGCTGATCCGGCTAATGCGCCGAAGACCGCATCTTCAACGCTGACTAGCCTTGCAATTGCCGATACGATGTCGTTTGTTAATGACAAATACAATTTGACATTAGGTGTCCGCAATCAGCAAATCGAAAGCGATAACTACAGCTCTACGACAGGTGCGGTAACCTCTAGTTATAGCAAAAGTGCAGTGACGCCAGCCATCGCTTTTGTCGTGAAGCCTTGGGCCAAACCGATTTCTCTGTATGCAAACTATATCGAGGGTTTGAGCAAGGGCAGTACAGTTACCGATACAACTGCCAGCAACTATGGAACGACATTTGCACCGTTTAAGACAAAGCAGGCTGAGGTTGGCGTCAAGTGGGAACATGGCTCAAATGTCAACACAATCAGCTTTTATCAGATTCAAAAGCCAAGTGTCATGAAAAACAGTGCGACCAATACATATAACGAAGACGGGCAGCAAAGAAACCGTGGAATTGAGTGGGCTTCGTTTGGCAAAATCAACGAAAACCTCAGTGTTCTTGGCGGCGTCACCTATATGCGCGGCATACAGACGCATACTTTAAATGGCACCAATGATGGAAAAACTGCTTATGGTACGCCGACCTGGCAGGCAAATGTAGGCTTTGAATACACAGTGCCGAAAGTCCAGGGCTTGAGCTTTGATACAAGGGCGGTATACACAGGATCGCAGTACATAAATGGGGATAATACCGCAAAGATTCCATCGTGGATCCGTTATGATGCGGGTGTCCAGTATAAGACCCAGTGGCAGGGCAATCCAACGACGTTTAGGTTCAGTGTAGAAAATTTGACGAATAAAAACTATTGGTCGGGCGTGTTTAGAGAAAATTATCTTACGGTGGGAAATGGCCGTACATATAAAGTCTCGATGTCGATTGATTTATAAGGAGATTAGGCACCATGGGGAAATTTGCCTCGGATTGGACCGACATAAAAGAACTCCTTTTTGATACGCATCCTGCGATGCAGCTGGCCATGCGATTTTTGACCGGGATTTTGGGCGGAGTGGCAGGTTCTTATCTTATTGCCAAGAGTTTATCGCTTTTGAATCCTTTCGGATCGGTAGAGACGATTTTCTTTTGTGGCTGGCTGGTACCAATTATTTATGTTATAGCAATGCTGTATGCGTTTTGGACAGAGCACCTAGAGATTTGCTGGCGATGGATTGCCAGCAGCTTGGTAATAAACATCCTTTTATGGGGGATTTCGGCTCTTTTGACAGGCAGGGGAGGAGTTTTATGGTAAAAAACAGCTTTAGCCAAAGGCTGCAGCAATTTCATACCTGGGGCGGACTTTTTTTCGGCTGGATTTTATTTGTCGTGTTCTTTACCGGGACTTTATCCGTGTTTGCGCCGGAAATCAGCTATTGGATGAGGCCAGAGGCGAAAATCCCAACAATTACGCATCAGCAGGCTTTATCAGCCGCGCAAAAAGCTTTGATGCAAAATGCGCCGGATGCCGATCAATGGTTTGTGGTTTTGCCCCAAGGAAGGACGAAATCCTTAGAGGTTTCCTGGCAAAAAAATGGACAGAAATTCGAGCAGTATGTAGATCCGCAGACAGGCGAATTTATCAAGGTAAGAAAAACAGATGGTGGAGAATTCTTTGCCGAGTTTCACTATAATTTGCACCATGAACCCATGGGAACATGGATCGTCAGCATTGCCGGAATCATGATGCTTGTGGCGCTTTTTTCCGGCATTGTGATACGGAAACGTGTAATTCGCGATTTTTTCCATTTCCGTTGGCGGAAAAATTGGCTCAGCGTGCACACCATGCTGGGCGTGCTGACAATTCCCTTCGTTATTTTGATTACGTATTCGGGCTTGTCGATGACCTTTATGGAAATCATGCCGGTTTCGTTGTCGACCTTTTATAAAAACGAAGGCTTCTTCTGGCAGGATTTTCTTCATAGCGTCGAGCGCCCTCGAACCAAAGAGCCGGCGATGATGCAGCCTTTGACTGAGATTTTGCCTTTGGCTGAGGGGGAGCTTGGCGACGGGCAGCTGGCTTTTGTCCAGGTCAAACAGCCAAATACCAAACATGCAGTCGTTCATTTTATGCGCCGCGTAGATGACCGAATGATGGCGATCACGGACCGAGCGAGCTTTGATGCGGTGACGGGCGAGTGGCTGACGACGAAAAATACATGGGATGCACAGGCGACCATTGTACGTTCGCTTGTGGGGCTGCACATAGCTAAGTTCGGCGGCTATCCAATGGCTTGGCTGTATTTTATCCTAGGGCTGTTGAGCTGTGTAATGATCGCAAGCGGTCTAGTGTTTTTTACGATAAAAAGGCGTCTGCTTTATGAAAAGACAGGCGAAAGCGGCAGCACTTTTTTCAAAAGTGCCGAAAAAATGAACGCAGCCGTAATCAGTGGATGCATGGCGGCATCTGTTTCTTATTTCTTGTGGAATCGACTGCTGCCCTCGATGATACCAGGCCGGGACAGCGGCGAAATATTCATGTTCTTTTTGACTTGGATACTTATGTTGGTACATGCTTTTTATCGACCAGCTAAGCGGGCTTGGGTAGAGCAGTTCTTTTTGTCAGGCATGATGTGTTATGTAACAGTTCTTCTTGGCTTTGGAGCAAGATCGACCAGCTTATTCAGTGTCTTTTATGAAATGGACTGGATGCGCGGGGGCGTCGATTTCTCCCTTTTGTTGGGTGGAAGCGTGCTGCTGGCAACGGCTTTTTATTTACAGAAGAAATGGCAGGTATTTTCGCGATCATCATAAAAAACAGGGCTTTTACCAAACTTTGGTAAAAGCCCTGTTTTTGTGGAAAGGTTTCCTCTGCGGCATAGTCCAAAGTTGAAATTTAACCTACGCGCCAAGGATTTTTTTCGCCGTTTATTTCAAGCTGGCAGCTCTTTAAGGAAGAGTAGACCATGTCATGGACATCTTGGTCGGTATAAAATGCCATATGTGGCGTGACGATGACGTTTGGGTAGCTCTTTAGTATGGCGAGTTTACGGTTTTTTAGAACCTCTGATTTGAGGTCATTGTAATACAGGTCGAATTCATCTTCAATGACGTCAAGCGCCGCGGCACCGATTTTTTCGCTTTCCAGGGCGTCGAGCAGGGCATCGGTATCAATGAGGCCGCCGCGGGCGGTGTTGACGAGGATGGCTTGATCTTTCATGGTGGCGATGCTTTCTTGGTTGATCATATGGTAGTTGATCTCATCAAGCGGAGCGTGCAAACTGATGATGTCACTTTCTTTAAGAAGCTGCTCTAATGGTACATAGCGGGCATATTTTTTGACTTCGTCACATTCATATAAAGAGCAGGCTAGGATAGGATTACCGAAGCCCGATAAGTGACGGATAACGGTTTGTCCGATGCGTCCGGTGCCGACGATGCCGATTGTGAGGCTTGCAAATTCACGGCCTTGAAGTCCCGGCAAAGAGAAATCCTGAATGGCGGCCCGTTGCATGATGTGTTTCATTTTTCGTGAGGCCATCATCATCAGCATGATGGCGTAGTCAGCAACGCCGTTTGTTGAATACGTTGCATTGCTAATGTGGATATCGTATTTTTTTGCAGCTTCAAGGTCAATATGGTCAAAGCCAATGGTTCGGGTCGAGATCATTTTGATGCCAAGTTCATGGAATTCTTTCATTAAGGCAGCATCTACGGGTGTAGTGATGATGCTGATGCATTGGCAGCCTTTGGCGAAATCAAGGTTTTTGTCAGACGGTCCTTCCGGACAAATCACAAGCTCGATGCCAAGTTCTTCGCCGACTTTTTTAAAATAAGGCCCTTCATCGAATTCACGATAATTGAAAATACATACTTTAAGTTTTTGCATAAGATTGGCTCCTTTTGTTGATGTTTCATCTGTCGAATCCTATAGGTGAACTAGCGCGGAAATATTTTGTGAAAGCAGTTTGACGGAATTTTATCCGACGAAAAAGCATTGCCTAAAATTAGAAAAGGACAGGCTTTTGGCGGCCTGTCCTTGAAAGACGTGAAGCGGTCGTTGTTTGTTGCGGTGCTCGCTGTTTATATCCCCATTTTGATATTGCGGATGACATCGTTGATTTTTTGCAATTCAGCTCGCGTTGAAGCGTTGATGTCGTTTAAAACTTCAATGGATTTTGAAGAAACCGAGATGTTTTCGATGCTGCCCATCAGGCTTTCATTCAAAGAACCGACTTTATGAGCAAAATCTTTGTCAAAGGCAAAAATCTTAGCTTCAAATTCATTGTTTTCTTTGAGGACGACGTTGATTTCCTGCACATCCTGCAGAAGCTTGAGGATGGCTTCATCGCTTGTCTGAATACTGGTCCGCGTACTTTCTGAAAGCTTGCGAACTTCCTGGGCTACGACAGAGAACCCACGTCCAGCTTCGCCGGCTCTGGCGGCTTCGATAGCAGCATTCAAAGCAAGCAGGTCGATTTGTGAAGAAATATCGGTGATCATGGATAAGACATCGTTGATTTTATTGGTGCTTTGCGACAAGATATCCAGTTTTGGCATGATCGATCCTGTCCGCTGGATGAGTTGTTTGAATAAATCCCCCTGGGTGCCAAGGCCGGTAGATAGTTCATTGACATCATCGCGGATGGTTTGAATGTCGCTTGACATGCGGGCGATGCTCTGGATGATGCTTGGCAATTTTTGCTGATACGTTTCAAACAGCTGAATGATTTCGCTTTGTAAGGATTGCAGTTGATGCTGCCGCAAAATCACCCGGTTGAAATAATAAGCTTGGCAGGCGCTGTAATGAAGCGGGAACTGCGAGACATAGTCATCATAATAAGCACATACATCACCCATTTGATAAAAGAAAATGGCGGTCAATGTTTCATTGACATGCAGGCCGCAGATTTCACCAAAGCTCGAAAACCCAGCAAGGGCAGATACATTGCCGAGGACATTTAAGTTTTTGATGCTATCGGCATAAGAAAGCCGCCGCAGGATGCAGTCATTTAGGACGCCGCCTATAATCGGTGGCTTGTTTCGCAAGAATTTTTCTAAATCCTGCTGCAACGAAGATTCTAAATCAATGCGCTGAACTAAATGAAGTTTTTCTCCGGCGATGACGTCACAGAAAAAATAAACACGATCGTTTTGTTCGTCGACTTTGGCGACGCTGCGAATGAAGTCTTTGCCGCCAACCTCGGAGGCAAAGGTGTATTCTAAAAGAATTTGATTGAGTTCAGCTGTACTTTGGCAGGCGAATCTTCGTTTCAATACTTTGATAAAGGATTCTGGTTTGTTGCTTTCATTTAGGACAGTTTCTATATAGCGAAGTGCAGCGTTGGTCGATACAGCAGTATAACTGGTTGGCGTTTTTTCCGTTGCCTGGGATTTTAAGATGCCATAGCGATAGCCGCATTGCAATTTTACGAAACAGATGACGGCGTGGTTTTCCAATACAGAGCCATTGGTGTAAATAAAGGTATTTTTGAAATCAAGCTTGCCGCCAGCACTACCGCCAATGAAAGGGCATGGGTAGGCAGCATGCTGGTAGATTGCCTGCATGACAAAGGCTTCGCAATTGGACAGACCGTCAATATAAATGAACGCAAAGCTATCTTGTGCATCCAAAGGGAAAGGCACGGTATGCTTTTGCAGTTCAGCTTCGATTTTGTCGACGCGATCATCAAGGCTCAATGAAATGCTGCCTTGTTTTAAGTCATTGTTTGGTAAGGGAATTTGCATGATATAAGCTTTAGCGACCATGCGATGAGAATAGGCCTGCAGAAGGATCTTGCCACGATTTTCGTCAGCCGGTTGGTAAATTGTTTGGCTTTGCTTTGTGTGGCAGAGTTCACCGGCGGTAGAGACTAGCAGGACCTTAGTGTCCGAGGATACCAT
>CBDTTM010000083.1:0-10562 GCA_965363355.1 uncultured Selenomonadaceae bacterium | reverse complement strand
AGTTGCTATAGTAAGAGCAGAATGAATTTATAAATACAGGCTGAAAAGAGGGTACATAATGGATATGTTAGAAAATGTTTCTGTCGTAAAAAAAGCAAATGTATATTTTGACGGGAAGGTGACAAGCCGTACGGTTTTGCTAGCAAATGGAGAACGCAAGACCTTGGGCATCATGCTGCCGGGTGAATATGAATTCGGTACAGCGGATAAAGAACTTATGGAAATCTTAGCTGGCAAGATGAAAGTACAACTGCCAGCATCTTCAACATGGCTGCAAATTTCAGCAGGTCAGAGCTTTGAAGTAGAGGGCAATTCAAAATTCAAGCTTATCGTTGAGGAAGTAGCAGATTACTGTTGTTCATATAGTAAGGCTTAATTTTTATAAAAAGGCGGATTAAAGCAGGCTCCTTGTTGAAATTGAGGAGTCTGTTTTTTGTTTAAAAGAAAAAATAGTAAGTTCAATGCAGCTTTCGGCTTTTTTACATAAATTTCTTGTAATATGAAAGCATATTATGTAGGGAGTGGTTTATATAAAGAGTAAATACATGATGTTGGCTGCGATGTATCGCTATGACAACCAATACAAACAAATGGTTTCGTTGCAGAAAATGGAAAAAGATTTTTTTGATTTAAGCCGCACGGGGTCAAAAGTAATGGACCGGTTGTTGAAAAAATCCTTAAAAAATTGGTTTGACATAGTTGACCGGAAATCTTTGCTTGAGACAGTAGAAACGCTTTATGCGAATAGTTATGTGAATCATCAGGTTCAAGCAATTTTATGTGATATTTACGTGCAAAATAAGGATACATTTCTTACCCTGGATATGGGGGATTTGCAGGGCATTTATGATTATGAAGCTAAAATCGATTCTTTATTAAAAAAATTCCATTTGGTAAACCAACCGTGTGATCGTAAAGAATTAGTTGAGGCAATCAAAGATGAAATCAGTTGCCTTTTTAGTGAAGAGTCTGGTCCACGGAATTGGTATGGAACGTTTTTTCAAAGTTATGAGCCTTGGCTTTGTTATATAACAGAGGTGGGAACGGCAGGATTTGATTTTTCACGAATCATTGATATCATTGGGTGTGGATATAGTGCAGGGTACATTGATGATGAGACAGCGGCAGCGATGCTGCAAAGGTTTGGTTCTGCCGCTGAAGAAATCTTCGGCAGTTGGGAGACTTTTTTATTTAGTGCAATGCTAGGGAAACTTGCAATGATGCATGATGGAACATGCAAAGGTTTTACGATTTTAGGTTCAGAGGACTATATCTGTAATATTTACGGATTGGTGAAGGCACCATCAAAGCCGTTGCAGACAGCAGGTCTTTGGCAAGAAAGTAATTGGGCACTTATAGAAGCGGCGTTAGAGCAATATGTCGGAACGGCAGAAGCTTCTGAAATGCCACAGGAAGAAAAAGAATTTGGGCGAAAAAACAAAATAGAAAGTGAATGTTACTGGAACCTTATAGGCAACTCTATCGTAGAAAAAGGGCTAGAGGGATATATAGACCAAAGCCAGTATACATGCGCGTGGTTTGTACCGCAGCATGACAGTTTTGAAAGACAGGTTCTTTTTGCCAAGGATGTAAAATCAGTAGAAGTGTATTTTAGCGAAGAGGAAATTCCTTTTTTTGATACACTCGATCATGTGGTCTTTACGACAAAGGCAATTTATATCAGAGAACGCAAATTCTTTTTCAAAAAAGTATGGACCCGTTATTCATGGGATGAGATAACGGAAATTTCAATCGATCATGCAAAATTGGGCATGATCGAAATGAAATTTAATGGCAAACGAATTTTCATGATGAACTTAAAATATGAGCGCATTGGGCATACAGAAAAATCTTATTACGATCTTGATAAAAAGGAAAGAGAGTTTGCGGCAAAAGCAGAGCTGCAGACGATAAAATCTATATTTGTTGAGTTGGTTGAAGCTTGTAAAAAAATCAATCAATAAATAAATCAATAAAGGCGACAAAGCAGCGGATTGATAGTTTCATCGGTGATTCCGTGTGGAAAATCAAATAATCATCTAGCTTTGCGTAGTAAAGGGCCTTGAAAAGAAAGTAATCTTTTCAAGGCCCTTTTTATGGATGATTTTAGCTGTTTTCTGCAGGAGAAGCATCCGCCTCTTCTTTTTGCTGAATCAAGATTTTTAGTTGTTCGGCACGTTTTCTGTGGCGAATCAAGGCAAATTCAATGCGCTTTTTTACTTCGGCAGAGTTGGCATCGTTTTCATAGGCAGTTTTGAGCTTTTTTCCTCGTTCAATGACATCGTGGAGTTCAGCATCGAGTGGATAAGTTTCGCCTAAAGCAATGCCATAGATTGAGCGTAGATTATCCTCAATAATCTGTGCATAACCGGCTTCTCCAGACACATCTTCTAAATATTTTGCCATGTGGCCGATGATTTTGAAGGGGGATTCTCCATGATGGATCATGCCGAGTAATTCCATTTTTATGTTTTGTTGTATGCCATGGGGCATTGTGATATCGTTTTTATCGTCCATTGCGTCAGTCTCCTTTTTCTATAGTTTTAGTATAACAGAAAGTCTGCATTTCGGTAAGGTTGCATCTTGTCCTAGTGAAATGGCTATTTTCTAGGTTTGGCTATGGACTAATGCATATGCTATACTTAGTAGACAAGATAATAAAGAATTCTTAGTTAAGTACTAGGAATCTTGAGGAGGCATTTTTATGGGCAGTGTAATGGAAATCATTAAAGGGCGTCAGAGTATACGTAAATATAAGGCAGAACAAGTTGCCGACAATGAATTGGCTCAAATCATAGAAGCGGGCCGTTTGGCACCTAGTGGGCATAATATGCAAACAACGCATTTTATCGTCGTGCAAAAAAGCGAAATTTTAGAAGAACTGCGCACGCTTGTGAAAGAATCATTTGCTGCTATGGATCAGCCAGAAGATCCTCATGATATTATGAGTACATCGATTCGATTATCAAAAAAAGGATCGTATAATTTTATGTATAATCCACCAACACTCGTTATTGCAGCAAATAAACGCGGTTACCGAAATGCCATGGCCGATACGTCTTTGGCTTTAGGCAATATGATGCTCATGGCACAGGAGCTCAAGGTTGGATCTTGTTGGATCAATCAGCTGCGTTGGCTCTGTGACAATAAAAAAATAATTGCTGCGGTTGAAAATCTCGGTTTAGCTTCTGATGAAGTAATTTGCGGTGCTTTGGCATTGGGATATTCTGATCAGCCGGAACGTCCAGCAACTATAATTAAGGGTAATCGTGTGGATTATATTAAATAAAAAAAGAAAATATATAAGCAATTGAAAAATTTTATGGACAAATGTTTTTCTTGAAAAAACATTGTGCGCATAGTATAATTAGGCTCGTAATTATTTTATCGATGAGGAAGTGTTTTTTTTGAAACTTGACGGCTTGAAAATCGTCCTGGTATGTCTATCGGTAATGTTTTTTACAGCACTTTGATTAATGTTTATCTGTATTGAAGCTTACAAGGTCGAAGGGATTTTCCCTAAGACCTTGTATTTTTTTACTTTTTTTGTAGAATAAATACTGAAAATTGCAGGAATGGCAGTATCCTTATAGAAATTTAATGTTATAATTATATCTATGAACTCGCTGCAAACAGCAGGCTTGCTTTTTGAAATCATGGTGGTGAAAGGATGGAGCCCTATGCACGATACAGAAATAAGAAGTGCAGTCGTCCGGATTAAGGTGATTGGAGTCGGCGGCGGCGGCAATAGCGTAATAGAGCGTATAGCGAAAGAGAACGTATTGGATATAGACTTGATTGCGGTGAATACAGATGCTAAGCAGTTGCAGCATTTGCCAGAAGTGGGTGTAAAGACGCTGCAAATTGGTGCAGACCTCACAAAAGGGCTTGGGACTGGTGCCAAATATGATTTGGGTGAGGCAGCTGCTAGAGCAGATAGCGATAAAATAAAAACGATGTTGGCCGGAGCCGACATGGTTTTCATCACGGCAGGTATGGGTGGAGGTACAGGGACTGGTGCAGCACCTGTTATTGCTGAGCTTGCTAAAGATTTAGGCATATTGACAATCGGAGTAGTGACAGTACCATTTTCTTTTGAAGGGTCTCGGAAAAAGAAGGTAGCTTCGACTGGAATTGAAAAAATGCAGGAACATATGGACGCGCTTATTGATGTGCATAATGATAATTTGTTGAAGCTCGAAACCGGGCATAAGCTCTCTTTGGTAGAGGCATTTGGAGCTGCTGACGGCGTCTTGAAGCAGGCAATACGTTGTATTTCCGAATTGATTTTGACCATTGGTGTAATCAATGTTGATTTTGCTGATGTGAAATCGATTTTCCAGCAAAGTGAAAGCCCGGATGCGCTGCTTGGCATCGGAGAAAGTCGTGAAGGTGCAGTAAAAGCGGTGCAAATGGCGGTAAATAGTCCTTTGATTGAAAAATCACTGGTGGGAGCTCGAGGGATTATTTTAAATATCAGTGGAAATGAAGCATTGACGCTCTATGAAGTCAATGAGGCTACGCGATATATTTATGAACATACAAATCCCGATGTCAATATTATTCTAGGAACAGTCGTAAATGAAAAGTTTGCGGATATTGTCCAAGCGACAATCATTGCTACCGATTTTATTGATGGTGCTTCTGTTGTCAAAAAAGAAGCGTTTATAGAAGATAAAGTGGATGCAGACCTTGAAGTTCCGCAATTTTTAGGGCATTTTGGCTCGCATACATCAAATGATAGCGGCATTGGCCGTTTTCAGGTACCTGGTGCATCGAAGATGCCAGAATTTAAACCGGGGAAAAAAGAATAGATTACATTACATTTCGATTTAGCCGGAGCTGCCTTGAGGCAGCTCTTTTTTATGGCAGGTTTTTATGGTAAGATTATAGCTGTAAATTTAAAAGAAATAAGAGGTAATTTATATAATGTTAGGAACTTTTTCACGGACAGAACTTTTATTAGGTGCTGACGGAATGGATAAGCTTGCAAAGAGCAAAGTGGCAATTTTTGGCGTTGGTGGAGTGGGCTCTTTTGTTGCTGAAGGACTAGCTCGTTCAGGTGTTGGAAAAATCGTTTTGATCGACGATGATTTGATTTGCTTGACCAATGTCAATCGGCAGATCCATGCGACGACAAAAACGGTGGGAAAATCAAAAGTTGAAATGATGAAGCAAAGAATTCTTGAAATCAATCCAGTGGCCCAGGTCAGTACCATTCAAAAATTTTATCTTCCCGATAATGCAGAAGAATTCATTGGTGAAGACTATGACTATATTGTTGATGCCGTTGATACGGTAACGGCTAAAATAGACCTCGTGATGAAGGCTAAAGAAAAGAATATTCCCATCATCAGCAGCATGGGAGCTGGAAATAAACTAGATCCTAAGGCATTTATGGTAGCCGATATTTATAAAACCAGTGTTTGTCCTTTGGCGAAGGTTATGCGCAAAGAATTGAAGGCGCGTAGAGTAGATTCTCTTAAAGTGGTTTATTCAAAAGAAATTCCAGTTAAATTAGCTGGCCCTGGCGGTTGTGGCAGTCAATGCATTTGTCCACCTGGCAGTGCACGAAACTGTGATATGCGCAGGGCAGTTCCGGGAAGTGTTTCGTTCGTTCCGTCAGTGGTTGGTCTTATCATTGCCGGTGAAGTGATCAAAGATCTGATTGCGGAAAAATAAAAGACAACTTGTCTTGCAAATAGATTTGAGGAGATTTAATGCGTGTTTCAGTTTTGGGCTGTGGAAGATGGGGAACATTTTTAGCTTGGTATGCCGATCATATCGGTCATGAGGTTTTGCTTTGGGGGCGTGAAAAATCAAATCGTTTGGCAAAATTAAAACAAACAAGAGAAAATGAGTATCTAAAAATTACAGATTCAATGAAATTGACGGATTCGCTGGAAGAAGCTGTGCGTTTTGCTGATCGTATCATTATATCGATAAGCTCGCAGCAGCTCAGAGGGCTGGGCGCCCAGCTAGCAGCTCTTTCAGGGATAGAAGATAAAATATACATTCTTTGCATGAAAGGTTTGGAAATTGGCACGGGTAAGCGCTTATCGAAAGTATTGGAAGAGGAAATCGGTGCTGAGCAAAATATAGCTGTTTGGGTAGGGCCAGGACATGTACAAGATTTCATCCGGGGAATCCCTAATTGTATGGTAATTGGTGCAAATAATCCTGGTGTTAAGGAATGTTTGGTAGATGAGTTCACTAGCTCGTTGATTCGTTTTTACTATGGAACGGATTTGCTTGGTATAGAAATTGGTGCTGCGGCTAAAAATGTCATCGGAATTGCTGCAGGGATGCTCGATGGGCTAGGTTATAGCAGTCTTAAAGGAGCTTTGATGGCCAGAGGAACCGCTGAATTGTCGCGATTGATAGCTGCCTTGGGCGGAGATGAAATGACGGTATATGGCCTTAGCCATTTAGGTGATTATGAGGCTACCTTGTTTTCGGTACATAGCAACAATCGACGCTTTGGTGAAGACCTGGTAAAAGGCAATACTTCAGATAAATTGGCCGAGGGTGTTTATACCGTGGAAGCTTTGATGGATCTTTCGCAGCAATATAAGGTGGAGCTTCCAATCTGTCAGGCTATTCATGAAATCGTAGCGAATCATAAGGATTGTAAGGAACAGTTGCTGAACTTGTTTTTGCGTCCAGTTAAATCTGAGTGATTTTACTAAAAGGGGGCTGTGACAAAATGATTGCTCATTTTGTCACAGCCCCCTTTTTTTATTCATGTTTTTTGTTTTCCGGTTGATAGCTGTCGCGAGGAACAAGTATTGAAGGGAAGATGGCCTTGGATGGAATCGAGGCACCTTCACCGGCCAGTATTTTGGTCAAGGTGTCAATTGCTGCTGGGCATAGAACTTCAAGGCGGTTGTCCATGCTGGTCAATGATGGGGTCGAGCATTCAGCTAAAATTGAATTGTTGCACCCGATAACTGGAACGTGCTTTCGTTTGTGTTTGCTTTTATTCAGGCTGATGAGCCCCTTTTGGGCACCTACAGCAAGAAGGTCTTCAGATGCGACAATTGCCGAAAAGCGGATTTTTTCATTGATTAATTGCTCAACAATGGCTTCAGCATCTTCTAATGTGCGTGTAATTCGCTGGATGAGTTTTGGGTTGGTATCTAATCCGCATTTTTCGACTGCCTGGCGATAGCCTTCTAGCTTTTGCTTGCCGCTGTATGTCAAAGAATCATATAAGTAGAGAATGGAGTGATGTCCTTCGTTGGCTAATAGCTCAACACTGTGGCAAACACCATTTTTTTCATCGCAGATGATGGAATAAATATTAGGCATTTCTATCAAACCATTGATTGTTATAATGGGAATCTGTTTTGCTGCTGCGAGGATATGAGAATTATCACTTTCTTCGCGAAATGGTGAACCAATTAAAATGATGGCATCGACATGCTTGTCGAGAAGAAGCTGTAAGTATTTTTTCTTATTGGAAAGCTCCATGCCAGTACAGCCTAATATAACATCGAGCCCTCTTTTCCTTAAGTCGCGTTCAACTAAAGAGACCGCTTTGGCAAAGTAAGCATCGGAAACATCGGTGCAGAGAATACCAATCATTTTCATTGAATTAAGCCCTAGGCCTCTGGCAAAAGGATTTGGTGTATAGTTCTGTTCGTTCATCGCCGCAAGGACTTTTTCTCGTGTTTTAGGACTGACCTTACTGCTGCCATTAAGTACGCGAGAAACGGTGGCGATGGAGACGCCGCAGGCTTCTGCTATATCATAAATAGTCATGAGCTACCTCCGTGGGAATATTTTACCGTCTTTTTAAGTATATCGTAAATTTTTTCAATAGCAATAGCTAAATGCAAGGGCTTACAGAAAGAAAAGCGTCCTCGATTTAGGCAGTTCATGTATTTTTAAAGTAAAATACCAAAAATCTTTTGAAATTTTAGCGAAATTAGTTTTTAATTATATTGACATATGTTAGATAAATGCCTACAATATAATTTGTAAGCAGTTACAAGACAATGCAAATGTAACCGCTTACAGAATGCATAATAATTGCGGGCCGCAAGAAAATCGTAGAAGTTTTTGGTATTGCAAATAATAATTAGAAAATTTTAAAAGTTTGAGCAAGGGTGAATAGTTATATCCATCAAAGAAAAACAGAATATTTGCGACCATCATAGATTTTAGGTTTAGGGATATAGAATGAAATTTAAATGTAGAGAGGTTGATTTTTATGAAAGAATTCATGGGAAAAGATTTTTTATTGGAAACAGAAACAGCGAAGACGTTGTTTCATGAGCATGCGGCAAAAATGCCAATCATCGATTATCATTGCCATATAAATCCACAGCAGATTGCTGAAAATTATACGTTTAAAAACATTGCAGAAGCTTGGCTTGGCGGTGACCATTATAAATGGCGCATGATTCGTTCCAATGGTGTAGCTGAAAAAGACATAACGGGTAAGGAGTCGACGGATCGTGAAAAATTCCAAAAGTTTGCAGAATCCTTGCCACGAGCAATCGGAAATCCCCTTTATCATTGGACGCACCTCGAGTTACAGCGTTATTTCGACTGCAAGACACCGCTTAATGGTGAAACAGCTGAAAGCGTTTGGAATCTCTGTAATGAAAAGATTAAGCAGCCAGATCTTTCGGTCCAGGGAATCATCAAGCAATCCAACGTCAAAGTAATTTGCACGACAGATGATCCAGCAGATGATTTGTGCTGGCATAAAAAAATAAAAGCAGATGGCAAATGCACTGCAAAGGTTTTGCCGGCAATGCGTCCGGATGCTGCGATGCGTGTCGAAAAACCAGGCTTTGCGCCTTATATGAAACGCCTTAGTGAAATTTCAGGTGTTGCCATTAAGACAATGGCTGATATTCGTAAAGCACTAAGCCTTCGTATGGATTTTTTTGCTGAAATGGGTTGTAAGGCATCTGACCATGCACTTGAGTATGTATTTTGTCGTGAAGCTGAAGAAGCAAAAGTCGATGGGGTAGTCAAAAAAGCATTGCAGGGTGAAAAACTTACAATTGAAGAAGTTGAAGTTTATAAAACAGCATTGCTCCTGTTCCTTGGCGAAGAATATGCTAAACGCGGCTGGGCGATGCAGATTCATTATTCAGCACTTCGTGATAACAATGTTTTGGAATTCGCTAAGCAAGGTCCAGACACCGGATTTGACTGCATTGCTTCTTATAATTGCGGTGAAGGTCTTGTGAATTTATTGGATGCATTAAATAAAAACCATAATTTACCTAAACTAATCATTTATTCGCTCAATCCAAATGATAACGCGATGATTGATACGATTATAGGTTCGTTCCAGGGTCCTGAAGTTGCCGGAAAAATTCAGCATGGGGCAGCTTGGTGGTTCAATGATACAAAAACTGGCATGATTGAGCACGCTACGAGTTTAGCAAATCTTTCCGTTTTGGGGAATTTCATCGGGATGTTGACGGATTCTCGTTCTTTCCTTTCGTATACGCGTCATGAGTATTTCCGCCGGATTTTGTGCAATGTAATTGGTAACTGGGTCGAAAACGGTGAATATCCAGCTGATATGAAGTATTTAGGTAAATTGGTAGAAGATATTTCCTATAATAACGCAGCAAATTATTTTCAATTTTAAAAAGCACTTTGTCGATAGTACTATGTGTTTTCACGATGATAAAGTAAAGGGGTTACATTCATGCAAAAAATCAATGAAGTCCATAAAAGATCGGAACGGTCGATTAAAGTCCTGCAATTTGGGGAGGGCAACTTCTTACGAGGTTTTGTCGATTATGGAATCGATGTAGCGAATGAACAGGGAAAATTCAATGGAGACGTCGCAATTGTAAAACCTCGTCAGGGTGATGTTTCTAAATTTAAAGCGCAGGATAATGTTTATACAGTAATTCTTCGCGGCATAAAAAATGGTGAAATCTATGAAGGCGAACGCGTCGTCACTTGTGTGCAAAAAGTTCTTGGTGCATATGAGGACTATGATGCATTCATGGGTTTGGCTAAGTTGGACTCGTTGGAATTTGTCGTATCGAATACGACTGAAGCTGGTATCGTCTTTGATGCAGGTGATAAACTGGCCGATTGTCCGGCAAAAACGTATCCAGCAAAACTCACCAAATTTTTATATGAACGTTTTTCCTTCTATAAAGGTGATGCAAATAAGGGCCTCATTATGCTTCCAGTAGAATTGATTGAAGATAACGGCGAAGTCTTGCGTGAAACTGTATTTAAATATGCGGATTTGTGGCAGCTTGGAGATTCTTTTAAGAATTGGCTGGAAACGGCAAATGTATTTGCTGGTACTTTGGTCGATCGGATCATTACCGGCTATCCTGCCGATAAAATCGAAGAACTTTCGGCTAAATGGGGTTATGAAGATCCATTGGCAGTCATGGGTGAGCCTTTTGGCCTTTGGGTAATTGAAGCCGATGCATCGGTAGCTAAGAAATTTGATATATCTACCGACGGATTAAGTGTTGATTTTACGGATAAACTCAAGCTTTATAAAGAACGTAAAGTAAGAATCTTAAATGGGGCACATACTTCTGCTGTTCTCGGTGGCTACT
>CBDTTM010000082.1:0-10760 GCA_965363355.1 uncultured Selenomonadaceae bacterium | reverse complement strand
GAAGCCGGATCAGAACCTTCTTCATGGCGAATAACGGGTGCGTCTACACGTTCACCCCATATTTCAAGCTGATCGATTGCCGCGGCTCGAAAAGTATCTGCGGCGGCAAGCATAACGGTTTTGCCTTGCTGTTTATAATAGCTGCCGAGCTTTCCAATAGTCGTTGTCTTTCCCACACCATTTACGCCGATTACAAGAATGACGGTCGGCCCACTTTTCGCCAAGCGGCTTTCGTCTGAGCCAATCATTAAGAGTTCGCTGATTTTTCTTTCCAAAAATGGTTTCAAATCTTCTGGCGAATTGATTTCTTTCTTTTTAATGCCAGCTCGCACTTCTTCCATAAGATGAAGCGACGTCTTCACACCAACATCAGCCGATATCAATGCTTCTTCAAGTTCATCAAGTAAGTCATCGTCAATTTTTGCATAACCGATAACTACTTGCTCTATTTTTTCAGTAAAAGACTTTCGTGTCTTTTCCAGTCCTTTTTTCAGTTTATCAAAAAATCCCATATTTTCTCCTCCATTAGTTCAACTGATCCTCAAGGCGCACGGATACGATTTTTGATACACCAGCATCCTCAACCGTTACCCCAAACATGACGGTTGCCGCCTCCATTGTTCCTTTTCGATGTGTTACCACGATAAACTGTGTATTTTCTGCATACTCTTGCAAAAAAGCTCCAAATCGATTGACATTGGCTTCATCAAGCGGTGCATCGATTTCATCGACTACACTAAACGGCGCTGGCCGATATTTAAGAAAAGCAAACAAAAGTGCAATCACTGTCAGCGCGCGTTCTCCGCCAGAGAGAACCGATAGGTTCTGCAATTTTTTCTCTGGTGGTTCGACTTCAATTTCGACTCCCGAAGCCAACACATCTGAAGCATCTGTCAAAATGAGCTTTGCCTGTCCTCCACCAAAAAGCTTCACAAAAATCTCACTGAAATATACACTGATTTGGGCAAATGCTTCTTTGAACTGTTTTGCCATAGTTGTATCCATCTCGGCTATGATTGTCGCCAAATATTCCTTGGCATCAATCAAATCCTGCGACTGCTTTTGCAAGAAGGTATATCTTTTGTTCAGCGCTTCATATTCTTCAATCGCATTTGGATTGACGGCACCTAGTTCTCGAATTCGGCCTTCAAGTTCTTTTACTTTATGCTGTAAAGCTGAAAACGGCAAATCAAGTTTATGGACTTGTGCCGCCTCTGGCGTGAGTTGATAAGACTCCCTCAGCTCTTCGACACATTGCTCAATTTCAAAATCATATTTGGTCAATTCAAGCTCAAATGCATGCATTTTATTGCGCCCTTCACTAAGCTGCCTATTTGCCTGCTTTGTCTCTGTTTCATTTTTCTGCGTTTCAACCAGTTTAGCCATTTTCAATGCATAACATGCATCGTGTTCCTTCAGTACTGCTGCTTTTTGCTCTTCTACCGCACTATTGCCTTCTTTAAGCAGAGCCATTTGCTGCTGACTTGTTTCGATGAACTCTTGCAGCGCTGCCATTTCCTCTTGATTTTTCGTCAGCTCTTGGACATACCTATTGAGCTCAGTTTCTAAAGCTGCTTGATTTTCCTCAGCGTGGATTACTTCCTGCTGGGCTACGGTCTTGGCAATTTTATGCTCGACGAGCAATTTGGAAAGATCTTCATAATCTTGCTGCAAATCATCGAGAATTTCCTCGGCCGCAACCGCCTCTGGTTTTTGCGTCACATCGGTATCGTGAAAGGTTTCGATTTGTTGAGACATAGCATCCCGCCGAGTCAAGACATCCTTCTTTTTTGCCTGCAAAGCTGCAATTTTTTCTTGCAGACCATCCATCGCCTTGCACGTCAATACGATTTCTGCCTGTTTTTTTTCTAGATAAACTTTTTGCTCTGCCTGTTTGACCAAGGCTGCCTGCTGCGCCACCCGCTGTTCATCAAGTCCATGTTCGAATTCACTGCATTTGGATTGTACTACATCACTTTGCTTTTTCAGCAAAGAAACTTCTTCTTCACTTTTTTTCAAGCGTTCTGTGAGTTGTTCAATTTCACCACTTCGATTCAAGAAACTACTGTCTCTTTGTGCCATACTGCCCCCGGCCATTGATCCGCCGGGATTGAGTACTTCACCTTCAAGCGTGACGATTCTACTCTTATAACCTTGTTTTTTTGCTAACTCGAGTGCATTGTCGATCGTGTCTACGACAATGGTTCTCGCTAAAAGAAAGTCCACTGCTTTTTTATAGACAGCTTCTGTCTGCACCAATTCATTGGCATAGCCAATAAAGCCTTTAAATTGGCGAATCGAGGCATCCTGTCCCGGTTGCCTTACGACAATGGTGGACAAGGGTAAAAAGGTAACACGGCCCAATCGATCTCTCTTTAAAAAAGCAATGGCGTCTTTTGCCGTTTGCGTATCTTTTGTTACAATGTTTTGCAAACTGCCGCCCAAAGAAATTTCAATTGCTGTCACGTAGCGTTTTTCTACATGGATCAATTCTGCAACCGCACCGCTTATCCCAGCGCGCCAGCTCGCATTGCTTTTAAGTACAGATTTCACCGCGCGGCCAAAGCCTTCGTATTCATGTTGGAGATTGGTCAGCACCGACAACCGTGCCGCAGCACTTTGCCCTTGCTGCTGCGTCTTGCGCACTGCTTCATCGATGTTTTGTTTCTCTTTTTTTGCTGCAGCCAATTTCGTTTCTATCTTTTTCTTTTCTTCTATTCGTACCTGGTTTTCTGCCTCTTTTTTTGAAAATACCGCCTGCAATTCATCAAGCTCTATTTGTTGCAAACTATGATTTTCTTCATGATCTGCATATAAACGTGACTGCTCATCGAGCTGCCGTTCCACTTCAGCCAAATCTCTTTCCAGCAGTGCCAACGACTGGCTTTTTTCATTCATTTCCTGCTGCTTTAACTGCGCTTTTTCCTGTAATCCTCTCAAAGCTGTTGTTTGCAATTGAATTTTTTCCTGCAAGCTTTGTTCTGCAGCCAATTCCTTTTGCAGCTTCAATTCTATCACAGCAGCATTTTCTTCGGCCTGCTTTTTTTCTGCTATGAGCTTTTCAAAACGCTGCTTAGATTCCATTTCCCTTTGTAACGTTTCATTGCGGTCAATTATAAATCGCTGTTTGGATCGGCTGCCTTGCTCTAAACGTTCCTGCAAAATCGAAATCTCATTGCGATTTTTCTCAAGTTGTTGACCCAACTCATGGTTCTTCTCGCCAAGTTCTTGCAAAGAAGCTTCAATATCAAGGATTTCTTTACTTAACTGTTCTTTTGAAGCTTCAAGAACCTGTACCTTCGTCAAAAAAGCAGTTTCTTCATCTTTGAGCTCTTTGAGCTTTACTTGCCCATTTGTTCGTTCATTACTACGCGTTTCATATTTATGTAAAATCTGCGTTAATTTGCAACTTTGGAATTCCTGTGCCAGCACATTGTGCTGTTTAGTTTTTTCTGCTTGTTCAGCCAAAGGTTCCAATTGATTTTCAATTTCCAGGACAATATCATTGACGCGCAAAAGATTTTGCTCCGTATCATTAAGTTTACGCAGCGACTCACGTTTTCTATTGCGATATTTTGTAATTCCCGCGGTTTCTTCAAACAATAAACGCCGTTCTTCTGGTTTACTGTTTAAAACCTCATCAATCTTGTTTTGGCTGATTACGCTGATCGCATCACGCCCCAGACCCGTATCAGCAAATAAATCATAGATATCTTTCAAACGGCATTTGGCCTTGTTGATATAAAACTCGCTTTCACCCGAACGAAATAAACGTCTTGTTACGACGACCTCTTTAAAATCAAGCGCCAGCTGTCCATCGCTATTATCAAACGTCAGTGACACATCCGCTACCCCAAGGGCGCGCCTTGAAGCACTGCCAGTGAAAATAATATCTTCCGCTTTTGCCCCACGCAAGTTGCGGACATTTTGCTCGCCGAGCACCCAACGGATTGCATCCGTGATATTGCTCTTCCCACTGCCATTAGGACCTACAATTGCCGTTATTCCCTTATCAAATTCAATTTCCAGTTTATCGGCAAAAGACTTAAATCCATATGCCTCTAATCTTTTCAACTGCAAAACTTTCACCAGCCTATACGAATGCTATTTTGACACTTATATTTCATTGTATCACAAAAAAGATAGCTGCACAAAACAAACCCTTAGCTATCCTTTTAGAATCCTTCTGCTTCTTGCAAACAAAAAGCTGTACGGAGCCTTAACTTCGCACAGCTGAATTTATCTTTTATCTCAACGCCTGCCAAAACTTCCTGCCGGCTGCGCTGTTTTTTTTCGTTGATCGTGCTGCATCTTCCTGCTTGGCATATTTTCCTTCAATCGCTTTTGAAGCTTCTCTTCATCTCCCATCTGATAGCCAGTTTCTTTCAGCAGAACCGCATATGACGAATGTTCTCGCTGCGAAAGCCCTCTTTCTGACATGAATATTGGACAGGATAACCATGCTTTGTTTTCACTGCATTCCACCTCGGCAAACTGAAGGTTCAATCCACAAAACCCACATTTTCGATCGGTTAAATCGCCTATTGTAGCTTCATGTAAAGGTTTTGCATGTTTTTTAATCTGCATCCTTAGTCCTCCTTGCACTATATTTCCCCCTATAGTATCATACCAAGGATTGATTGTCTATAATCTTCTGATAATTTCGACCGATAAACCCATTACAAATCGGCAGCACTCTTTTCTTCCGAAAGCTCGATTTCTATACCTTTTTTTCTAAGGTTCTCAAGACATTCTTTCAAATATGTCTTATCATGCTCCGGATAGCGCATCGCAAACTCCATAATGAGTTCTTCCCACGGAAGGCATTTTGCTCCGCGATAAGAAGGCTCGTCCCATTCTTTCGCATGCTTATAACCTCTAGCATCCATTTCCGCCATAACCAAAAAATGATATGCAACCAAAAACGCCGGGCTATGTCGAAATACATAATCAACGGTTGCATGTTTTCGGCCCCAGCCATTGCCTCTTAATGCGCAACATTCTCGATGCTGCCCCAAAAGCTGCTGTCTCGGTAAAAAAGGAATCAATCGGTCATGCCACAGTCGCATAAAGCTCACCTTCTTTCATTTTAACTACGATTCCTGCAAAATAAAAAACGGTCCTCATTCATCGTTGCCAATACATCGTCACAATTGTACTTTTTGTCTCTTCTTTTATTCTTCCCTCAAGACTTATATCCGTTAGATACTTGCGGATGATTTTTTCTTCAGCATTGCCAATCTCATGCTGTGTTCTGATTTTAGCACTATACCAGGCACATGCTTCCTCGAGCGAATGGTCAAATTCCCAAGCATCCTGCCAATAAAATAATTCAGGACAGCCGCCAAGATGCCACACCAATTCAAAAGCTTCAGCGATATGTGTATCAAAAGTACTGCCCGAGGCAAGCCCTAATAGCTTCTTGATAGGATCGAGCACCGAGTCTTGGCGTCTGGTCGGTTTTGTCAAAAAACAATAGTTTTTAGAACAAGCCCTCATTTTTTCAAGCATAACTGCACTGTCGATTGCCGGTGTCATATGGGCAAAAACCAAATCAAAACCGCCTCTCCAGCCAAAGTCGTCGACATCTAATACTGACCAATCCGCACAAATAAATTCGGCGTTTTTCACCCGATGCTCTTGCGATTTTTTTCTTGCTGCCTCGATCATTGCCGGAGAAAGATCTGTTCCGACTGCCATTTTCACTTTTGGGGCAATTACCATCGAATAATCACCGGCTCCACAACCAATATCCAAAGAACGCATCGATGACGTAAAACTCACTTTACTGGCAAGCAATTTCAAAAAATCATTGCTTTGCCAAAAAGGCAGCTCTCGTTCTTCATAGTATTCAGCAACACTATCCCAGAAGTGACGTGCATATTCCTGTTTTTCAGCTGCGTTGCTCATCCATTTTTCCCGAATCTCTTTGATTTCCATAGAAACAGCCTCCCTATTTCATTTATGTAAAACAGAGCCTTTTTTCTGCCACATTCGTCAAAAAGATAGAAACTGCCTAAAACCTTGTTTTAAAGCAGTTTCATTTTCATCTTTTCTACAAAGAGATAACGTCCAAATCATTGGGCACATACAGGCTTCCTTGATAATACTGACTGCCTTCTTTTGTATACTTCACTTTTCGGCCTTTCATATCTTTGTCTTCCGTATGATAGAGCACTAGATTCTTTGCTGCTAGCAAGGCTGCTGTCTCACAAGCCTCTTTCACGGTGCTATGGTGCTTTTCATAAGGCTTGAACACCGCCCGGTCTGCATAAAGACAAAACGCCTCTGACAGTAACCAATCACTTTTATAAACATGCGCCTTACAATGCTCATTAAAAGGTTCATCGCCCAAACAAGAAAAAAGCATCCCATCGGGAAAAAGTGCTCGAAAGCCAAATTGTTTCGCCTTTGTCGATTGAATATCAAAAAACGTCACCTGCATAGCAAGAATATCGAGCTGCTGCCCGTCCTGCACTTCATGGAACAAAATATTATTCCCGATCTGCTCTAAATCTTTTTTCTTAAGCGTAAGGGCTGTCATTGTATGGATCGTCTCCGCCAACTCTTTATGGCAATATATATGAAATTTTTTTTCATACTTGCCCTGGTTAAGCAAGGTAGCTATTTTGCGGATGACCCAAATAACCCCTAAGACGTGATCTGTATGACCATGGGTGACAAACATGTGATGGATTTTAGGGAAATCAATAGAAGCTTGTTCTATCTGTCGTAAAATGCCATTGCCTCCACCGGCATCGACTAAAAAGTATTCATCTTCTGGTAAATGAAGTGCAAAACATGTATTGAAGCAATTCGTAACCATTGCTGAACCTGTTCCAAGCATAATCAAATCTCTCATAAGTCACTATCCTTTTGTAAAATGAATTTTTATCTATTTTATCACAGCCATCTAAAATTTCCTATCTTTACATCAAAACTCAAAATAGTTCAAGCATTGCCAGATTCGTCTGATAAGATAAGCTGCCATCATAAATGGTCAAATGACCTGGATTGGATTCATCTGCAATAAATTGAATATCTTTCAACAAAAATTTTTCCATCCATAAATTTTTGTTGCTGTTCTTATTGCCCCGCAGCCTTGATGTGTCTTTTGGATGATGATGCAAAATTATTTTTTTCCCCTTATAATCATTCATTTGCTCCAAAACAGAAGCTACCATCAAATAATATAAATAGGAATCCACCATTTCTCCAAAAGCGGGATGATAGGGCCCGGCTAAAATCGTTTTTCCATCATCTAGCGTTTCACTTGACTGCAAACCGGTCCGAATCACTTGGATGTTATTGCGTTCAAGCAAAAGTTTCATGATTGCAGCATAAGAAATAGCCGTTGACAGCGTAAGCGGGCTATAGTCACCCTGTTCATACAAACGCCCTAAGGCTGTACCGTCCAAAACCAAAGTTGGATAGATTCGAACAAGTTGCGGCCTTATTTCAATTGTCTTTGCCAATGAATACATCAGCGTGCGCCATGTATCGCCTGGCAGTCCTGGCATCAGTTGCAAGCCTAAAGAAAATCCATATGCACGAATTTTCTTTGCTGCCAGCCCAATGGTTTCACCAACATGACCGCGCTCAGCCAGTTTAAGGACTTCATCATCAAAAGACTGTGCCCCGAGTTCAATTGTCTTGACGCCTAGTTTTTTTAACTGCATTAAAATCGCATCATCAATACAATCGGGACGTGTAGACAAACGCAAAGCATTGACCTCGCCGCGCACAATGAATGCATACGCCGGAGCCAAAAGTTCATATTGCACACTTAAATCAAGAGCGGTAAAGCTGCCTCCATAAAAAGCAACTTCAATATAATACGCCTTAGTGATTCCAGCAAGATGACGTCTGATTGTGTTTTCAATATATTCTCCAGTTACATCCGTCTGTACACCAGTTATTTTACGCTGGCTGCAAAATACACAGGTATGCGGACAGCCATAATGGGGAATGAAGATAGGTATGATATAGGTCTTCATGTTTCACCTCATAGCAAAAACCGGATGGCATATGCCACCCGGTTTTTTCATTTATTAATCTTATCAAGAGCTTGCTTAGCTGCTCGCTGCTCTGCTTCTTTTTTGCTTTTACCGACACCGACACCATAAATGACATCGTTGACCTTAACGGCAAATTCAAAAATCTTGCTATGATCGGGGCCTTTCTCTGAAAGCAACTCGTACTGAATCGTCTGGTCTGCCTTCTTTTGGACCACCTCTTGCAGCAAAGTTTTATAATCTTGAAGTGCCTGCCCGTTCTTTACTGTCAGGAGATCTTCTTTCAACTGGGTAAGCACATAGCAAAAAGCTACTTCGCTTCCTTGATCTAAATAAATCGCTCCAATGATTGCTTCAAAAGCATCTGCTAAAATCGAAGATCTTTCTCTACCACCGGTTGCAAGTTCACCTTTTCCGAATAACAGGTATTTGCCAATCTCCAATATACGTGCTCGTTTGGCTAACGTCACTTCACAAACGACCGAGGCTCTCGCCTTGGTCATTTCCCCTTCTGGTAAGTTTGGGAAATGCTTATATAAATAAGTGCTTGTAGCCAATTCCAAGACTGCATCGCCAAGAAATTCAAGGCGTTCATTATGGTGAATTGCTGGATCCTTTGCTTCATTGGCATATGATGTATGTGTAAGGGCCTGATGAAGCAATGTCCAGTCATCAAAAGATACGTCAAGCTTTTGGGCAAATGTTTTTAATGACTGCAGTCTTTTTGCTGTCATCCCTGCTTGTATGCTCATTTAATCAACATACTTCCTTAAGATGAGGCATGCATTGTGTCCGCCAAAGCCCAAGGAATTAGACAGAGCTGCATTCACGGTTTTTTCTTTCGCTTTATTTGGAACATAGTCCAAATCCAAGCCTTCATCCGGAGTTTCATAATTAATCGTCGGTGGCATAATGTCATGTTCAACAGTCAATGCTGTGGCAATGCATTCAATTCCACCAGCAGCTCCGAGCAAATGACCCGTCATCGATTTTATCGAACTCATGGCTAATTTATAAGCATGATCGCCAAAAACAGTCTTGACTGCCATTGTTTCTGTTTCATCATTTAAATGCGTGGATGTACCATGCGCATTGATATAGTCGATTTCTTCCGCCTTCATGCCTGCATCATCAAGTGCGAGCTGCATGCATTTTGCTGCTTGTGCGCCACCTGGAGCAGGAGAAGTTATATGGTATGCATCGGAATTCGAACCATAACCTACAACTTCAGCATAAATATGTGCGCCGCGATTTTTTGCATGTTCAAGGCTTTCCAATATAACTACACCAGAACCTTCACCCATGACAAAACCACTGCGGTCTTTATCAAATGGACGCGATGCTCTAGTAGGTTCATCATTGAAATCCGAACAAAGTGCCTTCATTGAGCAAAACCCCGCAACAGCAGCCGGAGATATACACGCTTCCGTGCCACCAGCGACCATTGCATCCGCATCACCGCGTTGAATCACACGAAAAGCATCGCCAATGGAATTTGTTCCTGAAGCACAAGCAGTAACAACACAGCTGCTTGGCCCCTGAAGACCAAATGTAATGGAAACCTGACCTGCAGCCATGTTACCGATCATCATTGGGACAAAGAAAGGACTTATACGGCTTGGACCTTTATCAAACAAGGTCTCATACTGTTTATGCAAAGTCTCGATTCCACCAATACCAGTACCGACAAATACGCCAATACGATCACGGTTTTCTTTTTCTAAATCGAGTTTAGAATCCTCCAACGCCAATTTAGCTGCCGCAACAGCAAATTGTGCATTGCGGTCCATACGCTTAGATTCTTTTTTATCGATATAATCCGTAGGTTCAAAATCTTTTACTTCACCGGCAATCTGTGCCGTATATTCAGCCGGATCAAAACGGCTGGTTTTGGTAATACCGGACTTACCAGCAATTAGGGATTGCCAAAAAGCATCTTTCCCTGTGCCGATTGGTGTAATCGCACCAATACCAGTGATTACAACTCTATTTTTCAAACTCATAACACCTCACATTTATTCTGCCGCTGCAATTTCTACATGCAAACGAGAAAATATTTCTTTTACTGACAATATTTCCTTTATTTTATGAATATATTCGCCGGTAAACACCAAGCCTGTTTCTACATCACCCTGCTGAGCCCGAATAAGTGCCCGGATGATACAAAAATTATGTTTGCAATTTTTTAAACAAGAATCACATTTGTCTACCCCAACCGGTCCTACAAGAATCTTTTCAGCAAAAGGATTGCGGACAGCACGTCCAGGTAATCCTACCGGGCTATGTATTACAACAACATCTTCCGGTTTTGCCTTTAAATAGAATTCCTTTAATGCCGGAGCGGCATTGGATTCTTCACTAGCAGCAAAGCGTGAACCCATTTGTACACCACTTGCGCCCAATTTTATAAGATCAACAATATCTTGGCCACTCATGCAACCGCCAGCAGCAATTACAGGGATATCCTTATCGACGGCTTCGCGGATTGATGGAATCAATTCTTTTATCGAAACGTCGGTCCCCAAATGCCCACCAGCTTCTTTACCTTCGACAATAATTGCCGTAGCACCAAGACGTTGAGAAATTTTCGCTAATTTAACAGAAGAAACAATCGGTACGATGGGAGTCCCCGACTCCTTACCTAAACCAAACATGTCACGCGAAAAACCTGCACCAGCTACAACTAAATCAATACCTTCATCAATAGCGGTCTTTACAACTTCACTAAATTTCTTAGCAGCTACC